>JBARNC010000431.1:0-45642 GCA_049802775.1 Pseudolabrys sp. | reverse complement strand
TAAAATAGGCTTGCTTCCCAATCTTATTGTGGTGACATAAGCGGCCGGCGCCTCACGCGCCGGCCGTTTTCAAATTGTGAAGATGTGAACTGATGGCGATACGAACAAAGCCGCCCTTCCGCGCCGATCATGTGGGGAGCCTCCTGCGTACGGCGCGGCTGAAAGACGCACGCGTGCGACGGGAGAAAAACAAGATCTCCGCCGATGCGCTCAAAGCAGTCGAGGATCGCGAAATCACTGCGATCATCAAGAAGCAGGAAGAGATCGGCCTGCAAGCCGTCACCGACGGCGAATTCCGCCGCGCCTTCTGGAATTACGATTTCCTTGGCGCGCTGCCCGGCGTTGAAGCCTATCTCGGCGAGCGCAAGATCAAGTTCCAGGGACCGAATCCGAAACCAATGATGCTGCGCGTTGCCGGCAAGCTTGGCACGTTCTCCACCCACCCGATGATCGAGCATTTCAAGTTTGTCAAAGCTAATACGCGAGTAACGCCGAAAATGACGATCCCGTCGCCGTCATCGCTACATTTCCGTTACGGCCGCGATGCGGTGCCGGAGTCGATCTATCCCGACATGAACGATTTCTATCGTGACCTCGGGCAGACATACCGCAAGGCCGTACGCGCCTTTGCCGATGCCGGCTGCCACTATCTCCAGCTTGATGAGGTCAATTTCGCTTATCTCTGCGATCCGAAATTGCGTGCACAGGTCACGACGCGCGGAGACGATCCGGAAAAGCTGCCCTCCATTTATGCCGGCATGATCAACACAGCGATCTCGGACATTCCACCGGATTTGACCATCGCCATGCATCTCTGCCGCGGCAACTTCCAGTCCACGTTCGTGGCCTCCGGTGGCTATGAACCAGTGGCCGAGATTCTGTTCAATACCATCAAGGTCAATGGGTATTTTCTGGAATATGACAGCCATCGTGCGGGTGGCTTCAAGCCGCTGCGTTTCGTGCCGAAAGGCAAAACGGTAGTACTCGGACTGGTGACGTCGAAAAGCGGACGGCTGGAATCCAAGGACGATCTCAAGCGCCGCATCGATGAAGCGACGAAATACGTGCCGCTCGAGCAGCTTTGCCTGTCGCCGCAATGCGGCTTCGCTTCCGCGGAGGAGGGCAATATCCTTGCCGAGGACGAACAATGGGCAAAACTAAGATTGATTGTGGAGCTCGCCGAGGAGGTTTGGGGATACAGAGGTGGCGTCCCCGCGAAGGCGGGGACCCAGTAACCTCTGCATTCGATTGAGCCGATGGACAGTAATTACTGGATGCCCGCTTTCGCGGGCATGGCAGCGAGGGTAGAGGGAAGCAATATGTCTCAACGTACGAAGCCGCCGTTTCGTGCCGATCATGTCGGCAGCCTGCTGCGCCCCGCCGCCTTGAAAAAGGCGCGCGAACTGCGCGCCAAGGGCGAGATCACGCCGGAGCAACTGAAAGAAATCGAGGACCGCGAGATTGGCCGCATCATCAAGAAGCAGGAAGAGATGGGCCTGCAATCGATCACCGATGGCGAATTCCGCCGCTCCTGGTGGCATCTCGATTTTCTCTGGGGTCTCGACGGCATCGAGAAGCATGTGATGGACACCGGTATCGCCTTTGCTGCCGTGACGACGCGCAATGAAGGCCTCAAGGTCACCGGCAAGCTCGGCTTTTCCGGCCACCCGATGATCGAGCATTTCAAATTTGTCGCCGCCCATACCAAGCGCACGCCGAAGATCACGATTCCCTCGCCATCGGCGGCTTATGGTCGGCCGGTACCGACGCCAATCGATCGCAATGTCTATCCAAAACTCGACCGCTTCTTTGATGATCTCGGCCAAGCCTACAAAAAAGCCGTGCGCGCCTTTGCCGACGCTGGCTGCCGCTGCCTCCAGCTCGACGAAGTCTTCATCGCAATGCTGTGCGATCCAAAATATCGCCAGGCGATGAAGGACCGCGGCGATGATTCCGAACAGCTCGGCAAGCTCTACGGCGATCTCATCAATACGGCGATGTCGGATATTCCTGCGGACATGACTATCACCATGCACATGTGCCGCGGCAACTATAAATCGACTTACATGGGAAGCGGCGGTTACGAGACCGTTCAGGAGGTTCTGTTCAACAGGATCAAGGTGCACGGCTTTTTCATGGAATACGATACCGAGCGTGCCGGCGGCTTTGAGCCGCTGCGGATGCTTCCAAAGGATAGAATCGTTGTGCTTGGCCTGGTCACTACAAAAACTGGACGGTTGGAATCAAAAGACGAGATCAAGCGCCGTATCGATGACGCCGCCAAGTTTGTCTCGCTCGACCAGTTGTGTCTGTCGCCGCAATGCGGCTTTGCCTCGACTGAGGAGGGCAATGTGTTGGCCGAGGACGAGCAGTGGGCGAAATTGCGGATGATCGTTGAGCTCGCCGGCGAAGTGTGGGGCCGCTGATGGCAGGTATGGTCGCCGGCAAGTCCGCCATCGTTACCGGGGCGGGACGCGGCATCGGACGCGGCATTGCCATGCTGCTCGCGAAGGAAGGCGCACGTGTGGTTGTCAGCGACATTGGTGCCAGTCTGCAAGGCGAAGGCGCCGACGCAGGTCCGGCGCAGCAAACGGTGGATGCCATCAAAAAAGCGGGTGGCGAAGCGATTGCCTCAACGCTCACGATCACCGAGCCGAAAAACGCCGAGGCTATCGTAAAGTCCACGATCGAGGCATTCGGTTGCGTCGACATCTTGGTCAACAACGCCGGCATCTTGCGCGACGTGATTTTTCACAAGATGAGCTGGTCGGACTGGTCCGACGTCATCGCCGTGCATCTCGATGGCTCGTTCAATATGAGCCGCGCAGTCGCACCGTATTTCCGCGAGCAGAATTCTGGGGCCTTCGTGCACATGACATCGACCTCCGGCCTTGTCGGAAATTTTGGCCAGGCCAACTACATGGCGGCCAAACTCGGCATCATGGGCCTGTCGCGCGGGATCGCGCTGGACATGGTGCGCTTCAACGTGCGCTCGAACTGCATTGCGCCCTTTGCCTTTACACGCATGATCGAGTCGATCCCGGCCCAGTCGGAGCGGGATAAACAGCGCATCGAAGCGTTTCAGCGCATGACGCCGGAGAAGATCGCGCCGCTTGCAGTCTATCTGTGCTCCGATGCGGCAGCGGACATCACCGGGCAAATCTTCTCGGTGCGCAATAACGAAGTTTACCTGTTCAACCAGCCGCGCCCGATCAAAACCATTCACCGCGCCGAAGGCTGGACACCGGAAACGCTTGCGGCGCAGCTTAAAACCGCTTTCGAGTCCTCCTTTACGCCATTGGAGCGTTCGGAAGACGTGTTTAATTGGGACCCGATCTAGCTGTACTTGTCAGGCGCTGCCGGCTGCATAGAGTGGGCTTATGAAAAAGCGTAGCGCCGATCAAGATGAATTTGCTGATGTTCGCGCCGGCGTGCGTGCGCTGTGCGCCAAATTTCCGGGCGAATATTGGCGCGCACTCGACCGGGAGCGTGCCTATCCGACCGAATTTGTTGCTGCGCTCACCGAGGCGGGTTACCTCGCCGCGCTCATTCCCGAAAGTTACGGGGGCAGCGGCCTCGGCATCAGCGCCGCTGTTGCAATTCTGGAGGAGGTACATGCTTCTGGTGGCAACGGCGCCGCCTGCCATGCGCAGATGTACATCATGGGAACGATCCTGCGGCACGGAAGCGAGGAGCAGAAACAGCGCTATCTGCCGCTGATTGCCAGCGGGGAGCTTCGCTTGCAAGCCTTCGGCGTTACGGAGCCGACATCCGGCACCGACACGCTTTCCCTACGCACGACCGCGCGGCGCGAGGGCAACGACCACTATATCATCAACGGGCAGAAGATCTGGACATCGCGCGCCGAGCATTCCGATCTGATGCTATTGCTTGCGCGCACCACGCCAAAAGAGCAGGCCAAGAAGCGCACCGACGGCTTATCGGTATTTCTGGTGGACATGCGGCTTGCGCAGGGCGCCAGCATCGCCATCAATCCGATCCGCACCATGATGAACCATGCCACTACCCAAATATTCTTCGACGATCTGCGCGTACCGGCGGAGAATCTGATCGGCGAGGAGGGGCAGGGCTTTCGCTATATTCTGGCCGGCATGAACGCCGAGCGCATTCTGATCGCCGCCGAATGTATCGGCGACGCCAAATGGTTCATCGCCAAGGCGACGCAATATTCCAAGGAGCGCGAATTATTCGGCCGGCCGATTGGAAAGAACCAGGGCGTGCAGTTCCCGATCGCGCGCGCCTATGCGCAGATGCGCGCCGCCGAACTGATGGTGCATGAGGCTGCGCGCAAATACGAAGCGGGCGAGGATATTGGTGCGGAGGCCAATATGGCGAAGCTACTGGCCGCTGACGCCTCATGGGCGGCGGCCGACATGTGCGTGCAAACGCACGGTGGATTCGGATTTGCCGAGGAATATGACGTCGAGCGCAAGTTTCGCGAGACGCGGCTCTATCAGGTGGCGCCAATTTCCACCAACATGATCCTCTCATATCTGGCCGAGCACGTGCTCGGCCTGCCCCGGTCGTATTGAGATGGCATTGCCGCTCGAAGGGCTACTTGTCGTTTCGGTCGAGCAAGCGGTAGCGGCGCCGCAATGTACCTGCCGTCTGGCCGATGCCGGCGCGCGCGTGATCAAGGTCGAACGGCCGGAAGGCGACTTCGCCCGTGAATATGATCATGTCGTGCATGGAGAAAGTGCCAATTTTGTCTGGCTTAATCGCGGTAAGCAGTCGGTGGTGCTCGATCTCGGCAAGCCCGATGACAAGGCTGTGCTCGAAGCGATGCTCGCGAAGGCTGACGTGTTCGTGCAGAATCTCAAACCCGGCGCGCTGGCGAAGCTAGGCTTTCCGCTGACTAGCCTGCGCAAAAAGTATCCACGACTGATTTGCTGCTCGATCTCCGGCTACGGCGAAAGCGGCCCTTACGCTCAACGCAAGGCCTACGACCTTTTGGTTCAGGCCGAATCCGGCGTGTCTTCGGTGACCGGCGGTCCGGAAGCGCCGGCGCGCGTTGGCGTGTCGATCGTGGATATTGCCGCAGGCCTCAATGCCTATGAGGCAATTCTCGAAGCGCTGATCGCACGTTCCAGGACTAATGAAGGTGCGGAAATTTCCGTCTCCATGTTCGACGCAATGGCGGAATGGATGACGGTACCGTTGCTGCACGGGGAAGGCGGCGTGCCGTTCAAGCGCATCGGCCTCGCGCATGTGGCGATCGCGCCATACGGCGTGTTCAAGAGCCGCGATGGTGCCGCCATAATCATCGCCATTCAGAATGACCGCGAATGGCGTGTGATGGCGGAAAAAGTGCTAGGCGATGCTGCGCTGGGATCGGATCCTAAATTCGCCACCAATCCGAAGCGCGTAGAGAATCGTGCGGAAACCGATGCCAAGGTCGCTGCCGTTTTTGCACGCCACGATGTCGAAGCGCTGATGAAAACACTTGAAGCTGCCGACATCGCCTTCGCGCGTGTCAATGATTGGGAGCTATTGTCAAAACATGCGCACTTGCGGCGCATCACGGTCGGTGCGCCCAGCGGCCCGGTGGCGATGCCGGCGCCGGCGCCGCTGCTCGCGGGGCAAGAGCGAACCTATGGCCCGATCCCCGCGCTTGGCGAGCACACCGAGAAAATCAAGGCGGAATTCGGCGGCAGGCCGGTCTAAACTGCGTGCCGTTCGTTGGAGGAAACCGCATGGACATCGGCTTTATCGGGCTCGGTAATATGGGGCAGCCGATGGCTCGCCGGCTGATCGAGGCCGGCCACAAGCTCATCGTTTACGATACGCGGAACGACGCGGCAGCGCCCCTGGTGGCGCTCGGCGCGCAGCTTGCGTCGTCGCCAGCCGACGTCGCCGACCGGGCCGAAACAGTGATGGCGAGCCTGCCATCGTTGCAGATCTCCGAAAAGGTCGCGACGGGCGAGGGCGGTGTCATTCACGGCAAGCGCATCAAACGCTTTATCGATCTTTCCACCACCGGCTCGCGCGTTGCGGCAAAGATTGCGGCGGCATTGGCGAAAAAGAATATCGTGCAGATCGACTGCCCGGTGAGCGGCGGCGTTGGCGGCGCCAGGAAGGGCACACTGGCAGTGATGGTCTCAGGGCCGAAAGCCGAAGTCGATCTGGTGAAAGATGTGCTCGCGGTGCTCGGCAAGGTCTTCGTTATCGGTGAGAAGCCCGGCATGGCGCAGACCATGAAGCTCGCCAATAATTTCCTCTCTGCTACCGCGATGGCGGCAACCTCTGAAGCGGTGGCAATGGGCGTGAAAGCAGGCCTCGATCCGGCGGTGATGATCGATGTCATCAATGCCGGCTCCGGCCGCACCACCGCATCGGACGGAAAATTTCCGCAGGCGATTCTACCGCGCACATTCAACTATGGCTTCACCACGGCGCTGATGCTCAAGGACGTTCGGCTATGCGTCGAGGAGGCCAAGGACTTGAATGTTCCCAATTCCGTGATGAGTACCGTCCTCGACCAATGGGAAACGACCAATACGGAATTCGGTGGCGACAGCGATTTCACCGCGATCGTCAAAATGATCGAGAAGCGGGCCGGCGTCACCGTGGGCAAGAAATCATGAGCGACGACATCCACGAGGTCTATGCAGTTTGTTATGCGACGCACTCGCGCAAGCGCTCCGAGAACTACATCTTCGGCGACCCGCACGACGAGATGACGTCGATCGCTTACTATATCTGGGTGATCAAAGGGGCGCACGGCACTTTCGTGTGCGACACGGGCTTCGATGAAATCGCCGCCAAGGAACGCGCACGCACGATCATTCATCCGGTGGGCGAGGGGTTGAAGGCGCTTGGCGTGCAGCCCGACAAGGTCGATCACGTGATTGCCACGCATATGCATTGGGACCATGCCGGCAACTACGATCTGTTTCCTAATGCGCGCTATCACATTCAGGATATCGAGATGGCCTATGCCACCGGTCGCTGCATGTGCCACCGGGTGCTCCGCATCCCGTTCAGCGAGAGCGACGTACTGGCGATGGTGCGCAAAGTATTCGCCTATCGTGTCGAATTTCACGATGGTGTCGAGGAGCTCGTCCCCGGCATCAGCGTGCACAAGATCGGCGGCCATTCGAAGGGTTTGCAATGCGTGCGGGTTAAAACCAAACGCGGTACCGTCGTCATCGCATCGGATTGTTGCCACCTCTATTCGCATATCGACGAAGGCCGCGTATTTCCGATCACGTATAGCGTCGGAGACACACTCGAGGGTTATAAGACGCTGAAGAAGCTCGCGAGCTCGCGCCACCACATCGTGCCTGGCCACGATCCGGAAGTCTTAAAACTCTACCCGGCGGTTACAACTGGCTTGGAAAACTGGATCGTGCGATTGGATGTGGCGCCGAAGATTTGAGCCAGCCGCGGCGTAGCCACAACCTCCGCTCATTCTCGCGAAAGCGGGGATCCAGTGCTTGCTTTCCCTGTTTTCGCGCGGACGGGCGGCATACATATGCCTCACACCAACCCCAATTCCGCGAATGCATCCTTGTGGTGCTCGGCGCTCTCAGGCGCGAAGCAGCAGAAAACCACGCGCGTTACGCCGCGTGGGCGAGCGGCAATCTCCGCCGCGACAGTACCCACCGCGATACGTGCAGCAAGGCTGGCCGGAAAGCGGTAAATGCCGGTAGAGATTGCGGGGTAAGCAATCGAACCCAATGCATTGCTTGCCGCGAGGTCAAGTGCCGTCCGGTAACAACCCGCCAATAAAGCCTCTTCATTTTTATTGCCGCCGCCCCACACCGGGCCGACCGCGTGGATTACGTGCCTGGCCTTGAGCCGGTAGCCGCGCGTGATCTTGGCGCTGCCGGTCGCGCAGCCGCCAAGCGTTTTGCATTCGGCTAATAGCTCCGGCCCTGCCGCGTGATGAATAGCACCATCTACGCCGCCGCCGCCCAGCAGTGTGCGGTTAGCGGCATTCACGATCGCATCGACGGGAAGCGTGGTGATATCGGCGACAACGATGTCGAGGACTGTGTTTCCGATTTGGGCAGTTAGTTCTGTCATGCGCGCGAATATATCACGCGGTCGCGGCCCCCGGCGCGACCTCGAAATCGACGCTCGAGCGCACACCGATGTCGTCGTAATGCGCATCGAGGAAGCGGCGCGTGGCACGCCGACCGTTGGTGCGCAGCATTTCGAAAAAATCATAGTCGGTGTTGAGCCGATTCGCCGCGTCCAGTGCTTGCGCCGAACCGGTGAGGGCGACGCGGTGCACATTGATTCGCCGGTATTGCCCTGCGCCTGTACCACGCGGCAGCTTACCCTCATCGATCAGCTTACCGACGAAGGTGATGCCGCGCAGTTCCGACATCAGTGAGGCATTGAACGTGATCTCGTTGATGCGCGCCATAATCTCGTCGCGCGTCTTGGGTAACTGCTTGCGTTGCGGCGGGTTAATCTGGACCAGCAGCAAATTTTCGGTCTGCGTGGCGCCAATCAGCGAATAGAGCGAAGGATTGCCAACGTAGCCGCCATCCCAATAGGGCTCTCCGTCGATCTCGACCGCACGAAATAGATGCGGCAGACAGGCCGAGGCGACGATCATGTCCGCGGTCATCTCGTCGCGCCTGAATACACGGAGCTGCCCGGTCTTTACGTTGGTGGCGGATACGAACAATTGCAGGTCCTGGCAGGCCCGCACCGCGTCGAAATCGACAAAACGCCCGATCAGATCGTTCAGCGGATTGATGTTGAGAGGGTTGAAGTCGTAGGGCGATAGATACCGCGTCAGCGCCTGCATCCACAGGCCGACCGGCGTATCCTCGATTGGCCAGAACGAAAAAAGGCGGTCAACCGCGCGCCGCTGCACTTCGGGCAGGTTGCCGCCGAGGCTCGCGGCACGCCAAAAATCGGCGAGTCGCTTGTGCGCCTCGTCCGGTCCACCGCGCGCAAGCCCATCCGCCAGCATGATCGCGTTGACCGCACCGGCCGACGCGCCGGATATCCCCTCGATCTTCAGCCGCCCGTCCTCGAGCAGATGATCGAGCACACCCCAGGTGAAGGCGCCGAGGGCGCCGCCGCCCTGCAGTGCGAGATTGATATGTTTAACCGCTTTCGGTTTTTCCGACTTGTCCCCGCCGAACGCGCGCGAGAGAAGGTTCACTGCGCTACCCAGCCGCCATCGATCGAATAGGCCGAGCCGGTGATGGTCGCCGCGGCGTCGCTGCACAGGAATACAGCGAGCGCACCAATGCTCTCCGGTTTGGTGAACTGATGCATCGGCTGTTTCTCCGACAGGAGCGCGATTTCTTCCTCGCGCACGCTTTTGCCGGAAGTCTTAGCTCTTGCGTCGATCTGCTGTTGCACTAACGGCGTGAGCACCCAGCCGGGGCAGATGGCGTTGCAAGTCACGCCTGCGTTTGCGGTCTCCATTGCGACGACCTTGGTGAGGCCGACGAGCCCGTGCTTGGCGGAGACATAGGCGACCTTCTGCACGCTGGCCACCAGCCCGTGTGCTGAAGCGATATTGATGATGCGGCCCCATTTCCGTTTCTTCATACCCGGCACGGCCGCGCGGATGGTGTGAAACGACGACGACAGGTTGATCGCGATGACCGCATCCCATCGCTCAATCGGGAAATCCTCGATATTCGCCACGTGCTGGATGCCGGCGTTATTGACCAGCACGTCGAGCACGCCGAATTCCTTTTCGGTGGCGCGGATCATGTCTGCGATTTCCGCCGGTTTGCTCATGTCGGCGCCCGAGTAGCGCGCCATGACGCCGAAATTTTTCTCGACGCCCGCGCGGATCTTTTCGATCTCAGTTTTGTCGCCGAAGCCGTTGAGTATAACGTTGGCGCCGTCCTGCGCGAGCGCGCAGGCGATGGCGAGACCGATGCCCGAAGTCGAGCCGGTAATGAGCGCAGTCTTGCCTTTGAGCATCGCCGTCCTCGTGTTGCTTGTGGCCGCCAACAACCGGCGACGCGGTCCCCGAAATTGCGGGCGGAACCTGCCCCTATTCTTGTTGCAGCGCAATATATATGTTCATTTTCTCGTGGTTCGAGCGGCAAGGCATTAGACTTGTGTCGGAAGGCGGAACATTCCTTGGCCAGAAAATCAGCGGTATTTCCAAAGCCCGATCACGATCATGAGCGCTGCACGAGCGACGCCGTCGCCCACGCCGAAGCGCTCTGCGCCGCGCGCAAAGAGCGGCTGACGCCGATGCGCCGCCGGGTGTTAGAGGCATTACTGGCGACCCATCGGCCGCTCGGCGCCTATGAGCTGATTGACCGCTTGGCGGTGCGCGGCATGCGGCCGGCCCCGATCAGCGTCTACCGCGCGCTCGATTTCCTGCGCGAGCAAGGCCTCGTGCACCGGATTGAAAGTCGCAATGCCTTCATCGCCTGCGTGCACGGTCACGACAGCGGCGATCCGGTGGTGTTTCTTATTTGCGAGAAATGTGGCGCGGTCGGTGAGGCGGCCTCCGCCGCAGTAGCCGATACGATCAAAAGCGCTTCGCGTGCTGCTGGTTTCTCACCGAAGACGCCGGTGATCGAGATTTCGGGCATCTGCGCACATTGCAAAATGGTGTGAATGTCGCTGGGCACAACCCATCCTCCATCATTGCCGGGCTTGACCCGGCAATCCATGAGGCAGTTCGGCAAATACAAACCTACGAAAGATCGTGTGAGTGGCAACTCATCATGGGCATGACAGGGAGAGGTTGCCGCGCTAGAACGGCCCCGCTGCTGGAATTCCTCAATTGTCCTCCACACCAGCTTACACCTCCACCACGCGTCCTCTTGACGCGCTCGCGGCCGGCATCGTGGTCGTGCTGTGCCTGTCCTGGGGTTTCAACCAGGTTGCAACCAAACTTGCGATTCATGATATCCCGCCGCTGACGCAAGCGGCAGTTCGTTCTACCATCGCCGCACTTTTGATTGCGGTCTGGTGCTGGATGCGCGGCATTGCGCTGCTCAGGCGCGACGGCACGCTGTGGTTTGGGCTTGCGGCCGGCTTGCTGTTCGCCGTCGAGTTTATCCTGATCTATCAGGGCCTCGTCTATACGACCGCCACGCGCGCGGTTCTATTCATCTATCTCGCGCCATTCCTTGTCGTGCTTGGCGCGCGCATCGTTTTGCCGGCGGATCGCTTTGGCGTTGCGCAGTGGTTGGGATTGAGCTTGTCTTTCGCCGGCATGCTAATCGCCTTCGGTGTTCCAACACCGGCCTTGGATCCGCGCCAACTCATTGGCGATGTAATGATGGTTGGCGCTGCACTATTCTGGGCAGCGACCACGCTCATCATCAAGGCCAGCCCGCTGACACGCGCCTCTGCCGAGAAAGTGATGCTTTATCAGCTCGTCGTGTCGGCGCCGGTCATGACCGCGGTAGCGCTCGTCATCGGTGAACGCATCACACATATGCCGTCGGCACTGGCGCTCGGTTCGCTCACTTATCAAACCGTGTGGGTGGTGAGTGTGACCTTCGTGGTCTGGTTCGCGCTGATCGCGCGCTATTCGGCGAGCCGACTTTCGGCCTTCACATTTCTGACGCCGTTGTTTGGTGTCGCTGCCGGCTATCTGGTGCTTGGCGAGCCTTTAACGCCGGCTTTTGCTGCCGCGGTGGCGCTGGTCACCGCCGGCCTCGTGCTGGTGAATAGGGCGCGATAATGCCGTCTTTCCAGGCTCTTTCGCCTGCGTTGACCGCGCCATATTTGTCTGGCACCCCGTGGTCCGGAAAAAGTCGATGAGTGCAGACGTGCAGCAAAGGCATAGAACGGCCGCAGTAAACGTCGGCGGGGTCATTGTTGGCGGCGGCGCGCCGATTGTCGTGCAGTCGATGACCAATACGGATACTGCCGACGCGGAAGCGACCGCGCGGCAGGTAGCGGCGCTGGCGGCCGCAGGCTCCGAACTGGTGCGGATTACCGTCGACCGCGATGAAGCGGCGGCGGCCGTACCGCGCATTAAGGAACGGCTCACGCAGTTGGGCGTGCGCGTGCCGCTCATTGGCGATTTCCATTACATCGGCCACAAGCTCCTGGCCGACCACCCGGGCTGCGCGGAAGCGCTCGACAAGTACCGCATCAACCCCGGCAATGTCGGCTTCAAAGACAAGAAGGACAAGCAGTTCTCAGCCATCGTGGAGATGGCGCTGAAATACGGAAAACCGGTGCGCATCGGCGCCAACTGGGGCTCGCTCGACCAGGAATTGCTGACCCGGCTGATGGACGAGAATGCCAGGTCCAAGACACCGCGCGATGCGCGCGAAGTCACCCACGAGGCCATGGTGCAATCGGCCGTGCTATCAGCCGCGCGCGCCGAGGAGATCGGCCTGTCCAAGAACCGCATCATCCTCTCCGCCAAGGTCTCGGCGGTGCAGGACCTGATTGCGGTCTATGGGGAACTGGCGCGGCGCTGCGACTATGCGCTGCATCTGGGCCTGACCGAGGCCGGCATGGGCTCGAAGGGTATTGTCGCCTCATCCGCTGCCATGGGGGTGCTGCTGCAACAGGGCATCGGCGACACCATCCGCATCTCGCTCACCCCGGAGCCCAATGGCGACCGCACCCGCGAGGTGCAGGTGGCGCAGGAACTGTTGCAGACGATGGGCCTGCGCACCTTTGTGCCGCTGGTTGCGGCCTGTCCCGGTTGCGGGCGCACCACCTCGACTACGTTCCAGGAATTGGCCGCCGACATTCAGGGTTTCATCCGCGAGTCGATGCCGGCGTGGAAGATGCGCTATCCGGGGGTGGAGACGCTCAACGTCGCGGTGATGGGCTGCATCGTGAACGGGCCGGGGGAATCCAAACACGCCGACATCGGGATTTCGCTGCCCGGCACCGGCGAACAGCCGACCGCACCCGTTTTCATCGACGGCAAGAAGGCCGCCACTTTGCGCGGGTTGACGCTCAGCGCCGATTTCAAGCAGATGGTCATCGACTATATCGAGTGGCGGTTTGGTACTAATCGGCGTGCGGATTAAAGAGGCGGGTTGCGCGGGGCTGCATCCGCGCTAGGATCCTCGACAAAAGAATTTGCCGAAGGTGCCTCATGAGCTCTCTGAGCAGCAAGGACGGCCCCCGCTACCGGCACGTAGCCGATGAAACGACGCCTTACGAAACGATCGGCGTAGACAAGCTCACACCGATCATCGGCGCGGAGATCGATGGTGTCGATCTCGCAAAACCATTGTCCAACCGGACAGTGGACGAAATTCATCGGGCCTTGGCCGAAAACATCGTCATTTTCTTCCGCGATCAGCACATCACGGCGCAACAGCACCTGGCCTTTGGCCGGCTATTCGGTGAGTTGCACATCCATCCGGCCGCGCCGCACGAGCCGGGCGAACCGGAGCTGATGAAAATCTACGCCGACAAGGACAGCCCGCGGGCGAACGGTGAAGGCTGGCATAGCGACGTGTCGTGCGACCTCGAACCGCCAATGGGCAGCATTCTCTATATCAAGCAATGTCCGCCGCATGGCGGCGATACTTTGTTCGCCAGCATGTATGCCGCCTACGATGCATTGTCGGACCGGATGAAGGCCTATCTCCACGGGCTTACCGCGGTCCACGACGGAGAGCCGGTCTATCGCGGTCTTTATGCGAATGCGGGCGTTGCCGATAAACCGGCCTATCCACGCGCCGAGCATCCTGTCGTGCGCACGCATCCGGTGACGGGAAAGAAGGCGCTCTACGTGAACCGCGGGTTTACGCACCACATCGTTGGCATCCCGCGCGACGAAAGCGACGCCGTGCTGGCCTATTTGTATCAGCACGCCGAGAATCCGCTCTTCCAATGCCGCTTCCGCTGGACCGAGAATGCAATCGCATTCTGGGATAATCGTTGCGCCCAGCACCGGGCGATGTGGGATTACTGGCCGCATACGCGCTCGGGCAATCGCGTCACGGTGAAAGGCGAGCGTCCGTTCTGACGGCGCGCAGACAATGCGCGCTGCAGATGGAGCGCCTGGGGGCCGCCAAGCCCGCCAGAGGGGCTTCGCAAAAACACCTGGCGCGCTCCCGCCGGTCCATTTCCCTTTTGGGGAAACGGAAAAAGGGATGCAGGCGCGCCCCGCGCCTTCAAAGATTGGGGCAGCGAAGCGTTGACTACATCCAGCCGCCGCCATCTCTGCCGCGGTTCGCGACGCTCGCTTCTTCGAGATCCAGTTCGTATTCGATACGGCGGCGTGCCTCGTCTGTGATCTTGCCGTCGCGCAAAAGCTGATAGATGAATTCGCGCTCGGTATCGATCAGGTCTTTCTTGATCGTGGCGCTTTGGCGCATGTACTCAAGCCCGTCGTTCATGTCGTTCGGCAGGATCTGCCGTCTGCTTTGGTTGCGTGTGCGCAACAGCGCGATGACTTCATCTGGCAGCTCGCGCTCTTCGACAAATTTTTCCAAACGCTTTTCCACCTCTTCAAGGGCCGACACGCGCGACTCGAGCTCGGACCGTATTTCACCGGCGCGCTCTTCCTGACCGATGCGTGTCACGCCGAGCCAGCGCACGACCAGCGGCAGCATCGAACCTAGGCCGACAAGCGTGATGATGATCACGCCGAAAGTCACGAAAAGGATGAGCCCACGGTGCGGAAATGGCTGGCCGGTGTTGAGCGCGTAGGGAATTGCGAGCGCGGCGGCGAGCGAAACCACGCCGCGTACGCCAGTGAAGGCAATTATAAAGGGCCCTTGCCATGGCGGCGACGGATCGTGTTTCGCCAGCGATGCACTCACCCAGCGCGGAATATAGGTCGCCGGGAATACCCAGATGAAGCGTGCCGCGATCGCGATCAGCGTTGTCAAGACAGTAGCAAACACCAATTCGCGGATCGGTACGACTTGCGCCTGGTCCAGCAGCGCGCGCACCTGCGAGCCGGTGAGCAGGAATACGAGTCCTTCGATGAGATAGAC
Source organism: Pseudolabrys sp. (assembly GCA_049802775.1). Taxonomy (GTDB): domain Bacteria; phylum Pseudomonadota; class Alphaproteobacteria; order Rhizobiales; family Xanthobacteraceae; genus Pseudolabrys. The sequence goes on along the minus strand of JBARNC010000431.1, from coordinate 30,745 downwards.
CAGTAGATCCCAGAAAAAGATGCCTTGTAGCCGCGTGGCCGAGGATATCAAGCGCGGCCCGATCCAGCTCACGTAGAGCCCGCACGCGACGGTCGCCAGCACGCCTGAGCCACCGAGATGTTCCGGTACCCAGAAGGCGAGATAGGGCGTCATCAGCGACAGCGTTATTTCCACACGCGGCTCGCGCGCCCATTGCCGCAGACGCAAGCTCAGCCAGCCAACCGCAATGCCATACAAAATTTCTCCGACTACGATCAGCGCGAACGTGCCTGCCGCTTCCGGCAATGAGAACGTGCCGGTCACCGCCGCCGCGACCGCAAAGCGGTAGAGAATCAACGCCGTTGCATCGTTGGCGAGCCCTTCGCCTTCCAGCACGACAAGGAGCCGCCGCGGCAGCGCGAGCCGCTGCGCGACCGCCAGCGGTGCGACCACGTCAGGCGGTGCTATGATCGCGCCGAGCAGAAAGCCGATCGCCCAGTCGAAATTCAGCAGGTAGTGCGCGGCAGCAGCAACGGCGCAGGTGGTGAACACCACGCAGCCAAAGGCAAGCAGCGCGATAGGGCGCAGATTGAAACGGAAGTCGCGCCAGCTCATGGAGACGCCGGCGGAATAGATCAGTGGCGGCAGGATCACCAGCAGTACAACTTCCGGCGCGAGCTCGACTCTCGGCAGACCGGGTATGAACGCGATGCCAATTCCCGCAATTACAAGCAGGATCGAGGGCGCGACATTCAGCCGCTTTGCAGCAACTGCGACCGCTGCCAGCAGCCCCATCATGAACAGTAGCGTCTGTACGGTCGCGGTCATTGATTCAAGAACTTACAAGTTCATGCGCGTCAGATCAGGTTGGAAACGATGTTTACGGTCAAGGCGAACACCGCGACATTGAAAAAGAATGCCAGTGCGCCGTGCACCGTCACAATTCGGCGGATAACTTTGGTGGTAATCACGACGTCAGAGACCTGCGAGGTCATCGCAATGACGAGCGAAAAATAGAGAAAGTCCCAATAGTCGGGTGCTTGCCGGCCGGGAAACGTCAGCCCGCCGATCGCGTGATCGCCGCGTTCGCCGTAGTACTCGTGGGCATAGTGAAGCGCAAAGATCGTGTGTACGAAGGCCCATGACACCAGGATGGTGGCCATCGCGAGCGTAACCCCAAGCCCGCTGCGTGGCTGCCCGGAGACTTTGGCAATGCCAAGCTCCGCGATGATCGCGCCCATTATCGCCAGCCCGGAGAGGCCGGTGAGAATCAGCAGAATAAGCGCACCTTCGTCGTCCTCGGCGGCGCGGCGGCGAATTTCGTCGATGCCGCAGGAAATCATCAACTGATAGATCAATGCAAGATACAGCACGACGCCGATATCCCAACCGAGCAGTAGCTTGGTCGCCATGCTCCAATCGGTCATCGCCATACCGAGAGTCACCGCCATGCCGACGGCGATGGAAATCAGTAGCCGCGCATGCAACCGCGCGAGGCGGACCGCCAGTATGGGTCGATCGGCAATCTTGCGGGCCACAAGTTGCTTCCTCTAAGTCGTTCGTTCGGCAACAAAACGGGCAGCGGCGCGCAAAGTATCGGCTTTCGCGCCGAATGGTACCAGCGCAGCATCCGCTTGCGCGACCAGCTCTTTGAGGCGCGCCCGCGCCCCGGTAGTCCCTAGCGCGGCAACCAGCGTAGCCTTGCCGGCAGCGGCATCTTTGCCGGCAGCTTTGCCCAGCGTCTTCGCATCACCCTCTACGTCGAGCAAATCATCGGCAATCTGAAAAGCCTGTCCTATTGCCGTGCCATAGCGGTCGATGCTGGCGCGCGCGGCAGCATCGGCCTGCCCAAGGATTGCGCCGGCGCAGCACGCGAAGCGGATCAGCGCGCCGGTTTTCATTGCTTGCAGGGTTGCGATTTCCTTTCCGGTCATGGTGCGCTTTGGCTCGAAGCGCCCTTCGGCGGCGAGATCGAGCATCTGTCCCCCGGCCATGCCGCCGAGGCCGGAAGCGCGCGCGAGTTCCGCGACGAGCGCGATCCGCACCGCTGGATCGGCATGCACTTCAGATCGCGCCATGACATCGAAGGCCAGCGTCAGCAGGGCGTCACCTACGAGAATTGCAGTCGCCTCATCGAAAGCCTTGTGGACCGTCAGTCGTCCGCGCCGTAGATCGTCGTCATCCATGGCCGGAAGATCGTCGTGGACCAGTGAATAGCAGTGCACGAGTTCGAGCGCGGTACCTGCCATCAGCGCGCCCGCGCGCGCAGCGCCAAACACCATGGCCGTCTCGACAAGCAAGAATGGCCGCAGGCGTTTGCCGCCCTCCAGCGCTGCGTGGCGCATGGCTGCGACGAGCCGTGGCGGTCGCGAAATTTCCCCGTCGAGCGGCGCATCACCGAGGAGCCGCTTGAGCAGCGATTCGGTCTCTGCGGCGACTGAGGCAAGTTGGGTAGGAAAGTTGGTGATACCCTTGTTCATCGTGGCATTGTTAGCTGTTGCGGATGATCCCGAAAAGTAGGCTGATAAGCGGATTGAATACGCTAATCTCCATTCGTGCATCAATCGGGTCAAAAACCGGGCTTCGGGCAGATTTTGACGCTGTGGCGGTGGTTGCGTGCCGTCGCAGTCATTATACTGGCCATCCTGTTATTGCCTTACCTGGTCACACCGCTCTATGCGGTGCTCGATCCGATTTCGACGGTCATGCTCTGGCGACACTTGAGCGGAGCAAGAGTAGAGCGCCGATACGTCCCAATCGCGCGCATCTCACCAGCGCTGCCGCTCACGGTGATCATTGCCGAGGATGGCCGCTTCTGCAGCCATCACGGGATCGACCTTACTGAGATACGCGAGGCCATTGCTGAAACGGACGACATTGACGACATGCGCGGTGGTTCGACTATCACGCAGCAGGTGGCAAAGAACCTGTTCCTTTGGCCGGGCCGCAGCTATGTGCGCAAGGCCCTGGAATTTCCGTTGGCGCTCTGGATTGATCTAGTTTTGTCGAAGCGAAGGATCTTGGAAATTTACCTCAATATCGCTGAATGGGGTCCCAACGGCGAATTTGGCGCCGAGGCTGGCACCCGACGCGCCTTTGGTAAAACGGCTCAGGATCTTTCCCGCTATGACGCGGCACTGTTGGCAGCAACCTTACCCAATCCGGTCAATCGAAATGCGCGGCAGCCCGGCCCAGGTCTGCGCCGCCTGGCAGGACTTTATGTCGCCCGGGCGGCACGGGCGCCAGGAGCGGCCGCATGCCTGCGGCAAAGCCACTAGCCTTGGCGCGAGCCTTCATCTATAAGCCCGGCTTCAAACCGACATTATCGCGTTTTTCAGGAGTTTCGTCCCATGGCTGTGCCGAAAAGAAAAACCTCGCCGTCGCGCCGCGGCATGCGCCGTTCCGCGGACGCGCTCAAGCGGCCGGCCTATGTCGAGGATAAGGATTCCGGCGAATTGCGTCGCCCGCACCACATCGACCTCAAGACCGGCATGTACAAAGGCCGTCAGGTCCTGAAGGCGAAGACCGAGGTCTAACGCGACTTTCGAAGCCGAAGGCAAGTTGCGCCATGTTCATGCTCGGCTTCCCGCTGCTGTTGGTTCCGTTCGCGATCTACAACATCATCGCGTTTCTGATGCCGGGCGTGACCTGGACCGGTGTGGTCTCCACGGTTCACATGGTATCGGGCGCCGATTGGGCTATGTCGGTAGGCGACATACTCATCGCGCTGGCGATTCTCCTGTTGTGCGGTGAAGTGCTAAAATCAACACGTATCGGAATCCGCACCGTGGTCGACCATGCGCTGTCGCTGATCCTGTTCCTCGGTATGCTGGCTGAGTTCCTGTTGGTCAAACAAGCTGCAACCGCGACTTTTTTACTTCTGCTCGTTGTAAGCTTCATCGATGTGCTCAGCGGGTTTTGCAGTGACTTTGCGCTCGGCCCAGCGAGGCCTTACGGTTGAGGGTGTCGAGCGCGTGTCGTCCTGATCGTTCCGGCATTTTGTCATGAGCCGCGATTTCCAGCTGCCCGGCCGCTCGCCTGTGATTGCCTGTGAAGGCATGGCGGCAACCTCGCATCCACTCGCAACTCTCGCCGCGATCGATACGTTGCGCGCCGGAGGCACAGCCGCCGATGCGGCGGTGACCGCGGCTGGGACACTGTGCGTAGTCGAGCCACACATGACGGGCATCGGCGGCGATTGCTTCTGTCTAGTGTCTCAGCCCAACAAGCCAGTCTGGGGCTACAATGGTTCTGGCCGCGCTGGTGTCAAAGCGTCCTATCAAGCACTCCGTGCCAAGGGATTAACCGAGATCGGCAATTCGATCCACGCTGTCACCGTGCCAGGCGCGACCGACGCCTGGGAGGCGATTCTGAAAGCGCACGGCCGCTTCGGTCTCGACCGCGCGCTTGCGCCCGCGATTAAATATGCCGAGGGCGGGTTTCCCGTGGCCGCGCGCGTAGCTTGGGATTGGCAGAGACACGTCGCCAAGCTCAAAGCAGATCCAGGCGCTTCCAAGCACTATCTTTTCAATGGCCGCGCGCCCAAGGAAGGCGATGTCATCCGCTTTCCGGCGCTGGCGGCAACGCTCAAGACTATCGCGGCCAAAGGAGTGCGGGCCTTTTACGAGGGCGAGATCGCCGACGATATGGCGAAGACGCTCGAGGCACGCAACTCTTTCCTGACCGCGGAGGATTTCTCGCGCCACCGTGGCAACGCGGTTGAGCCGATTTCGACAAATTATCGCGGCTTGAAACTGGTCGAGATTCCGCCGAACGGGCAAGGCCTGACGGCACTGGTGATGCTCAATATTCTGGAGAATTTTGACGTCGCTTCCCTCGACCCGCTCGGTGACAAACGCTTTCACCTGGTGCTGGAGGCTGCGCGTTTAGCCTTTGCCATTCGCGACACTCACATTGCCGACCAAGCCCATATGCGCACATCCGTCGCTGACCTGCTCGATAAAAACTTCGCCAAGAAGCTCGCGTCACTTATCGACATGAAAAAGCGGGCGAAGCTGCCGAGCGCACCGGCGCCCGGCAACGATACGGTCTACCTTACCGTGGTTGACCGCGACCGCATGGCAGTCTCCTTCATCAACTCGCTCTATTCCAGCTTCGGTGTCGGCATCTGCACCGAGAAGAGCGGCGTCATGCTGACCAATCGTGGTGCTTGCTTTACGCTGGAGACGAATCATCCCAATACGTTTGGTCCCAACAAGCGGCCGATGCATACAATCATTCCCGCGCTGGCCATGCGCAATAGCCGCTGCGACATGAGCTTCGGCGTGATGGGCGCGCACTATCAGCCGATGGGTCACGTGCAAATCATCCTTAATATGCTCGACTACGGCATGGACGTGCAGCAGGCGATCGACGCCCCGCGTTTCTTCTTTGAGGGTAAAAAGACTGATGTCGAGCGTGGCACCCCGGCAGCGACGATCGAAGGGCTGAAGGCGCGCGGACACGACGTGGTGACGGCGAGTTCGCCTTGGGGTGGCGCGCAAACCATCAAGATCGATTGGGATCGCGGTGTGCTCATCGCTGGCTCGGAGCCGCGCAAAGACGGCTGTGCTCTCGGTTACTAGTGTGCGGTGGGTGCAGCGCTAGCCCCGTACGCGGCGAGTACCTCGTTCGGTTCGGCGAGGCGGCGCTCGCGCGTCTGCGGATGCTGGTAGCCCGGAGGCTCATCGCGTCGGGTTCGCGTAAGGATGAGATGTTCGTCCTGGCGTTCCAAAAAGGGCGCTTGTGAGCGCGGCGTCGGTTATTCTTTACCGAGCTTATCCAGACGTTTTTGCATTTCGTCGAGCTGCCGCTTGAGCTCGTCCATTTCGCCGCTCGAACCTTGCGGTTTTTCTACCGGCTTTGACTGACCGCGTGCAAATGGCGCGAACATAGCGAAAGTTTTCTCGAACATTTCCATATTACGTCGTACCTGATCCTCGAGCGGACCAAAAGCGCCGACACCGAAGGCCTGCGCCATCTGTTCGCGAAATTTACCCTGCTCCTTCGATAGCGATTCGATCGAAGCTTCCAGAAAACGGGGCACCAGCATTTGCATGCTGTCGCCGTAAAAGCGGATCAATTGCCGAAGGAAGGCAATCGGCAGCAGGCTTTGCCCTTCCTTGTTCTCCTGCTCGAAGATTATCTGAGCGAGCACCGAGCGCGTGATGTCCTCGCCGGTCTTGGCATCGTAGACGACGAAATCCTCACCGGTTTTGACCATGGTGGCGAGGTCTTCAAGCGTCACGTAAGTGCTAGTTCCGGTGTTGTAGAGCCGCCGGTTCGCGTATTTTTTGATTGTAATCGGCTCTTTTTTTTCCTCTGCCATGTGGTTCACACGTTTTCCTGCCCAAGGTTCAGCATAGCCAATTTCCGCTTATATGGGCCACCGTTTTGTGGCACCGCGGCAGAGCCGCAAATGATGCAGCGTCCCTTGCGGAAAGGTCGAAAAAGCGCCAATTGTCGCGGATATCCGAGAGGCGGGTCTTGTTGACAGACCCATGTGGCCTGCCGAGGATGCGGCAGTGCCAAATTGGTCAGCCCCGCCCACCTACGACCGTAACAGGAGCTTCTGATGAAAGACGATATCGTCATTGTGAGCGCTGCCCGCACGCCAGTCGGCGCTTTCAACGGGGCATTCGCGAACCTGCCGGCTCATGAGCTTGGCAAGGCGGCGATTAAGGCTGCGCTGGACCGCGCGGGTGTCGAGGGCGCCCGCGTCAGCGAGGTAATCATGGGGCAGATACTTACCGCCGGCCAAGGTCAAAATCCGGCTCGGCAGGCGTCGATTGCGGCGGCAATTCCCGTTGAGACGCCTGCGTGGGGCGTGAACCAGCTATGTGGTTCGGGCTTGCGTGCCGTCGCGCTTGGCTATCAGGCGATCCTCAATGGCGACAGCGAAATCGTGGTCGCCGGTGGGCAAGAGTCGATGAGCATGGCGCCCCACTGCCAGCATCTGCGCTCGGGCGTGAAGATGGGCTCATTCGAAATGATCGACACCATGATTAAGGATGGCCTGTGGGATGCTTTCAACGGCTATCACATGGGCAACACCGCTGAGAACGTCGCCAAACAATGGCAGATAACCCGTCAGCAGCAGGACGAATTTGCAGTCGGCTCGCAGAACAAAGCTGAAGCCGCGCAAAAAGCCGGCAAGTTCAAGGACGAGATCACGCCGATCACCATAAAATCGCGAAAGGGCGATGTGGTGGTGGATACTGACGAATATCCGAAGCCTGGCGTTACAATAGATTCGATCGCCAAATTGCGTCCAGCCTTCGACAAGGAAGGCACCGTGACGGCCGCCAACGCCTCTGGCATCAATGATGGCGGTGCTGCACTGGTGCTAATGAAAGCGAGCGAGGCAGCCAAACTCGGCAAGACTCCGCTTGCGCGCATCGTGTCGTGGGCACAGGCTGGTGTCGACCCTTCAATTATGGGCACGGGGCCAATCCCGGCTTCGCGCGCCGCGCTCAAGAAAGCCGGCTGGAAAAATGAGGACCTCGATCTGGTAGAGGCCAACGAAGCCTTCGCGGCGCAGGCTTGCGCGGTTAACAAAGATCTTGGCTGGGATACTGCGAAGGTCAACGTCAATGGCGGTGCCATTGCCATCGGCCACCCGATTGGTGCCTCCGGCGCTCGCGTCCTGACGACGTTGCTTTATGAAATGCAGAGACGTAATGCAAAGAAAGGGCTTGCCACACTCTGCATTGGCGGGGGAATGGGCATTGCAATGTGCGTCGAGCGGTAGGACATTCGTCGATTGATTTAGGTCATGGCCGGGCTTGTCCCGGCCACGATGTTTTAAGAAGATAGTTTGGGAGGGACAAAGTCATGGCGCGCGTTGCATTGGTAACGGGTGGAACCCGTGGGATTGGGGCGGCAATCGCCAAAGCCCTGAAGGCTGGCGGTTACAAGGTTGCGGCCAATTACGGCGGCAATGACGATGCCGCGCAGAAATTCAAGGCAGAGTGCGGCATTCCGGTCTTCAAGTGGGATGTGTCGTCTTACGAGGCCTGCGCCGAAGGCATTAAAAAAGTCGAAGCCGCGGTCGGACCGATCGAGGTGCTCGTGAACAATGCCGGTATTACCCGCGACGCAATGTTCCATCGGATGAACCCCGATCAATGGACCGCCGTCATCAACACAAATCTCGGCTCGCTGTTCAATATGTGCCGGCCGATCATCGAGGGCATGCGGGAGCGCAAGTTCGGCCGTATCATCAACATCTCCTCGATCAACGGGCAGAAAGGGCAAATGGGGCAGACCAATTATTCTGCTGCCAAAGCGGGGGAACTCGGATTTACGAAAGCGCTAGCGCAAGAAGGCGCACGCTCGGGCATCACGGTGAATGCGATTTGCCCTGGTTATATCAATACCGAGATGGTGCAAGCGGTGCCGAAAGACGTGTTGGAGAAGTCGATACTGCCACTGATCCCGATCGGTCGCCTGGGCGAACCGGAGGAAATAGCGCGCTGCGTGGTGTTTCTCGCCTCCGACGATGCCGGTCTAATCACCGGCGCAACGCTTAGCGCCAACGGCGGGCAGTATTTTATCTAGGCGTTATCGAGCTCCGAAAATAAGTGCCGCTCGCGCCAAGAGCTTCGCATTGTTGCTAGCAGGCAGGCGAGACCCATGAAGGCATTTCTGATTGGAACAGCAATCATTGGCCTGATCGTGCAGTTAATCGCGCGGCCGGCATTCGCTCAGGACATCGATCCGCGATGCAAAGATGTTTACGACAAGGTCGCCTGCGGATGTGCGTTACAGAACGGGGGACGAATTATTCCTCCTCCTATCGGCGTCAAGCGCGAAGGCTTGAAATTGCGCCCGCGAGAAGGACAGGAACCGACCCAAACGCTTGATGGCGGACGAGTTGCATTTCCGAAGTACTTCAGGAGAGAAGGATTCAAGGTTCATCGAAGCCGCGCTCTTGAAGGTTATGTGGCGTGCATGCATAGCAACGGCCGTAAGTAGCGCGCAAAGCCGGGTTATGCTCTGCGACGGCGTTTTGTTTTTCGTTTGGCTGGGGACTTTTTCGGCGCGCCAGCTCTTACCTTTTGCGCACGCCAAGTGCCTTCCGCCTTGTCCAGCCGCACATTCCAATATTCTCAGGCGGGCGCTACCGGGCCCGGCCGCAGATTGTATTCGCCGGCGAGCCGTGTTTCGGCGGCGTTGAGCGGCGAGACTCCGAGTGTATGCGCCTGAGTCTGGAGCGCCGCATTGCGCGCCGTGTAAATGGCACGAAACCTAAGTTCTTCCAGCGTCGCCCCCGCGACGGCTGAATGCGGTTCGCGCGGGCGAGCAGTTCACGCGCTTCGTCTAGGTTACTGGGCACGACAGTTCCCCTTCTAAATTTTCGTTGTATTGCGTTTGGTCGCGTGGCGACCAGTCCACAGGCGCCAGTTCGAGGCCTGCGAAGGAAAAGCCAGGCGCCACCGTGCAGCCGGTCAGCGTCCAAGGACCCAGGCTTTCCGCCGCCTGCCACGCGCGCGCAGGGACCGTCACCTGCGGTACTTCGCCTGCATGGATGTCAACACGGAGCCGGAAGATTTCTTCTTTCGCGCCGTCCACCAGCTCCAGCTTGAGCGGTGCACCGGCGTGATAGTGCCAGATCTCAACCGCGTCGATGCGGTGCCAGTGCGAACGTTCGCCGCGCGCCAGCAGGAGCAGGATCGCGGTCGAGGCGGAACGGCCATCCACCTGCCGCGGATCGCGAAATGTTTCCCGATAGTGGCCACCCGGATGCGGCTTGAGCTCAAGCGCGCGGATCATCTCGGCGGCGGTCGGAGTATGCATGTCGAGGCTAGAACTTGTTCTTTCGCGCGCGCATTTCGGCAAAGACCTCGGCCGCGGGCTTGCCCTTTAAGCCGATGCCGGCTGCCACCTCGGGCATGTCGGCGCGCAGGAACGGGTTTGCCTGTTTCTCCTCACCGATCATGACCGGAATTGTCGCTTCATTGCGCGAGATCTGCTGCTTGGCTTGCGTCTCGCGCGCCGCCAGCGCCTTGTTGTTCGGCTCGATCGTGCGGGCGAATTTGATGTTCGCGGCGGTGTATTCGTGCCCACAATAAACCTCAGTATCATTCGGTAGATCCCGCAGCTTGGTGAGCGAGTGCCACATTTGTTCAGGCGTTCCTTCGATCACGCGGCCGCAGCCGATGGAGAACAGGGTATCGCCAACGAAGGCAAGCTTTTCGCCATGAAACCAGTACGCGATATGCCCAAGCGTGTGGCCGGGGGTCTCGATCACATTGGCTGAAAGATTGCCGACCTTGACTTTGTCGCCCTCGCGCACGGTTTCATCCACTTCCGGGATTTTCGAGGCTTCCGCGGCCGGCGCCACCACGCGGCATTTGTATTTTTCTTTCAGTGTCTTGATGCCATCGGTGTGGTCGGCATGATGATGAGTGACCAGGATGTCCGTCAATTTCCAGCCAGTCGCCTTCAGCGCCGCCTCGATCGGCGCGGCTTCGGGGGCGTCGATTGCAGCGGTAGCTCCACTTTCCGGGTCATGCAGCAGCATCCCGTAATTGTCGGATCGGCAGAGGAAAAGACGGGTTTCCGCGGGCATGGCCTTGGTCCTGTTCACGTACTGGAATGGGTTAACCGTATCACGCAGCTGAATGATCGTGCACGTCCGGGTGCCCCGCGCCGTTAGCGGTTTGCTACGCTGTTTCATGGTAGTTTCGCCGCATGTCGATCGACGTTGTGGACCTGCGCAATTTCTACGGCCAACGGCTGGGGGTAGTCGCCCGCCGCTTTATTGGTCGCGGCATCCGCACACTGTGGGGTGATACCACTGGCCAGCGTGTGCTCGGCATCGGCTATGCCACGCCTTATCTCGGCCTGTTTCGCGAGGAGGCCGAGCGCTGCCTCGCCCTCATGCCGGCCGGGCAGGGGGTCGTGAAATGGCCGACCACGCGCCCGGCGTTGTCCGCGCTAGTAGATGAAAACGAACTACCGCTTGCTGATTCCGCAGTCGACCGCGTGATGTTGGTGCATGCGCTGGAAATGACGAACGATCCGGGTGCCCTGCTGCGCGAAGTTTGGCGGGTGCTGGCGTCCGGAGGACGGTTGCTGGCGGTGGTTCCAAACCGGCGTGGTTTGTGGGCGCGCATGGACACCACACCGTTCGGACATGGTCGGCCTTATTCGCGCAGCCAAATCAACCAGCTCTTGCGCGAGACTTGGTTCACGCCGACTGGGTGGAGCGAAGCACTCTATGTACCGCCCGTGCCACGCGGTTGGTTCCTGCGGTCGGCGGTTGCATGGGAGCGCACCGGAGCGACGCTGTCGGCGCCATTCGCCGGCGTACATCTGGTGGAAGCGACCAAACAGGTTTATCGCGCAATCCCGGCGCGACGCGCGAAGAGACGATTAGTACCCGCGCTGGAGCCGGCGTTGGCGCCGTCACCGGGGACGTGATCGGCCGCCGATCCAAATCCCGATTTTGGATGGTCATGGTTCTACCGCACCACGTCGTGCAGGCTGCGCCCGGTACAAGAGCCGCTCAGTCCGGCTGCCGCGGGTCGTCGCCGCCGCTTTCATCTTGTTGGGCCGGTTGTGGCCCTGCGCCTTGCGCATGACCGCCACCAAAATCGGGACGGTCGGGGCGGAAGCCACCACCGCCGCGATGACGACGGCGACGATGCCTGCCGAAACGATCCTGACCACGATCGCCCTGATCGTGGCCGTTCTGGTTCTGGGCAGGATTCTGTTGCGGCTGGCCGCCGCCGCCGGTGATGAACGCCGGTAGGCCGCCTACCTCGTGTCCGCCTTCATGGCCGCCTTGGCTCGGTTGCTGGTAGGGCTGCGGTTGATGCTGCGGACGGTTGTGCACTTGTTGATCGCGCGGCGGGAATGGCTGGGCGTCCCGCGGCAAATAAGGCTGCGCTTGTAGCACTTGCGGCTGCGGCGCATAGCTCGGTTCGTTCTGGCCCATGAAAGGTTGAGCATCGTCATCGTCGCCATCAAAGCCCTCGTTTGCGGTTTGCTGAGCGGGGGCGCCCTGTTGCTGAGGTTGCTGGTTATAATAGGGGTTCTGTTGACGAAATTGTTCCTGCGCGGCGGCGATCAGCCGAAAATAATGCTCGGCGTGCTGATAGTAATTCTCAGCGGCCACCGGATCGCCCGAGCCCTGTGCGTCACGCGCAAGCTGGATATATTTTTCCGCAATATGCGAAGCAGTGCCGCGGATTTTGACGTCGGGACCGTTTGATTCATAAACGCGCGTCAGCGGATTTTGGCTTTTACGGTGGTTGCCGCGTCCCCGCATGCGCTTCTGACCGTTTCTCATGATGTGCCTGTTGTCGCCTTTCGTCTGTCTCGGCATTCGCCGTCGAACGCTCGACCAAATGCAAGTCCATAGAAATCTCACTGCGCGGCCGGACCTGCACTCGTTGTCCGCGCCAATGATCGAACCTTTGCGCTTTTTATCGCGATAGTCGCAGCAACCCCATAGCCGCGGTCTTGCCGCAGCGTTGCCAACCTCTCGTTACGCGCATCGTCCTAGGTTTCGAAAAATGATGCGCCCAACCGGTGAAGCATCCAGACCCGTATCCTGCGATTTCGCTTGCCGTCTATTCGAAGCCGGCTCTTCGTCATCCGCCTGCGCCGCACCTCACAGAGCCGCCGCTCCGGAGTTCATAGCAATGCAACCGTCACGGGTCGATTCCGTGACCGGAAGCTAGTCGTTTCCGAGCCATAATCCAAGTGCTTTTTTCGCTGATAAATGAGCTCTGCAATTTTCATCAGGTGGTAATGCGACATGTTCATGGCACTAAACCTGCGCCGAGCACACGCGGAATTCCGGCCAAATCCTTGCGTGCAGCGCCGACGGTTAATCCCGCATTGGTAAACAATGCGCGTACTGCCGACTCCTGGCCTACTCCTAACTCTACGAATAATCGTCCGCCCGGTGCCAAAAGACGCGTGGCCTCCGCTGCAATGGCACGGTAGGTGGCTAGACCGGCATCGCCGCCGTCAAGCGCCACCGTTGGATCATAGTCCCGCACTTCTGGTGCAAGAGAAGGTATCTCATCATGAGCGATATAGGGTGGGTTTGAAACGACCAAATCAAACGGGCCCTGAACGCCTGAGGCGATATCGCAGGCGACAAAGCTACAACGACGTTCTAACCCGCAATGAGCGGCATTCGCGCGTGCCACTTCCAAGGCGGCCTTGCTGACGTCGGTGCCGGTGCCGATTGCATTCTGCAACTCCTGCAACAGTGCCAGCATTAGCGCGCCTGAGCCCGTACCAATATCGATAATGCGTAGCTTTTCCATGCGCAGTCCGCCACGCTCGACGAAGTCGAGTGCACTTTCGACGACAGTTTCTGTTTCCGGCCGCGGCACCAGAACATCGGGAGTGACCGAGAGGGTGAGACTCCAGAATTCCTTTTGCCCAAGAATTCGTGATACCGGCTCGTGCATCAATCTGCGCGCGGCGAGTGCCGATATCACGGTTACTTCGCGCGCTTCCAGCATGCGATTCGATTGCGCGATCAATTTGGCGCGATCGAGGCGCAGCGCATGCCCGACAAGCACGCGCGCATCCACGTCCGCTTCTACGATCGAGGCAGCGCGAAATGCTTGTGCTACGAGGCGGAGCGCCTTGGAGACCAAGTCGCCGTCTTTCAGACCAGCAATGACTCTCACGCTGCGCCTTCGGCCGCCAGTAATTCGGCCTGATGTTCCGCCACCAGCGAGTCAATAACCTCATCGAGTGCTTCACCTTCCATCACCTGCGGCAACTTGTGCAGCGTGAGATTGATCCGGTGGTCGGTGATGCGGCCCTGCGGAAAATTATAGGTCCGGATACGTTCGGACCGGTCGCCTGATCCGACCTGGCCGCGCCGTTCCGCTGCGCGCTCGGCGTCCCGCTTGGTGCGCTCCTGGTCATAAAGCTTGGCCCGCAACATCGTCATCGCCTTGGCGCGGTTCTTGTGCTGCGAGCGCTCCTCCTGCACGAAGACCACGATGCCGCTTGGCATGTGGGTAATACGGATGGCGGATTCGGTCTTGTTTACGTGTTGGCCGCCAGCGCCCTGCGCACGCATGGTGTCGATCTTGAGATCAGCCTCGCTGATGTGGATGTCGACGTCTTCTACTTCGGGCAGCACGGCAACGGTCGCTGCCGAGGTGTGAATACGGCCGGAGGCCTCCGTATCTGGCACGCGCTGCACGCGGTGCACGCCTGACTCAAATTTGAGCTTGGCGAATACGCCGCGGCCGCGCACCTCGGCGACGATTTCCTTGAAACCGCCTTTGGTGCCTTCGCTTATCGAGAGAATTTCCGTCTTCCAGCCCTGTTTGGCTGCGTAGCGCTCGTACATGCGGAACAAGTTGCCGGCGAACAGCGCGGCTTCATCGCCGCCAGTACCAGCGCGGATTTCAAGGATCGCGTTGTGATCGTCCATCGCGTCCTTCGGCAACAGAGCCAGCCGGATCTGTTCTGCCAATTTTTCCCGGCGTTCTTGCAATTCATGTCGCTCGGCGTCCGCGAGCTTGCGCATTTCTGCGTCAGTCGATGAATCATCGACGAGCGCTGAAAGTTCGGCAATCTCGTTATCAGCGCTGCGATAGGCTTTGATTGCGTCGACGACTGGACCGAGTTCCGCGAATTCGCGCGACAGCTTGACATAGGCATCGGTACTCAGGCCGCTGGCAAGCTCGCTTTCGACCAGCGTATGGCGGGCGAGCAGAGCGTCCAATTTCTGTTGCGGCAGCGTGATCAAAGCTGCAGCCCCTCGACCGCCGCAAAGCCTTCGAGCTTTTGGCGGATGGAGACACTGCCGACTGGCTGCTCAAGGCAGGGCAAGAGCATGGCCTCGCCTTTGCGGCAATCGAGATCGAGCAGCAGTGCCTTTACCGGTCCAACTGCAGAGGGTGAGAGCGACAGCGTGCGATAGCCGATAATGGCGAGCGCCAACGCGCCGATCGGTTGCGAAGCGAGCTCGCCACACAATGTCACCGGCTTGCCATGTTTTTTCGCCTTGTCGGTGACGTCCTTGAGCGCGCGCAGGACCGGTGCTGACAGAGGGTCAAAACGTTCCGACACGCGCGGATTGCCGCGATCGGCGGCATACAAAAATTGCATCAGGTCGTTGGAGCCGACCGACAAGAAATCCACCCGCTCCAGCAATTCGTCTAGTTGGAACAGAAGGGACGGGACCTCGACCATCGTGCCGATCTCGACCCGTTCGGGCAGTTCGTGGCCGTGCCGTCGCAAATGTGTCAATTCGACCTCGACGAGCGACTTTGCTTTGTCGAATTCTTCCACGACGGCAATCATCGGAAACATCAATTTGAGACCGCGCCCACCCGCCGCGCGCAGGAGTGCGCGTACCTGACTGCGCAACAGGCCTGGCCGATCGAGGCCAAGCCTGATCGCCCGCCAACCTAGGGCAGGGTTTTCTTCTTCAATATTGCGCAAGTACGGCAGCACCTTGTCGCCGCCAATGTCGAGGGTGCGAAACGTCACCGGCTTTTTTCCAGCGGCGTCTAGCACCGCGCGGTAGAGCGCGAGTTGCTCGCCGGTGCGCGGCAGCGTATCCGCCACCATGAACTGCAATTCGGTGCGGAACAGACCGATCCCGGCTGCGCCAGTATCCTCAATATGCGGAAGATCGATGGTGAGGCCGGCATTGATCATCAGTGCGATTTTCTCGCCATCCTTGGTGACGCATGGCCGCTCGCGCAGCGCTCGATATTGTGCTTGCCGGCGGGCGCGCAATTTTACCCGCTCGCCATAGGAGGCCTGGATGTCCTGCGGCGGACGCATGTGAATGTGGCCCGTCGAACCGTCGACGATGATGGCGTCCCCCGGCTCAACCAAGCCAGTGGCATTTTCGATCTCGCCTACCGTCGGAATGCCGAGCGCGCGCGCTACAATGGAGACGTGCGAGGTCGGCCCGCCTTCCTCCAGTACCAGCCCGCGCAATCTTTTGCGGTCGTAGTCGAGCAGTGCCGCCGGCCCCATGGAGCGCGCCACGACGATCGCGTTTTCCGGCATTTGCTCCTTGGTCGGTGCGTGGTCCTGACCCATCAATACCCGCATCAGCCGATTGGCGAGATCGTCCAGATCGTGCAGGCGGTCGCGCAAATAGTGATCGGAAGCGCGCAGCATGCGTGCGCGGGTGTCGGACTGCACACGTTCGACGCCGGCTTCCGCGGTGAGGCCGGTCACTACCGCTTCGCGAATTTTGTGCAACCAGCCCTGGTCATAAGAGAACATGCGATAGGCTTCGAGCACGTCACGATGCTCGCCACCATCGGCGACGTCACGGTGCTCGACCAGCCGATCCAGATCTTCGCGTAAGGTGGCGATGGCGGCATCAAGCCGCTTGAGTTCGTGAGGCACGTCGTCGGCGATGACGTTGGTAATGACTACGCGCGGCTCGTGCAGCACGACGTGGCCGAGCGCAATGCCCTCCGACAGCGAACTGCCGGTGAGATGCATCGCGTGGCGCGCCACCGGTTCTGCGCCGGGTCGGGCGAGCGAGGACAGCTCGCCGGACGCAATCATCTCGGCGAGCACCATCGCCGTGGTCTGCAGCGCCTCTTCTTCCTCCTCTGTGTAGGTGCGGCGCGCGCGGTTCTGTACCACCAACACGCCGAGCGTGTTGCCCGCGCGAAGGATCGGCACGCCCAGGAACGAATGATAAATTTCTTCGCCGGTCTCTGGGCGGTAGGAGAAGGCCGGATGCGCTTGCGCATCCGACAGATTCATTGGGTTGGCCTCGCTTGCAACGAGGCCGACGAGACCTTCATCGGCTTGGAGCACGGTCTGGTGGACGGCCTCGCGCTTGAGGCCTTCAGTGGCGTACAGCTCAAGCGTTCCGTCTACGCGCAGGACGTAGACAGAGCACACTTCCGCAACCATGTTGGCGGCGATCAGCACCACCACCTTGTCGAGGCGATCCTGTGCGCTGACCGGCTCCGCCATCACCTCGCGAAGCCGGCGCAACAACACGCGTGGACCGCCGAGCGCGCCACGCATTCTTGAGGTCCTCTAGCCACGGCTTGGGGCCGCAGCCTCGTCTACGGCCAAATCATGTGCGAATAGCGACTGCCGGATCCCGCATCGACGGCCGCTTAGGCGTCAGGCTATAGCCAATGGCCCATGCAAGGGGCAAGCCAAAGCGCGGTTCTCAGGTGGATCCCATGGCTTCTACGCCTTATCCAGCCCGTACAGCTTATGGAGAGTGCGTACCGCCACGTCGGTTTGGGCGGCTTTGATCAGCACCGAGAACTTAATCTCGGAGGTCGTGATGGCGAGGATATTGATCTTTTGCTCCGACAGCGCCTTGAACGCCTGTGCAGCGACGCCGGCGTGGCTGCGCATGCCGATGCCGATGACCGAAACCTTGGCGACGTCGGTCGCCCCGTCCAGCCGCTCAAAACCAATGGCATTCTTGGCCTTGTCGAGGGTGACGCGGGCATGCTCGTAATCGGCTGACGGCACCGTAAAGGTTAGGTCGGTGGTCGCGCCGTCGGCGGATACGTTCTGCACGATCATGTCCACGTTAATATTGCTGTCGGCGAGTGGCCCGAAGATCGCGGCGGCAACCCCCGGCTTGTCCTGTACACGGCGAATTGAAATCTGAGCCTCATCCTTGGAAAAGGCGATGCCGGTGACGACTTGCTGTTCCACGATGTCTCCTTCGTCGCAAATGAGTGTGCCGGACGGCGGCTTGGAGGGATCGATGTCCTCTGGTTTTTCGAAACTCGAGCGCACGAAGATGCGCACATTGCGCACCATACCGAGCTCGACCGAGCGTACCTGCATAACCTGGGCGCCGAGCGAGGCGAGCTCCAGCATCTCCTCGTAGGCGATCTTTTTCATTCGGTGCGCCTTTGGCGCCACGCGCGGGTCGGTGGTGTAAACGCCGTCCACGTCGGTGTAGATGTCGCAGCGCTCGGCGCCGATAGCGGCGGCGATCGCCACGGCCGAAGTGTCGGAGCCGCCCCGTCCAAGCGTGGTGACGCGGCCGGTTTCCTTATGCATGCCCTGGAAGCCGGCGATGACCGCGACCTGGCCGTGTTCCTTGAATCGCTTGATCAGTTCGGTGCCGTTCACTTCCAGGATTCGTGCGGAGGCATGCGCGTTGTCGGTCAAAATCGGCAACTGCCAGCCCTGCCATGACCGCGCGTTGACGCCCATACCTTCGAGTACGATAGCGAGCAAACCCGCGGCAACCTGCTCGCCGGTAGCGACAACCGCATCGTATTCGCGGGCATCATGCAGCATGGCGGCCCGCCGACACCATTCAACCAACTGGTTGGTCACACCAGCCATAGCGGAGACCACGACGGCCACATCATAGCCGGCGTCGACCTCGCGCTTGACGTGGCGCGCTACGTTACGGATGCGGTCGAGATCGGCGACCGACGTCCCGCCGAATTTCATTACTAGCCGAGCCATGACGTTCCTGGATGCGCCAAAAGGCGCTAACAAGCGGCCGACACAAAGCTTTATAGCCCCGAGCGCCGGCCCGAAAAGGCGCGTATACATACCGGCGGGGTCGCTGCCCTGCAACAATAGCCGGCGACATTCTAGTGAGACGGTCGGAATGGTTACTCGAAAAGCCCGCGTATCTAGCGTTGATGCGGCTGAAGTCGAGCGTTTTTCGCGCCACGCCGCCGATTGGTGGAATCCACGCGGGCCCATGGCGGCCCTGCACAAGTTTAATCCGGTACGGCTTGGCTACATCCGCGATCAGGCAACGGCGCGCTTTAACCGCGACCCCAAAAAGCTCGACTGCCTGAAGAGGCTGCGCATGCTGGATATCGGCTGCGGCGGCGGCATCCTGTCGGAACCTCTGGCACGATTGGGTGCCGAGATGGTCGGCGCCGATCCATCAGAGGACAATGTTGCTGCCGCGCAATCTCATGCTGGAGACGCAGGTGTGGCTATCGACTATCGCGCCACCACGGCCGAGGTATTGGCTGCCGCCAAGGAGCGGTTTGACGTGGTGTTGGCCATGGAAGTTGTCGAACACGTCACTGATGTTGATGCGTTTGTTGCGACCTGCGCCACAATGGTCAAGCCCGGCGGGCTGATGATCATCGCCACCCTAAACCGGACACTGAAGAGTTTCGCGCTCGCGATCGTCGGCGCGGAATATGTGCTGCGCTGGCTTCCGCGCGGAACGCATCAATGGGACAAATTCGTCACGCCTGTCGAACTCGAGGCCGCGATCGAGCACGGCGGCTTGCAGGTCACCGGAGAGCGTGGCGTAATCTACAATCCATTCGCCGACCGTTGGCAGTTGTCATCCGATATGGACGTCAACTACATGCTGGTAGCGCAACGCCCAAAGCACAAAGGAGAGGCTGTATGATCCTCGAACTGGTCGAATTCAATTCGCCGAAGGGCTGGACCCGTCAACAGGTCGCCGAAGAGGCGCGCAACGTGATTCCGAAATGGTGCGCCAACAAGGAACTGCTGCGCAAGCATTTCCTGCTCGAGCTCAACGGCAAGACCGGCGCTGGCGTCTACATCTGGCCGTCGGTCGGAGCAGCACAAAAAGCGCACAACGAAGAGTGGCGGCAATCGGTGATCAAGCGCACCGGCGGCGCACCAACCATCCGCTATTTTGATTTGTTCCTGCTGATCGACAATGAGAAGGCGGCTGTGACCGAATTCCCCGAAGCGGCTGAAATCCGCCCGGCCGCCGCCTGAAATATCCCAATAGCAATACCCAATGCTCTGGGCCGTCTTTACGCTGATCGCCGCGGCGGCACAGACCGCGCGCAATGCCATGCAGCGCGAGTTGACGGCGACCCTCGGCACGGTCGGCGCCACGCATGTACGCTTCCTGTTCGGCTTTCCGTTCGCGCTGCTCTTCCTCGTTGGCGTAGTGACTGCGACTGGGGCGGAGTTGCCGAAGCCGCCCGCCATTTTCTGGCCTTGGGTTCTCGCTGGCGCCTTCATCCAGATTGCAGCCACCGCAACTATGCTCTCAGTGATGGGCCAGCGCTCGTTTGTGGTGGCCTACGGCTACATCAAGACCGAGCCCGTGCATGTGGCGCTGTTCGGGTTGATTTTTCTTGGCGACAAGGTCACGCCGCTTTCAGCCGCCGCCATCCTGATTGCTACGGCCGGCGTGATCGTCATCTCGCTCAAAGCCGGTGCCGGCGAAGCCAGCACGCGTTCGACCATAGTTGGTCTGTTCTCTGGCGCGCTATTTGGCCTTTCCGCGATCGGCTATCGCGGAGCCATCCTGTCACTGCATCTGCCCGACTTTGTGGTGGCGGCGACATTCACCGTGACAATGGGATTGGTCATGCAAGCGGCGCTCTTGTCACTGTATCTCGCGCTGCGAGACCCAAAAATTCTGCGTGCTATCTCGCGCGCCTGGCGACCATCGTTGTTTGCGGGTTTCATGGGTGCCTTTGCCTCGGAATTCTGGTTCCTCGCCTTCGCCATCACAAGTGCGGCCAACGTGCGCACACTGGCGCTCGTCGAGGTGCTGTTCGCGCAAGG
The DNA here is from genome assembly GCA_049802775.1 of Pseudolabrys sp. Lineage (GTDB taxonomy): Bacteria > Pseudomonadota > Alphaproteobacteria > Rhizobiales > Xanthobacteraceae > Pseudolabrys. The sequence continues at coordinate 10,273 of JBARNC010000431.1, read as the reverse complement.
AGTGACACACTTCGTGTTCAAGCAGCCGACCACGACGCGCGAGAGCATCGGAATCATAATTGTCGTGATCGGCGTTGCGCTATTGGTGTGGGCGTACTAGTTCCGTTCGTCCGGCAGTGTAGGCAGCGGGTGGAATTCGATGCCTTCCTCGGACAGCTCTTTCGCTTCCTCCGGCGAGGCGACGCCATAGATCGAGCGATGCTCGATCTCGCCGTAATGCATTTTGCGCGCTTCCTCGGGGAATTTCGCGCCGACATTGTCAGCGTTCTTGGTGAGGTGGTCGCGCAATTCTTTGAGCTTGGCGCGGAATTCCTGCTCCTGCGGCGAGATCATTGCTACTGGTGCAGGCGCTTCCGGCGTAGCAGGCGCCTCGGCTACTGGAGCGGGCGCTTCGATGGAAGCGCGCTGTTTCTTCGCGGTCGTCGACAGCCGCGGCGCCATGATCGCTTTCTCGACCTTGGCCGAGCCGCATTGCGGGCAAGTCACCAAGCCACGCTTGGTCTGCTTATCGTAGGCGGCGGAATCCTGGAACCAGCTTTCAAAGTCGTGGCCCTGCTCGCAGATGAGCGCGTAGCGAATCATTCTGCGCCCCGTACGACGTGCAGGTGGGCCGGCTCCGCCATCGGCTCAATTATCTCGAATCGCCGGCCGTGCTGCAGGGACGGAATGCGCGCTCGCGCATTAACCACTTCCGCCGGATCGATCTCGGCCATCACTACCCCCGGCGCGATGCCTCCTTCCGCAAGGATGCGCCCCCAAGGGTCAACGATCAGTGAATGACCAAACGTCTCGCGGCCGTTCTCATGCTTGCCGCCCTGCGCGGCAGCGAACACAAAGCAGCCGTTCTCGATCGCGCGGGTGCGTATAAGCACGTGCCAATGCGCCTCACCGGTTTGTTTGGTGAATGCAGAGGGAATAGCCAGCATGGTTGCGCCGGCTTCCGCCAGTGCACGATAGAGCGCGGGGAAACGCAGATCGTAGCAAACGGTTAGTCCTAGCCGGCCCCACGGCAGATCAGCCAGCACTGCGAGCTCGCCGGGGCGGTAATTACGCGACTCACGATAGCTTTCGCCGTCCGCAAGATCGACGTCGAACATATGGATCTTATCGTAGCGAGCGGCAATGTCGCCCTTTGGGTCGACAAGGAAAGAGCGGTTGGCTGCCCTATCGGGCGAAATTTTGATTGCCAGCGAGCCGATATGAATATAAATGCCAAGCTTGCGCGCAATCTCGCGCAAAGTTGCAAGCGAGGCGTCCACTTCTTCTTCGACGACCGCAGCGAAAATCTGCTCTCGCTTGGCGGCCAGAATATTTGTCATCTCGGGAGTAAGCACATAGTCGGCGCCGGCGGATTTCGCCTCGCCGATCATGCGTGCGGCGTCGTCGATATTAGCGCCTGGTTTGAGTCCTGAGCGCATCTGGATCATCGCCGCTTTAAAGGTGCCAGCGCTCATGCGGATGCCTCGTCGCTTGCCAGTAATGGATCGAGTTTGCCGGCACGCTCGAGCGCGTGCAGCTCATCGTTACCGCCCACGTGCACCGTTCCTATGAAAATCTGCGGCACAGTCATGCGCCCATTTACCCGTTGGATCATTTCCTCGCGGCGCTCCCAGTCGCGGCCAACGTCGATCTCGCTGTAGTTCACGCCCTTCCGCTTCAGCAAAGCCTTGGCCGCGTAGCAAAAGGGACAATAGCGGGTCGTATAGATTTCGACGGGTGGCATAGCGTTCTGCGCTTGTGGGCACCTTTTATATGGGAGTGCGCGCCGACGCCACAACCTGCGCGAATACCAGCATGTCGACATGGGTAGCACCGGCCCGCAACAACGCCCGGGCGCAGACGTCGACTGTGGCGCCCGAGGTCAGCACTTCGTCGACCGGGACCAGGCGCCGGCCGGCAATGTCGGCCTTGTGCTTGGACGGCACCCGGAAGGCACCTTGCATGTGATGGGTGATTGCGTGTCATCCGGCCTTGCCGAAGCAAGCTCGTTTATGCTGCAACGATAGCACAACCACGACTGGGCGTGACAAAGTTGCGCATGGGCGCGATAGGACAAAGCAATGTCAGGCCCCAAGATCTTCGACCGTCCCCTGCTCCGTGCGCGCCAAAAACGCGCGCGCGCTATAAGGCCCGCGACCTTCCTGCTCGACCGTGTTGCCGGCGAGTTGGGCGAGCGGCTCTCCGCTGTGCTGCGTCGGTTCGATATCGCCGTCGATCTTGGCACGCCAACCGATGTGGTACGGCGACTGCTTGCCGCGAGTGGTAAAGTCACGACGATCGTCGCTGCAGAATTCAGTGCAATAGAGCTGGACAATTCCTATCTGCGCGTCGCCGCCGATGAGGAAGCGCTGCCGTTCGCCGATAGTTCGCTCGACCTGGTGACCTCGGCGCTGGCATTGCAATTTGTCAATGATTTGCCCGGGACGCTGATTCAAATTAGCCGCGCGCTAAAGCCAGACGGCTTGTTTCTAGCGTCTCTCATCGGTGGTGAGAGCCTGGTGGAACTGCGCTCGGCGATTGCTGCTGCTGAGAGTGAACTCGAGGGCGGTGTCTCGCCGCGTGTTGCGCCATTTGCTGACGTGCGCGAACTCGGTGCTCTTTTACAGCGCGCTGGGTTCGCGTTGCCGGTCATCGATAGTGAGCGGGTGGTCGTGCGCTATGATTCCGCAATTGCCTTGATGCACGATTTGCGGCACATGGGTGCGACAAATGTGCTGCACGAGCGACGGCGCAAACCGCTCAGGCGCGCGATGCTGGAACGCACGGCGGCAATTTACGCCGAGCGCTTTGCCGATGCGGATGGCCGCTTGCGCGCCAGTTTTGAGATCATCTGGTTGTCCGGCTGGACACCGCACGCAAGCCAGCAAAAGCCGCTCAAGCCCGGCTCAGCTGCGCAGCGACTAGCTGACGCACTCGGCACCAGGGAAATATCGACGGGAGAAAAACCGGAGCGTTCTGGCTAGAGCAGTGCCACCAGATGGGCAATCAGCGGCACGTCCGCCGGGGGCATGTCATAGTCGCGCAGCCGGTTCGGTTCTACCCAAGCGAGTCTCTGACCTTCCGTGGCGGTAACCGTTCCGTCCCAGCGGCGGCAGACGTAAAGCGGCATCAGGAGATGAAAGTCCGGGTAACTGTGGCTCGCGAAGGCGAGAGGTGCGAGACACGCTTCGCTGACGGTTATCCCCAGTTCCTCCCTTAGTTCGCGTATGAGTGTCTCCTCAGGCCGCTCACCATTCTCGACCTTGCCACCTGGAAACTCCCACAGTCCGGCCATCGGTTTGCTGTCCGGCCGCTGTGCGATCAGCACGCGGCCGTCGGCGTCAACGAGGGCGCAGGCGGCAACGAGAACAATTTTGGTGGGCACTGCCCTTCAGCCTCGACGATTCTAAGACCGATAATCGCCATTGATGGCGACGTATTCCTTGGTCAGATCGCAAGTGAGCACGCGATCACGGCCCTTGCCCAGCCCGAGTGCTACTTTCAGACTGATCTCCGGCTTTTTCATTGCTGCGCTCACACTCGCTTCGTCATAGTCGGGGTCGCGCGCGCCTTTGTGCGCCACGCGGATCTCGCCGAACCAGATCGAAAGCCTGTCTCGGTCGGCTGGTTCACCAGCCTTGCCAACCGCCATCACAACGCGACCCCAATTGGCGTCTTCGCCGGCTATCGCTGTTTTAACAAGCGGCGAATTGGCAATCGACATCGCGATTCGGCGCGCCGAAGCCTTCGATACTGCGCCTTCGACGACGATTTCGACTAACTTACGTGCGCCTTCACCGTCGCGCGCGACCTGTTCGGATAGATCGGTTAGCACAGCGTGCAGCGCTTTCTTGAAGTCCTTCAGGCGCGGGTCCGTAGCGCGCGCGATGCGCGGGACGCCCGCCGCCTTGCCCGTAGCGAACATCATTAGCGTGTCGGACGTGGAAGTGTCGCCATCGATTGTCACGGCATTGAAGGTATCAGTGACACCGTCCTTCAAGAGTGTTTGCAGCGCGGCCGCAGAAATTGCTGCGTCAGTGAAGATGAAGGAGAGCATGGTCGCCATATCCGGCGCGATCATGCCTGCACCTTTGGCTATGCCGTTAATCGTGACCTTGGTCTTGCCGATTTTCGCCGCTGCAGTTGCAACTTTTGGGAATGTATCGGTGGTCATGATCGCGCGTGCCGCAGCGAGGAAATCACCCGCCTGCGCACTTGCCACCAATCCTTCCATTACACCGTCGAAGGCCTGCGCTTTCAGCGGCTCGCCGATCACGCCCGTTGAGGCGAGGAACACATCCTCAGGCTTGCAGCCAATGGCGCGTGCTGCAATTTGCGCGGTGAACTTGCAGGCCTCTCGCCCGCTCTTGCCGGTGAAGGCGTTGGCATTGCCGGAATTAACGACCAGCGCGCGTGTCTTGCCTGTTTTCAGATGCGCCCGACACCATTCGACCGGCGCCGACGGGCACTTCGAACGCGTGAACACGCCGGCAGCAGTGGTGTTGGGTTCAAACAGCGCGAGTAGAACGTCAGTGCGCCCGACATAGCGGATGCCGGCGGCGGCAGTCGCAAGCTGCACACCGGCAATCGCCGGCAAGTCCGGCACATGAAGCGGAGCGAGGGGGGAAACCGAAGAGCTCATGAGCGCAGGCCTTCCGCCGTCATCCTGAGGTGCCCGCGCTTCGCTCGCACCTCGGGGTGACGGCGCGGAAGCAAGGAATCCTAATCTTTCGGCACCGACACTTAGAAGACGTCAATGGCCGGCACAAGGCCGGCCATGACAATCGCTATGGACCATAGAGGCAGGTTTTATTTGTTCGCTGGCGCAGTGGGCTTGTCGTCGGTCTTTGCCGGCTTGTCCATGCGCTCGATTTTGGCGTCAGCGCGCAGTTTGGCGACCAGATCAGCTTGCGCCTTGCGCACCACAAAGTTCTCGATCTGTGGCTTTACCTCTTCGAATTTCGGCGCCTGTTTCGTGCGCTTGTCTTCGACCTTGACGACATGCCAGCCGAATTGGCTCTTTACCGGCTCCGAAATCTGTCCCTTTTCCAATTTGAAGGCGGCGTCAGAGAATTCTGGTACCATTTGCTCCTTTGTGAAATAGCCGAGATCGCCGCCATTGGCCTTTCCGGATGGATCTTCGGTCACTTCGGTCGCTACCTTGGCGAAGTCCTCACCCTTCTTCAGTCGGACAATCACCGCCTTGGCCTTATCCTCGGCTTCCTTGCCGGCTTTCTCATCGCCAGCAGGCGCGCGGAACAGGATGTGGCGGGCATTTACCTCCTTCTCTTCGCTGATCTGCTTGACAGCCTCGTCATAGACTTTGTGCATCGCCTCGTCGGTGAGCGCTTCCTTTCCGACCGCTTGCAGCAGCCCTTCCATGAGCAGCTTCTTGTGGGCGAATTCGAGCTTGCGTTTGAAATCGGCCGAGTCGCCGAACTTCTTATCCTGCGCAGCCTTCGACACGAGGATTATGTCGGCCACAAACTGCACCAGATAGTCCTGCTTGGCTTCAGGTGACATTTGCGGAATCTGGCCGGCCTCATCCTCGGCGACGGCGAGATCGCTCTGGTGGACTTCTACGCCGTTGACTTTGGCCACGAGTGGATCCTTGTCTTGGGCGTGGAGGGGCCCATTCGAAAGGATGAGCAGCGCCAAGATAGCGGCAATGAAACCGGCCGGACGGGGTCGGACCGGATAGCCGGCGGAAACAGAAATCGTCATGGCGTTGTCCTTGGATGAAGGGGCCGCTGGTTCGCACAGGCGGTGCGCGGACTATTCGCCTAACAACCGTGGCATTGCAATGGCCGGACAGCGCATAAGTCTTAACGTCCGCGTGACCGGTGGCCACTAAGGCCGTGGCAAGCCGCCAATTGACAACAATCCGACCCCCTCATATCTCTCGCTCTGCATTGGCTGTTCGCTCTTTGCTGGCGCGTTTCGCGTCAAATTTGCCCGAAAATGCCGTATTCCGGAGCGCCGGAAGCAAATCCGGCAGTGGCGGCATGATATAAGCGCCCGGCCTACGTCCAGGAGTTCCCGTATGATCGGCGCCGTTGCCCGCAAGCTGTTTGGATCCGCCAATGAGCGGCGCATCCGCAGCTATCAGCCCCGGGTTAACGAGATCAATGCGCTCGAGAAGGAACTGGAAGCACTCTCCGACGACGCACTAAAGGCGCGCACCGCCGAATTCAAGAAGCAAGTCGCAGAAGGCGTTTCTCTCGATGACCTTCTGATTCCCGCCTTCGCTACTGTGCGCGAGGCTGCCAAGCGTACACTCGGCCAACGTCATTTCGACGTTCAGCTGATCGGCGGCATGATCCTACACGAAGGCAAGATTTCAGAGATGAAGACCGGTGAAGGCAAGACGCTGGTCGCGACTCTCCCGGTCTACCTCAACGCGATCTCTGGTCGCGGCGTGCACGTGGTTACGGTCAACGACTATTTGGCCAAGCGTGACGCTGAATGGATGGGGCAGATCTACAATTTTCTCGGGCTCTCGGTCGGGGTTATTGTACACGGGCTCGATGATGAGCAGCGCAAGAAAGCTTATGATTGCGACATTACCTATGGCACCAATAACGAACTCGGTTTCGACTATCTGCGCGACAACATGAAATACCGGCTGGAGGATATGGTCCAGCGCGGGCACATCTATGCAATCGTAGACGAAGTCGACTCAATCCTTGTCGACGAAGCACGCACGCCGCTGATCATTTCTGGCCCGCTCGACGACCGTTCCGAATTCTACAATACGATCGATAGCTACATTCCACAGCTCGACAAGGTCGACTATGACGTTGACGAAAAGCAGCGGACGGTGACGTTGACCGAAGTCGGCATGGAAAAGCTCGAGCAAAGGCTGCGCGCAGCCGGCCAGCTCAAGGGCGACTCACTCTACGACGTGGAAAACGTTTCCGTCGTGCATCACGTCAATCAGGCGCTCCGGGCACACAAGCTGTTTCAGCGTGACAAAGATTACATCGTGCGCAATGGCGAGGTCGTGATCATTGACGAGTTCACCGGCCGCATGATGCCGGGCCGGCGCTACTCGGAAGGTCTGCATCAGGCGCTGGAGGCAAAAGAGCATCAGCCGATCCAGCCCGAGAACCAGACGCTCGCCTCGATCACTTTCCAGAACTATTTCCGCATGTATGAAAAACTTGCCGGCATGACCGGCACGGCTCTCACGGAAGCCGAAGAGTTTATGGATATTTACGGCCTTGAAGTGCTCGAGGTGCCGACCAACATGCCGCTCGTTCGCCTCGACGACGACGACGAGGTCTATCGCACTGCGGCGGAAAAGTACCGGGCGATCCTGACGCTGATCGATGACTGCAAAAAGAGCGGCCAGCCAGTGCTGGTCGGGACGACGTCGATCGAGAAGTCCGAACAGCTTGCCGAGATGCTGCGCCAAGCGGGCTGGGAGCAGCACGACTTCTCCGATCCAAACGCCTTTGCCGCGCTCTATTCTGGCGACGACGGCGCCACCAAGACCAAGGTGTTTGCCATCCTCAACGCCCGCTACCATGAGCAGGAAGCGTACATCGTCTCGCAGGCGGGCGTGCCCGGTGCAATAACGATTGCGACCAATATGGCGGGCCGCGGCACTGACATTCAGCTCGGCGGCAATGCCGACATGCGCATCCGTCAGGAGATCACCGACATTGCAGACCCACGTGAGCGTGAGAAAAGCCCGCGCGCCGATGAGATCCGCAAGCAGGTTGCACGGCTGAAGGAAAAGGCCCTTGGGGCCGGTGGTCTCTATGTGCTCGGCACCGAACGGCACGAGAGCCGTCGCATCGACAATCAATTGCGCGGCCGCTCCGGCCGCCAGGGGGATCCAGGTCATTCCAAGTTCTTCCTGTCGCTCGAAGACGACCTCATGCGTATTTTCGGCTCCGACAAGCTCGATGGCATGTTGCAGAAGCTGGGTTTGAAGGAGAACGAGGCGATCGTTCACCCATGGATCAACAAGGCGCTCGAGAAGGCGCAGCAGAAGGTGGAGGCGCGGAACTTCGATATCCGCAAGAATCTGCTCAAGTTCGACAACGTGATGAATGACCAGCGCAAGGTGATTTTCGAGCAGCGGCTCGAGCTGATGCGCGACGAAACGGTCGACGAGACAATCGCCGATATGCGTCATTCGATGATTGAAGAATTGGTCGCCAAGCACATTCCGGAGAATGCATATCCGGAGCAGTGGGATACTGCCGGCCTCGATCGCACTCTGCGCGAGGTGCTTACGCTGGAGCTACCGGTCCAGGATTGGGCGAAAGAGGAAGGTATTGCCAGCGAAGAAGTGCGGGATCGCATCACACGACGTGCCGATGAATGGATGGCAGGCAAGGTGGCCAAATGGGGCCCCGATGTCATGCGTTACGTCGAGAAGTCCATTTTATTGCAGACCCTCGATCATTTGTGGCGCGAGCACCTCGTTATGCTCGAGCACTTACGCCAGGTAATCGGCTTGCGTGGATACGGCCAGCGGGACCCGCTCAACGAGTATAAGGCGGAAGCCTTCTCGCTGTTCGAAGCAATGGTTGCGCATTTGCGTGAGGCGGTAACCGCCCAACTCATGCGCGTAGAAGTCGTCCAGTCGCCGCCGACCGAGGAAGCCGCTGCACTTCCGTATATGGAAGCGCATAAGGTCGACCCAACGACAGGCGAGGATGAGATGGCGCCGGCCCTGGCGCCGGCGCTGGTCGGCAATGGCAATGGTGCGCAGACAAAACGCGGTTCGAACGACCCGTCGAGCTGGGGCAAGGTTGGCCGCAACGAGCCCTGTCCTTGCGGCTCTGGCAAGAAATTCAAACACTGCCACGGCAAATTCGCCTGAGCACAGCAGCGCTGATTGTGTATAAGAACGTCGGTATTGCGCCTGCGTTTATTTTTTCAGCCCCCGCGCCAAATTTTTACGGAATGCGCGGTCGGCCTTGAGGTGCCACTCGCGGCTCATGGCGTGATGCTTGCTCGCGCAACGTTCCGAATAGAGTAGCACCCATACGCGACCACGCGTCGAACGCGCGCCTTTGCCGTTATTGTGTTGTGCCAGTCGCCGCGCGACGTCATCGGTCCAGCCGACATAAGTCAGATGGCGATTGCCTGTGAGGGTGCCGAGAACATAGACGTAGCAGTCCATGTGTCGTCCGGTTGTAACGAGTTGAAAATAGTTACCGGAAGTCGCTGAACGTGCCAGCCGGGACCACCGGCTGTGCGCCCGCAAGCAAGCCGTTGTTGCTCGCCGGCGGCGTGGAATACGCAGTACGAATTTCTGGCTGTTGTGCGCGCGGCGGCTCGGGTTTAGCCGGTTGCGATGGTGCGGGCCACGCGGGCGCGCGAGCAATCTCGGCCACGGCCTTTGGCGCGGCATCGCTTGGCTTTGGCGCCGGCCAAGCTGGAGCGGAAGCGGTTTGCACCGGCGCCGAAGCAGTAGCGGAGGCGGGGCGCACCGGAGGGGCCTGCTTCGGCTTTGCTGCCAGATCGGTATTAGCACTACGCCCGGCCGCCGGTTCTTTTTCAGGTAATGGTGCTGAGGCGGCAGCTTGCGCCTTCGAACCACCGAATAGATTGCCAAACAGTCCGGCAATTGTGGTTGGCTGCGGGGCAGGCGCTTCGCCTTGCTTTGGCTGCGGTGCAGATCGCGGCATCGGCACACTTGCGACGACAATTGGCTCGCTGGTCATAGCAGGCTCTGGAGTGGCCGGCGCCTCGGCGCTCACTGCTGGCGGAGTGGCCGTACGCGGCAGCGTTCCCGGTGCGTTAGATACGCGCGGGAGCGCTCCTGGCGCGACCGTGTTGCTGGCCACCTGATAGCGGCCGTTGTTGTCGAAATCGTTGTGGGGCGAAAGCTTGGCTATGAATACAGGGTTCATGCCGCCGTCGACACCGGCGCGGGACGGCGCGGTCGATACACCGTTGGCGATGTATTCCGCCATTTTGTACTGCTCTCGCCGCCGGTGATCGAGCACCGCGTCCGCCACCGTCTTGTCGAGCTGATAGGTCGGGCAGGCGCCCTTTGGATTGAACGAGTTGCCAGGTGCCGCCGCGTCGAAGACGTAATGCTTTTCGCAAACCGCGACCTTCGGCTCCTGGTGCGTTGCGTTGAAATGGTCATAGCCCTCTTTCAACATCTTCCAGAATGCGAAGTTCGGATTGTTGCGGTGCTTGGCCATGTTCAGCGCGGTCATGCGGAACGGATAGGCCTGAAGCTGGAACGCTTTCTGCCCGCCAAAAAACGACTCGCGCGCGAGCGCATAGATTTCCTGGATCTGCTCGTCGGTCATCGCGTAAC
>JBARNC010000430.1:0-1703 GCA_049802775.1 Pseudolabrys sp. | reverse complement strand
ACACAGGACCGCCTGGTGCAGACGCAGAAGCTCGCCTCGCTTGGTCAGCTCACCGCTGGCATCGCCCACGAGATCAAGAACCCGCTCAATTTCGTCAATAATTTCTCTGGGGTTTCTGCCGAACTGATTGATGAGCTGCAGGAAGCGTTCAAGGACGTGAGCCTCAACGACAAGAGACGCAGCGAGATCATCGAACTAATGGACACACTGCGGGGCAATCTCGACAAGGTCATGCAGCACGGCAAGCGTGCCGATGCCATCGTCAAGAACATGCTGCTGCACTCGCGCGAAGGCTCGGGCGAGCACCGATTGATCGATATCAATGCCCTTGTCGAGGAAAGCCTTAATCTTGCTTATCACGGAGCGCGGGCTGAGAAGCAGGGCTTTAATATTACAATGGAAAAGTCTTTTGATCCGAGTGCTGGCGAGGCCGATGTGTTCCCTCAGGAAGTCACTCGGGTTCTACTGAACTTAATCTCCAACGGCTTCTATGCGGCGACCAAGCGCAAGGAACACACGAAAGCAGGGGACTATGAGCCGACTCTGACGGCTTCGACGCGGAGCCTCGGTGACAGCGTGGAGATCCGGATCCGCGACAACGGCACCGGCATCCCACCGGATGTGAAGGAAAAGATGTTCAACCCGTTCTTTACGACCAAGCCGGCCGGCGAAGGCACCGGCCTCGGCCTTTCCATCAGCCATGACATCATTGTCAAACAGCATGGTGGGTCTATCAATGTCGAGACGACGCCAGACGAGTTCACCGAGTTTCGCATCATTCTTCCGCGCAATGCCGCGCCGATTGCCAAATCAGGAGCATTGACGTGAAACTCCTCGTTCTTGTCGTCGATGACGAGCCGGACGTTGAGCTGCTGTTCCGCCAGCAATTTCGGCATGATCTTCGCGCAGGCCGGTTCACGATGGAATTTGCCCAATCTGCTCCGGCTGCGCTTCAGCGCATTACTGACGCGGCGGACGTGTCCATCATCATGATCCTGTCGGACATCAACATGCCGGGGATGAGCGGGCTGGAACTGCTGCCGAAGGCCAAGGCGGCCCGACCCGACGTCCCGGTGATCATGATCACCGCCTATGGCGATGCGGAGACCAAGCGCAAGGCATTGGAAGGCGGCGCCGAGGCGCTTTTTACAAAGCCTATCGATTTCGGCGCGCTGCGTAGCGAAATCGATACGCGGGTCGAAAAGACTGCATGACTCGACACAGCATTCGGACCTGTCCGCTTTCGGGGATAAAGCGGACATGCCTTTTTGCACTGCAAATGTCCGCTAATGACCCAAAGCGGACATTCCTACCGCGCTAACGAACGTCCGCTTTCGGGGGCAAAAGCGACATTGGCTATGTGCCAGCACTCGTCCCATTCAGGGGATCGTCAGTCCGCCCGGATATGAACGGACGCTATCAAGGCCCCGTGAACCCCGGTCTCACCGTTGTGGACCGAACAGGCTTAGCTCGCGTTCGGCGCGAAAGATATTGCTATGAAGATTGGCGATCCACTGCCGTCCGCTCGATGTGACATTGAGGTAGCGGATCGCGCTCTGGACATGCGGCGATACGCTGGTCCAAAAGAACTTCGGATAGAGATCGGTGAGATCGGCCGGCGAAGTATAGCCCAGTTGCTTGTTCATCCCGACTTCTTCGAATTCGTAATAAAGCGCATTGGCTTTGCGCAGCATATGCGGATC
>JBARNC010000429.1:0-2390 GCA_049802775.1 Pseudolabrys sp. | reverse complement strand
GGACTGCCGCCGCAAACATGGGCGAGCTATGCCGGCATGAGTTACAACCTCGGCGCCATCTGCGGCTATATCGGCCTTGGCTTCTTGGCTGACCGTTTCGGACGCAAGCCGATCGTGATGATCTTTTTCGCCGCCTCGCTGGTGCTCACATTTGCGCTTTACAGGTGGACGACTGATCTGCATCTGTTGCTGCTGGTTGCGGCGGTCAACGGCTTTTTCACGCTCGGCCAATATTCTTGGATGTCGGTCTGGCTGCCGGAGTTGTTCCCGACGCGCATGCGCGCCACCGGAATGGCGTTCACGTTTAACGCCCCGCGCTTTATTGCGTTCATGGGGCCGCTGTTCGCCGGCATGCTGATCGCCCAGTTCGGCGGCTTCAGTGGGATGGCGGTGGCGTTCTCGTTCATCTACATCCTGGGCTTTGTCGTGGTGCCGTTCTTGCCGGAGACCAAGGGAAAGCCCTTGCCGGCCTGAGGTCGGTGTAACGTCCGTTATAAACCAGCGGTGCAGCACAAGCTGCACCGCTTTATTTTCGCGCCACGAAGATGAGGAGCACCGTCATGGCCAGCGACATCGTTCTAACTAATCCCGACTCAATGGCGGCGCCCGGCGGTCATTACAGCCACGCCGTGAAGGCGAATGGGTTTGTGTTTATTGCCGGTCAGTTGCCGATCGCGCGTGATGGCGCAAAACTTATGGACGCGCCGTTCGAACAACAGGCGCAACAGACTCTGGACAATATTGCCGCGGCGCTGAAAGCGGCCGGCAGCGCGATCGACCGGTTGGTTCAGGTGAGTGTCTATGTCACCGACATTGCGTTGTGGCCTACCTTTAACACCATCTATGCGACATGGATTGGAACGTCGCGCCCGGCTCGCGCGGTTGTTCCGGTGCCGCGACTGCATTATGGCTTCAAGATCGAAGTCGAGGCGGTCGCACTGGAAGGCTCGTCATGACGCGCCCAAGGTACGAGCACTTCACGTCGCCGGAATTGCGCGCGTTGCGCGGCGAGAAGGGATGCGGCACCGGTGAGCGACCATGACCGTGCGCTGACCTTCGGCGCCAATGCAAGAAAGCCGCGCATGCTTTGCGGCACCTGTAGCGTTGCCAACGCTCGAAGACACCCAAATAATCGACAAATTGGGGCCATCCCGATTAACCGCGCCGGCCGCAGCGCCGCCCCCGCTCACGCGGTGGCGGCCGGCAAACCGAGTGCGCGGAGGGACACTATCTTAAGTTGAGTAACGGATAAATTATCCAATTAAGAGCAAATTTCCAAAATGCTTCTTCGCTGCGCCGCTCGTATGTTGGCTATCACCTCGTTGCGCCGCGAAGTGCACATTCAATTGGCAAAACGAACCCAAAATGGCGCGAACTTCGAATTCGACTGTCATGTCGCGCGTCTGCAGGAGGCGCGCGGGACTGGTGCCGCCTTAAGCCACGTTTCGCGTAGCAATTCCTACGCGGTGACGACGAACTCGATCTTCGTCAACATCGATACCGAGGCCCGGCTGGTCGAGGCTGTCCACATGGCCTTTGGCTGTTGGGAGCGGTTGGGTAGCGACGTCTTCGGCAAGGCCGATATGCGTGAGCGTCAGGCCCCAGGCAATATCGGGAATGACGGCGGCAACATGCAGCGCGGCCGCGCAGGCAACGCTTGATTCGCCGGTCTTGCATGAAATATTGACGCTCATCCCGAGACGGTCGCAAAGGCTTCCGGCATCAGTGAGAGCACGGATGCCACCCAGTTTTATCGCTTTCAGGCTCACGCCGCGGGCGGCTTTGTGCTCATGATGACGCCTGATGTCTTCGAGCGAATGAATGCCTTCGTCGGCGCCAATAGCAATGTCGGTTGCCGCTGCGACTGCGGCCATGCCGACAAGGTCGTCAGCCGAAACTGGTTGCTCGAAGAAATCGAGTCCTAATCCCTTGACCGCCTCTACATAAGCAAGAGCCTGCTTGGTGCTGTAGCCCTGGTTTGCATCGGCAGAAATAAGCATGCCGTTGCCCAGGACCTTACAGATTTCGTGCGTGCGTGCCGCGTCGTTTTCCGGCGTGTCAATGCCAACCTTGATTTTGTAGGCCGTGACGCCGGCAGCTTTTTTCTTTTCCGCATCATGTAAATCGCCTTGGTAGTCGCCACCGCAGATGACACCGAGCAAAGGCATGCGGTTGCGCTTTTTATCACCAAGCAATGCATGCACCGGTTTTCCGCTTGCGCGGCCGGCCAGATCATGCAGGGCAATTTCGATCGCAGCTTTGGCGCCGTGATTACCGTACATGCGGCTATCCATGGCGGTGAGCGCACCGTCGATGTCGCGCGCATCACGGTCCACGAGATGCGGCAATAGGTGCAAGACGGCGGCGGTCATGCTCTCGACTGTTTCGCC
>JBARNC010000428.1:0-4988 GCA_049802775.1 Pseudolabrys sp. | reverse complement strand
CGGCTACACGCTGCTGGTCGGCTCGAACGGGCCGCTTACTGTCAACCCCTTCGTGCAGGCCAAACTCGGCTACGATCCGCTGAAAGATTTCGCACCGGTGGCACTGACCAGCTACGTGCCGCACGTGATCATCCTCAATAACAAAGTCGCGGCAAAAAATCTCGTGGAGCTGATCGCGCTATCGAAGAAGGCGCAGATCAGCATCGCCACCAGCGGTGTCGGCAGCGCCACCCATATGACGCTCGAGCGCTTCAAGGCCGTGACCGGCGCCAACGTCGTGCACATCCCCTATCGCAGTGGTGGCGCGCTGATGCCCGACCTGATCGGCGGCAGCATCGAGGCGGCGATGACGGAATTCTCTACCGCATTGCCGCTGCACAAGGGCGGCCAGGCGCATATCGTCGCAATCGCGGCGAGCAATCGCTCCAAGCTCGCGCCCGACATCCCAACCTTCATTGAGAGCGGCGTGAAGGACTTTACCGCGCAAAGCTACATTGGGATTCTTGCGCCCACGGGCACGCCTGCGCCGATCATTGCACAGTTGCAAAAGGCAATCGCTGGCGGGCTTGCCAGCGGGTCGGCGCCGGACAAGCTGCGCGATATGGGCTCGGAAATCGCCACCGCTGAGCAGATCACGCCAGACGGTTTCACCAAATTCATCCGCACCGATTATGAAAATATGCGCGAGGCCGCCAAGCTTGCCGGGATCACGCCGCAATGAGCGGCCTATTGCCGCAAGGCGCTTGCGATTGTCACTGCCACGTGTTTGGTCCAGCCGCGCGCTTTCCCTACGCGGAACCACGCAGCTACACGCCGGATGACGTGCCGCTCGAAGCTTACCTTGCGCTCCTCGACCGCCTCGGTTTCGATCGCGGTGTGCTTGTGCAACCAAGCGCTTATGGACGCGACAACCGCGCTATGCTCGATGCACTGACGCGCGTGCCGGCGCGGCTGCGCGGCGTCGCAGTCGGTGGCGCCGAACTGAGCACGGCGACACTCAAGCAATGGCACGCGGCCGGGGTGCGCGGATTGCGCGCCAACGAATTTCGCCGCGACGGTAAGCCCTATTACCAGAACGGTGTAACACTCAAAGACATCGAGCCGCTGCTGCCATCAATGGCCGATCTCGGCTGGCATTTACAATTATGGATCGACACGCGTGATTTGCCCGAGCTGTTACCTGCACTCGCGCACGTGCAAGTGCCAGTGGTCGTCGATCATATGGGCCGCATGGACTGCCATCATGGCACCAGGCATCCAGGCTTTCAGGCCTTGCTGCGCGGCGTCGGCGAAGGCCGCCTGTGGTCAAAATTGTCAGGCACTTACCGGCTGGGCGCTACGCCGCCAGATTATGCAGAAGCGCGGCCGTTCCACGACGCACTTGTTGCCGCCAATCCGCAGAACCTTGTCTGGGGTACTGATTGGCCGCACCCGCGCCCAGATGGGCCGGTGCCGGACACAGCTCGTCTGTTAAAGGTGTTTCTCGACTGGACAACGCCCGAAATCCGGCAGGCGACCCTCGTCGAAAATCCGTCGCGGCTATATGATTTTCTCGACACTTGAAACTGCGCACCTAGGTGCGAGTGAGGTTGGCGTCGTTTCGCAAAATCTACTGTTTTGCGCATTTGGCCGAAGCCGGTTCGCGGGGTTTTCACCACCCTGCCCCTTCAGGTTTATTTTAGCTTCTTCACTCGTGCGCCTGCGCAAACGCCTTCTTGAAAGCGGAATGGCCAAGATAGCCCGAGTAAGCATAGAATTTGCGTCAAGCGGAAATGGCTGTGAAAAAAAGCAACGCGTGATAGAGACCGTATCTTCGACGCCGGCCGGTATCGAGCTTTGGTTGCTCTCAGTTGGCCTTTATTCCGGCCGCCTTCATGATCGGCCACCATTTGTCGAGTTCAGCCTTGTGGTAAGCGGCAAGCGCCTCCGGCGTCAATTGATCGCGACTTGGAATCTCGTGACCAAGATCCGCGAACTGTTTTTGCACGGATGGATTCGCAAAAGCCTCAACCACCACGGCGTTAACTTTGGCAATAATGTCTCTTGGTGTGCCTTTAGGCGCCCATAGGCCATGCCAGAATGCGATGTCGACTTCCGGCACGCCGGCTTCCGCGATCGTTGGTACGTCGGGCGCTACAAACCAGCGCTTCTTGGCGGCGACACCGAAGACTTTAAATTTCCCATTCTCGACATGAGGAAGCGTTTGTGATGCTTCGATGCAGACGAAATCGATCTGTCCTCCCAACAAATCTTGCACGGCTGGAGCACCCCCTCGGTACTGTACGATCAAATTTTTTGTGCCAGTCTTATTTTGGAAATCTATAGTGCACATCTGGGCTGCGCTTCCGACGCCAATTGAGCCGGCCGATGCTCTCCCCGGATTTGCTTTGAGCCACGCAACCAATTCTTTCAAGTTATTTGGGGGCAAGTCATTCCGGCCGACAATCCAAAGGTACGACGTCGTCAATAATGCAACCGGTTCGAAATCATCCATGACGTGATAAGAAAGCGGGTACATTATCCTCGCCCGCACGTTGGACGTCCACTGTCCGATGCTGAGGGTGTATCCGTCGGGTTTCGCGCGAGCGACGCGTGCGCCACCGATTGTGCCGGCGGCTCCGGGTACGTTTTCGACAATAACGGATTGACCAAGGGACTTACTCATTTGATCGGCTATGATCCGCGCGACGGTGTCAGTCGGCCCACCAGGAGGGAAGCCGACAACAATCGTGATGGGGTGAGACGGATACTCTTGCGCCAGCGCGCTCGCGCTTATACCCGCGGCGGCAGCAAGCGCTGCAGCGGCAAACCAAACGACACGCATAGTCTGTTGATGCCGGCGTATCATCACTACCCTGCCCTTTCAGGATTATTTTGGCTTCTAAGGGCGTGAGGATTGGAACTCGTGCGTCCTTTCTGAATTACGTAAGCAGTTTATGCGGAGGTCCAGGGCCCCACTCGCTTAGGCATCCCGAACACCCCAGAGGATATGCATACATAATGCTCAAATGGCTGCGTGGCGGCAATGCGCGCGAACGTCGAATGGGGCGGGTGGCGATAACAGAGGCCGCCGCGGTTGACCGACGCCGAAGTATTGTGCTCGTTCGCCGCGACAATATCGAACATCTTCTGATGATCGGCGGTCCCACTGATGTGGTGATCGAGCTAAACATCGCGCGCACGACCGGCGCGCGCGAGCCGGCGCGGCCTCCTGCGCCACGGCCCGCTCGGATCGACAGCGATTTATTCGGCAGGCTCTCGTTGCCAGAAGTCCCGCTGTCGCCTTCGCACGACGCTGCATCGCGCGAGGGTGCGCTGACGCTGGCATCACCAGCGGAGCGGCCCGTGTCGCCACAAGCGTTTCACAATCTTGAGGAACTAGCGCGACAGCTTGAAGCCGCGCTGAGGCGCTCGCCGGCAGCTCACCGCCCGCCGGTCACTGATCAGTTAACATTCCCGTCAGCAGCGGAGTCGGCAAGGCCTGTGGCGCAGTCAGACGCGCCCACCCTGGAGTTAGAGCCACGCAGCAAGAGACTCGACGCTAAGCCTGAGCCGAAGAGTGAATCAAAGATCGAACCTAATTTCGCGCCGCCCAAGCGCGAGGCCAAATCGACATTGGAGCCGAAGCTGCAGCAACCGCCGGAGTCGCAGCCCATGGACGAGTCAGCGAAAGCGGTCGGCAAGAAGGCCTCCGACATTCTATGAAAAGATAGCCACTCGATTTAGCGTCGCTGGTCTCCACGATTGGTGTCGATCACCAAAACGTTTGATTGTCTGAATAAAGGTTCAGCTAATTGACCAAGTCCGGCCAGAAACTTCCGGCAGTGTCGCGCGTTAAGGGCGCATCTACGCAGGAACATGACCAACATCAAACTGATTATTTCGGCCGCTGCATTTTGCCTCACAGCGACCGCCGTGTCTGCAATGCCAGTCGCACCAGTCGCGGCAAACACCGTTGCGCGTGCGGAGCAGGTACATTGGGTTTGCGGTCCCTACCGGTGCTGGTGGCGACCCAACTACTACGGTGGTGGCTACTACGCCTACGGGCACTACCCTCGGCGCCACTATTGGGGCCACCGCTATTATCGTCACTACTGGTGATAGATCTGGGGCGGAGCGAACAGCCCCGCCCCTCTTTGCAATGACGCGCGGCATGTGAGCGCATTGTCATTGCGGTAATCGTGGCCGCAGCCCCAAGCTACCCTTGGGACTACTTTTTGAGGTGCTGGCGCTTGCGCAAGCCTACGCCGGGCCGCCACTGTCGCATGATCGATCACCAATCATTGTTGTCGGCCAATTGCAAATCGCCGGGACGTGTTAATGACGGCGTGTCATGGCCGCCGGCTTGATCGTCGTTACTTTCTTGCGGAGCGTGAACGGGGCCGGCACGCCTCAGTGCTAGTATGAGGAGCTCGGCAAGCAGAGCCGCCACCAGCACTCCCCCTACAGCGAGGAGCAACCGAGCGGCCAATCGGCGGGTCCAAACGTGCTGATCACGATGAGGACCAGAACGGCCATGCTGCAATATTTTGCAATGAGTTTGATTGTCATCCTGTCCGGACCATTGAGGTGCTTTTAATTAATTGAAATTGGCTTCGTTTCACAGGAAATGCGTACCTTAAACTTTAACTCTTTGGACTATTTGAGCGTCTTTAGCCGCTGGCGCTTTCGCAGGCGCACGCCCGGGATCAGCCGGCAAGCCGCTTTACGTATTTCCAGAACTTGCGAACCAGCGTATCCAACGGACCGTAGCGAAGGTGGCACCTCCGACAAGCCAAAAAAGAATGATCGGCCCTAAGATAATCGTCCACACTATCAGCGTTTCCTCACCCTCCCTCCCCAATAGGAGTCGCATCAGCTTTCCCGGCGGCATGCGCATGTTGTAGAAAGATCGAGCGCACCGCTGTTCCGCTGCCTTCAACTCGCCCGGATTATCTCCTTCGAACCCACCGGGCTCGAAAGCTAAGTCAGCGCTTCTTATGCAAGAT
>JBARNC010000427.1:0-4399 GCA_049802775.1 Pseudolabrys sp. | reverse complement strand
GCTCTCGATGGTCACGAGCCGCGCCAGCTGCTCCTCGCTCCAGCCGTCAGTGCCCGCGGGTCGGCACGGCAGCACCATCCAGCGCACGTCGCTGGTGCTGTCGTGGACGCGCACCTCGACATGGTCTGGCAGGCGCAGGTTGAACCGCTCCGCCAGCATGCCGCGCGCGTCGCGCACGATTCGCTCCTTGTAGCTGTCGTCGCGGTACCACCACGGCGGGTCCCCCAGGAGGTCGTGCGGATAACAGGAGCAGAGCGTACACACCACGATGTTGTGCAGCGTCGGCGTGTTCTCGGCGACGCCGAGCTTGCCAAGTCGGCCAGGCGGAATGTTCAGCTCGCGCACCGCCTCGCGGCCCTTCGTGAGCAGCGCCTGCTTGAAGGCGGGGTCGACCCAGGCGCGGGCGACGATGCGGGCACCGTTCCAGGCGCCGCGGCCGGCGAGAAAGGCGCGCTGCTGTTCGATCATCTCCGCTGTCAACACGCCTTTGTCCAGCAGCGCGCGCGTGAGCACGTCCAGGAGATGTCGATACTCGCGCAACTGGTGCTCCAACCGGGCGATGCGCTCTTCCAGCGTGCCGTCGTGGGACGGCTTGGCAATGCGGAAGAAGTCGTCATAGTCGCCGCGCTCCTTGCGGGTGTCCTCAATCACCGAGGGATAGCCGGGGCCGTCGAGCGAGATGAGGTTGATCCCGTGAATGTAATCATCAAGACCGTCTTCGAGCGCGCGGATGCGGGCTTCGGTGTCGTGCGCGACCGCAGTCGTCGGGGCTGCAGGATGAGCGGTGGCCGTGCGCACAAGGTCATAGAACGTAAGCACGCCGCGGCGATGGAGTTGAATGAGACGGGGCTCGAGACGCTTGGCGCGCCAATACTCGAGATCGGCCTCGACCGCCTCGACATGGCCCTCGAAGTTGTGCATATGGCTGTGCGCCGCCTGCTTGCTGTGCGCTTGCGCCATCGTTTCCGCCTGTCACGTCTTGTAGGCCGAGCATGGCACGGGCCGGATGCGCTGTTCAACCGACATCCCCGGTGACATTATTCGATGGCGTCCACGAGGCGATCGAATAACTTTTCGATGTTCGATATTGGCCCGCTGCCGAATGTCCGCTTTCGGGGGTAAAGCAGACATAGAGCTACACACTACTAGGACGTGCCAAGCCTAGGCGCCTTTTAGGCGCCGTAGTCGTACTCATCTGTAGTAGGAGCGATAACGGTCGCTGTAGTAGCGGCGATAACCGTCGCTGTAGTAGGAGCGAGAACGGCCGCAAGGGTAAAAGTAGGGCAAACCAAAGGCCGCCGAAGGCCCCGAACACCAGCGAATGTGTCCGCCGTACCGGGCCGCGTCGTAGCGATTGTCCGCGTTCGCAGCACTCGACAGTGTGACAATAGCGGTTGCGACGATAAGAGTTGCGGCTCGTAATGTGACACCCATGGCTTTCGTCCTTCGGATTATATTCTCAGTATAGCGGAATAACCGCCCCCGTTGACTCATGCGATCACCGCGCGCAGCGCCGACGATGTAATCGACTAACGGCCCTTTTTGCTGCAGTGCATGAGTCCGCTATTGGCACAAAGCGGACATCCCTAGTTGCACCGCACATGTCCGCTATTGGGGGTAAAGCGGACATGGCGTTTTGCACTGCAAATGTCCGCTTGTGACCCAAAGCGGACATTTGTCTCGATAGACGCCCGCAGTCACAAATCATATGCTTCGGCGCATACCGGTAAGGTGCGGGGGCGAAGCGATGGAATTACCGGGCTCAAGCTATCTTTATGCGCTCGCTACAATTTCAATTACGTTCGCAGGTTTTGCTGCGATGATCGTGATTTTGCGGCAGATTATCAGCGGCGCACTGGCAAATTATGATCTCTATTTTATCCGGACCGTCTTAATGAGGAGCTTTATCGTCGTCGCTTGTGCACTGCTGCCACCAATGCTGGCACTATTTAAACTCTCTGATCTAACAATCTGGCGCGTATCCAGTTTAACCGCAGGCTTGCTTCAAGGCGTTTTCGTGTTGACGTGGAAAAAACGAAGAACCGCATCACTCATAGAAGTACCGCCCGATATGTGGGTTTATGCTCATATCGGTTTCCAAACGCTAACAGCGATATTTTTGATACTGACTGCGCTAGGGATATTTTTTGAACCCGGGCCCGGATCGTTTGCAGTTGGTTTGACTGCGTTTCTCTTCTCGTCTGGGACCGCCTACTTGAATTCATTGGAATACTTACTTCAAAACCGACTAAGAACGAGAAGACGCAAGTGAGGTTTACAATGTCCGCTTTTGGCACTTAGCGGACATTCGATTGGCCCCAGCCAATGTCTGCTTTTGGGGGGTAAAGCGGACGTGGAGATTGCACTGCGAAATGTCCGCTTTTGACCCAAAGCGGACATGAGCCATCACCAGTTCCTCTTACGCCGCATGTGAATGGGCAGGCAGACCATCGTGAGTGTGCTTCTCGATGCGATGGTGCCGCTCGCCCGACTTTTCCTCCGGATCGACATGAATAACCACGAGCGAAAGATACTTGAGATGATGAAGCAGTTGATGCCTCACCTCTTCGGCAATGGCATGGGCGTCGGCAAGCGTGATTTGGGAGGGCAAGGTTACATTTAATTCTGCATGCAGACGGTGGCCCAGCCAGCGTGCCCGAATGTCCGTCACTTCCTTTACCTCCGCAACATGTGCGGCAGCATGGCGGATTTCATCGATGATATGAGGGTCGATGCCATCCAGCATCCGTGAGAAGATTTGCTTGCCGCTCTGGATCACGATCCCGAAAATCGCCACGGTGATGACCAGGCCGACGATCGGATCGGCGAGCGGATAGCCAAACCATACTCCGAGCACACCGATTAGCACCGCCAAACTGGTCCAGCCGTCTATTCGCGCATGATGGCCATCGGCCACGAGCGCCGCACTACCAATTCGGCGTCCAACACGGATGCGAAAAATGGCGACTGCTTCGTTTCCGAGGAACCCAATCGTTGACGCAACGGCAACCGCCCAGAGATGCGAAATATCCTGAGGATGGAAAAACCGATCAATGCTCTCGTAACCGGCAACAAGCGCGCTAAAAAGAATAGTGAAAACGATGGTAGCTCCCGCAAGGTCTTCTACCCGCCCATAGCCGAAGGTGAACCGTTTGTTTGGCCGCTTACGAGCGAACCAAAACGCAATGCCTAGTGGGATGGCTGTCGCTGCGTCTCCAAAATTATGGATGGTATCCGCCAGCAAGCCCACGCTTCCTGACACGAAGACGACGGCAACCTGCAAGAGAGCCGTTGCCATAAGCACAGCGAAAGACCATTTGAGAGCCCACAGTCCTTCGGTTGTCGTGGTGGTGGACGGATCGACCACGCCATGAGTATGACCATGACCGGCTTCGCTATGACCGGAGTGGCCGTGGTCGTGATGGTGGTCACCGTGATGATGATGGTGTGCCATAATCGGCTCTCCGGTATAAGCTCAGCGGCCAGTAAGCAGCCATAATCCGAATGCGATAATAGCAGCTGCGCTGGCCACCTCTAAGACTTGTCCGAAGCGTTCGCGTGTCCGCGCGCGTTTGTCCATGAGGTGAGCAATGCGCTCGCGCAACAACACGGCGGCGACCGCGAAAATGGCAATTGTTGTTGATCATCCCCATTACCATCCCGGCGGTCAAAAATAAGCCTGCAACGATAATGCCGTTGCTGACGGCATAGACCATAATGAAAGTGGTCAATGGACAAGGAACAAGTCCTGTCGCGAACGCAAGAACGCGTCCATCTGTCGTGGGGTTATCGTTGTGCCGATGCCTGAGTGCATTGTAGAGCAGCCAAATTCCGATCAGAACGATAAAGGCCGCGCTTGCGGCTTCAAATTTGGGTGCACGGCCCGCGCCACCGATGGTGCCCCGAATGACCATGAAACCGGCTAGAACAAGCACCACCGCTGAACCCACGTGCGTCAATACAAGGATAATGCTCGCGCCTAAACCGGCGACCACTTTGGACGGACGGCCAAGAAAATAAGATACTAGCACCGTCTTTCCGTGCCCCGGCATAAACGCATGAACAAGCCCGAAGAGTGCGGCGATGCTGATGCCCGTCAGCAGCGTCAGCGGGTCAATTCCGTTTGCGAAGCTCTTTAGTTGCGCGCCCGCTTCGACGTAGAGCCAGCGTTGAAGTTCCAACATTGGTGGTCCATTGAGCCATTGGACGCCCCGAGAAGACAAACCCCGACCGGTTCGAGCTCGATCTGGCGGAGTGCTCCCAACGCCGTGCTATGTCCGCTTCTCTAATCGGCCGGTTGGGGTCAAGCGCTTTCAGACTATCCATCACGACAGTGTCGATGTCGCTCACGGGCTCGTGCTTCTCTTCGGAATCGGCACCAGGGCCCTTCCATCATGGG
>JBARNC010000426.1:0-4058 GCA_049802775.1 Pseudolabrys sp. | reverse complement strand
ATACTGTTGATGGCACGCTATAATCCGCTCGGCCGTCTGCTCGACGAAGATATATAGCCACCGAACGCGGAGGCGGTTGCAGGCTAGGGCGATACTCGCGGAGATGACACAAACAAGATTGAAACTGGATGCGCGGCGGCTAGGGCAGAAACCACGTCAAAAGCCTGTTTGCTACTGGATTACTACCATTTTCCGAATATCCGGACCTTAATCAGGCGCAATGGTTGAAAATAAAATGTACCGAATCGCGTTTCCAGGAGCGATCAAACGCATCAACCCGCAACAGGTTGCTGATGCCCTGGCAATAGCGGTCGTAATTTCGCTGCCATGGTCGACCAGCGTAACTGCTAGTCTGATCGGCCTTTGGCTTTTGTCTGCGCTACCATTCTTGCGCTCCTCTTGGTTGCAAAGGTTCGGTTTCACCCAAGCGAGTCGGTGGCCTTCCGCGGCCGTAATCCTCTCTGATTTTCTAAAATCACTAACTGCCCCCGCGGGTGCTTTTCCAGTATTGTTATGGTTGATTGCGGCGCTTGGGATGCTGTGGGCTGACGTTTCGTGGCATGAACGGCTCCGAGATATGGCCGGCTTTCACAAGCTATTAGTCATTCCGCTTCTTCTTAACCAGTTTAGCCGGTCTACACGGGCGCAGTACGTGCTTGCCGGATTTTTATTTTCCTGCACGGTTTTGTTGATACTCTCGTGGATCTCCGTGCTCTGGCCAGCAGTGGCTCGGCATGCTTACCCTGGCATACCCGTCAAAGATTATATCGCCCAAAGCGGGGAGTTTGTCCTTTGCGCATTCGGGTCGCTCCACATTGCCCTGAATGCAGTCAAGATAAAGCGCCATCTAACCGGGCTTGTTTTCGCCGGATTAGCACTCACTTTCCTAATCAATGTCTTCTACGTGGCAACCAGCCGCACTCAACTCGTCATCTTTCCCTTCCTGTGGGTTGTTTTCGGAATTCAGCGTTTTGGGTTACGTGGAGCTTATGTAGCACTCGCCACCGGAACCGTCCTTGCAAGTTTGGTGTGGTTTACTTCACCCTATCTTCGTGGTCGTGCAATAAGCGTAGTGCAGGCGATCCACCACTCTCAGGCTGGTGATCCACCGGCTTCGGCTGATGTCCCACTGATTTCAGCGGAGCAACATCTTTCATTTCTTAAGAGGTCAATCCAAATTATTGAACAGGCGCCATTGATGGGGCATGGCACCGGTTCGATTACTGAGCTTTTCCGGCAATCAGCCGCCGGACAAACGGGCGCTGACGCAATCGTCTCGACAAATCCGTTCAATCAGACTTTTGCAGTTGCAATTCAGCTCGGCATCCTCGGGGTAATTGTGCTGTATGCTATGTGGATAAGCCATGCAATGTTGATGTTCTCGCTACCCGGTCAGGGGGGTTGGATCGGGTCTCTTCTCGTAATTCAAAACGTCATGTCCTCTCTGTTCAACTCCCATTTGTTCGACTTCACGCAGGGTTGGATCTACGTCTTCGGCGTCGGCGTCATTGGTGGTGTAGCAATGCAACAAAGACAAAACGCCAATTTGTCTGTCGGCTGGGGGCGGCCCAGCGCGCAAGCCAGCTCGCAGTCGGCGCCGAAACAGGCGCGGCAGCCGGTTCGGAGTCGGAAATAATCAAGCAGCGCGAGGGGAGACCCCCCGCTCAATTCGCCGACGTAGCGATCGACCCGCAATTTCTAAGTCGTAACGCGCCTGCAAGTTGACCCAGAATTCTGGCGAGGTGCCAAAGTCATCGCATCAATGCCTGCGCCGTTTTTACAAACGCGTGCACTGACTGCCAGCAGCCTCGCGGTCAATCAGGACGATCTTTTACCAATCGCGGTTATGGTCGCGGGCGCACTCACGGGGCGAGCGGGTTTAGATAACGTAATGATGGAAAACGTGCGAAATCTCCATCGGTGGAACACAGCGTTAGCCCATGCTCCAGCGCCAGCGCGGCCAAATGCGCGTCAGGCACGAGATTGGCGTGTACACCAGGCAGCGCAAGCAGCTGATCCAATAGATCGGCATGGCGCTCGGTTGGTTGAGGTATCCATGCTGGTTCGCAGGTGAGCCAGGCTCGCACTTGGCGCCACGCATCGACCATCGGCTCGGGCCGCTCGAATACCCTCGGATTGGTGACAAGGCGCAGAAACGCAAGCAAGCTGACCCAGGGCAGCCCAACGCGTGTGGAACCACTGAGTTGCTGGTCGAGCCAGTCGCGGGCCGATTTATGCTGCGCAAATGATTCGACATGCGAATAGACAAGAATATTCGCGTCGACCAAGATCACTTGAAAACTTCACCTTCGGCGACGGCAAGACTCTCGCTAACATTGTCGATGCTGGCTAATCGCAGCCGTCCCAGCGCAACAACCTGAGTTTGGAAAGGTTCGCGCCGTTTCGGTCGAGTGGTCAAATCACTCAGTCCCCGACGCAGCGCGTCATTGACAATGTCCTTTAGGCTTGCATCGCGGGCCCGGCGTAATCGTTCGAGCGCAGCAGCCACATCATCGTCGAGTGTCAGTGTGGTTCTCATACATCAATACATAATGTATTTGATGTGCTGATGTCAATATTGTCATGAGCCAAACCAGATTGTTCGACATAAGGCCTGGCGTTGCCCATTGATCCGGGGTGCGTGAGCGCTTCGGAAGAAATGAATTTAAAAGAAAAAGCTACGGCGCGAAAGAAACCCCCACCGAAGTGAGGTTAGCCTTACGCCGTCTCTAATTCGCGCTTCGCCGCGCGAGTTAGGAACGCGGACCAAGTGAGTCCGCGACTCGTCGCGGATTTATCAATGCGTTCCAGAATATCTTTAGGCAGCGCTACATTTACCCGGATGCATTTGGGTGCTTCCGTTTTCACAAAAATAGCAACGCCGCCCTTGCTGTCGGGCAGCTCTATAATAGCATCTAGGGTGAACGGCTCGGGAAGAGCTTCGCCATCCTCGACCAATCCATCGACGTGAAGGGCTAGAGCGTCTTCGGCCATAGCCTGTGCATCATCTAGACTCGTGGCAGCGGTCACCACACACCCGGAAAGTCAAGGAATGACACACCATAGCGCTGTCAGCATCTTTATGGATCGGACCAATATAGTATCGCATGGCCTTACCTCAGTTTGTCCAGATTGCTTCTCGATCGTCATGCCGTCTCCTTAAGCGATGGTCTCAGCAGTGCCTCCGCCGGAATTTTCCATTCCTCATGCAACTTCAGCGCCTGCTCCATCGTCAAAGAACACTTGCGCCGCATAATTTCCGAAGCTCTGGACCGTGAACCAAGAAGCCGTGCCAGATCGGCTTGACCCAAGCCTGCCTGCTCCATTCGGTACTGGATGGCATCCACGGGATCGGGCGGATCGATGGGCCAGTGTTTTTCTTCATACGCTTCAATCAACGTGGCAAGCACATCGAAGCGATCGCCTTCCGCCGTTCCTGGTTTCGGCTGAACATCAAAATAGCTGGCAATCTCCTTGAGTGCCCAGTCATAGTCAGCCTCGGTCTTAATAGGCCGCACATTCATCTTCATCACACAGTCTCCGCGTCGATCCGATCGTACTCGCCATGTGTCCCGACAAACTTGATGAGGACTCGTTTGTATGGAAAAGCCACATGCGCCACCAACCGGTATTTGTTGCCGCCTATGTCAAAGACCACACGGTTATCGCCTACGAAATCGACGGTGGTTCCAAACATTGCTTTCACATCACTCGGTCTATGCCATTGCGCCCGCTTAACCGTCGCATACCAAGCACGAAGCGGGCCTTCGGCTTGGCGATGGCGCAACCAGAACTGTTTCAATGTTCGCCGCGCGCTCGCATCACCTGCTGCCTCCGGCGACACCGTCTAACCCCATTTTACACCTGTGGCTAAATATGCTATCTTTTTTGATAGCGCTGGAGACCTCGAAATATGCTATCTTTTTTGATAGCACTGGACACCTCGAATGGGACAAGTTCTGGTTCGCAATCTGGATGACCGTGTGATCGAGAGCTTGAAGACCAAAGCCGAGCTCAAGGGTCGCTCGCTCGAGCAAGAGTTGCGTGAGGTTCTCACC
>JBARNC010000425.1:0-6111 GCA_049802775.1 Pseudolabrys sp. | reverse complement strand
AACCGGCCAAGTCAGAAAAGTCCAACGAGTCCGCAGTGGCTGCGTCGGCGGCGGGCGACCAGTCACGGCAGGAAGTCCGCTTTTGCACGGCCTCCGATGGTGTTCGAATTGCCTACGCATTGGCCGGACAGGGATTACCTTTGGTCAAAGCCGCCAATTGGCTCAACCATCTCGAATATGACTGGCAGAGTCCAATTTGGAGCCATCTCCTGCAGGCACTCGCGTCGGACTATCAGCTGATCCGCTACGACGAACGCGGCAACGGTCTCTCCGATTGGGACGTGGATGACATTTCATTCGACGCTTTCGTGCGAGATCTTGAGAGCACCGTGGATGCAACGGGGTTGGAGCGGTTCGCCTTGCTCGGAATTTCGCAAGGCTGCGCTGTCTCCATTGCCTATGCGATACGGCACCCCGAGCGCGTTAGCCATCTTGTGCTCTACGGCGGATACTCGCGCGGGCGGTGCATGCGCGGCTCAACTGCGGAGATCGAGAAGACCAAGGCGACGCTCACGTTGATGCGTTTGGGCTGGGGTCAAGAAAACCCAGCGTTTCGGCACATCTTCACGTCGCTGTTCATTCCGGGCGGTAGCGTCGAGCAAATGAAATGGTTCGACGATTTACAGCGCGTCACCACATCGGCGGAGAATGCGGTCCGCATCCGGGGAGCTATGGACAACATCGACGTTAGTGATCTTCTGGAGCGAGTAACCGTCCCGACGCTCGTTGTTCATTGCCATGGCGACGCGGTGGTGCCATTTGAGGAAGGGCGGCTGATGGCTGCCGGGATCTCGGGAGCGCGCTTCGTGGCGCTCGAAAGTTGCAATCACCTCATCCTCCCAGGGGAGCCAGCCTCCGGCCAATTTCTCGAAGCGATCAGGAGCTTTCTCAAAGGCTCGTAGATTCGTTGCCACAAAGCGGACATGTGCGAGCCGCTGATCAATGTGCGCTTTTGGGGGTAAAGCGGACATCGTGGTGACGCGCCGGAATGTTGACCCATTCCGCATGTTTGCACGCTTGGCTATAATTATCTCAGTCCTAGTCCCTCAGGATAGGGGAGCTTGCATCATGTTTGATTTGGACCAGTTCGTCGCCGACTGCCGCACCGCAATAGCCCAAGATTCTTCGCAAAAATCCGTGGGCGAAGTTGTTGCTCGCGCGGTTTCTGACCCCGCTGCTGTGCTCAAAGGCATCGGTGAGCCGAAGCGCGCGGCAATTCAGCCACTTTATCGATCAAATGATCTCACGATTCTCAACGTGATCTGGCCCGCTTCCTTCACGCGCATGCCGCACAATCATCAGATGTGGGCTGTTATCGGCGTCTACACTGGACGAGAAGACAACATATTCTGGCGTCGCTTGCCGGGAAGCTCGGACGGTAGAGTTGAAGCAGCGGGTGCTAGAGCAATATGCGCAAAGGATGCCTATCCGCTCGGACCCGATATCATTCATTCCGTCACAAACCCGCTGTCACGGTTGACCGGCGCCCTTCAAGTTTATGGCGGCGATCTATACGGGGTCATACGTAGTGAATGGGATTCGGAGACACTTTGCGAACAGCGCGTGCAAGCAGCTCCTTCGGTCCAACTCTTCGAAGCAGCCAACGCAGCCATGCATGTTTAGCAGCCAGACCTGTTGCGGCTGTGTCCGCTTTTGGCCCTTAGCGGACATCCCATTCACGCCGCCTGATGTCTGCTTTCGGGGGTAAAGCGGACATCGCAAATGTCCGGTAATGACCCAAAGCGGACATAAGGCGTGGCAGTCGTCCGCAAGCAATGACACGCCTGCACGCTCACACGCGTACAAGCTCCTTCCCCTTATTGGCGGCGACGAAGCCGTTGAAAACCTCGTTGACCTGATTCCACGACTTGAGCTTCTTCATGTTATCAAGCCAGCGCTTGATGTTGGGATAGGCAGAGAGGTCGCAGCCGATCAGATCCCCGATCGACACCACAGCGGCGCCGAAATAGTCGGCAATGGAGAGTTCGTTGCCGCAGAGATATTGGTTTTTCGGCCCGATCCAGTGGTCGTTGAGAATCTGCAACCAATTTTTGGCGCCTTGCTGTCCCCAGGCGATGGCGCCGGCGTGCGCTTCGTCGCTGCGGCGCTTGTGGTGCGGAAAGAGCTGCGGATAGATCAATCCGTAACCGAAGTCCCGATAGAACTGGGTATTGAGCCAGTCCATCACCTCGTTGACTTTGGCGCGCTTCTTTAGGTCCTTCGGGTAGGATGGCAGGTCATACTTATCGGCGAGATACTTTAGGATGGCCGAGCTTTCCGTCAGGCGAAGATCACCATCCTCAAGCATCGGCACCAGCCGGTTGGGATTGAGCGAGGCATACGGCTCCTGATAGTGGGCGCCTTTAAGAATATCGACCATCTCCTCGTCGCATTTGATGCCGTTCTCGGCAATGAGCAGCCGTACGGGGCGGGTCGCGGTCGATACCGGATGCATATAGAGTCTCATTTGTCACATCTCCCATTTTTCGCTGTCAAACGTATGTGCACAACATATGCTCCGGACGATCTCCCCCTCAAGCTACTCATTAACTGCAATCGGTCGAGTGCGCGCGTTGGGCATGTAGCAAAGGCGCGTTTCTGTCGGGACCGCTACTAACCCGCCGCGCAAGAGCTATCATCGTGCGCCTTTCCGTAAATGGGCGGTGCCTACACCTTCGCGCCACAGTCTGGTGAGGGCCTGCGCATCGCCGGCAGCACTTGCGTCGCGATCAGTTCGATCGACCGTGCCACCTTCGTGTATGGCAGGCCACCGATGTCGACTTGGCCGAGGAACCGATCGTGAGCAAATAGCTCGCGCTCGTACATGAGTTTGTCGATGATCTGCTGGGGGCTGCCGACGAGGATCGGACCGCCGGGCCCGGCGCGCTTTTCGTAGACGTCACGGGGGACTTCGCCAGAGAGGTTAGCGCGCGGCGCGTGTTCGCGGAAATAGGCGCTGTAATGGGGGTAGAACTCATCAAGGGCAGTCTGCGAGTCCTTCGCCACATGGACATGCGTCGCTATGGCGACCTTCAGCGTGCTTGCGTCGTGTCCTCTTTCAGCGTGACGCTGCCGATAGGCGGCGATTTGGCTGACGAAGTTGGCCGGCGGCTGGGAGATGTTCGCAAGGATGACCGGCAGGCCGAGCTCGCCCGCCCTCAGCGCGCTTTCTGGATTGCCACCGACGCCGAGCCAGATTGACAACTTACCCGCCGGCCGCGGTGAAATTTGAGAGTTGCTCAGCGACGGGCGGAAGCGACCGTTCCAAGTGACGCGCTCGCTGTCGCTTAACTTGAGGAGGAGATCGAGCTTCTCGGCGAAAAGGGCGTCGTAGTTCGCGAAGTCATCGCCGAAGAGCGAAAAGGATTCGATGTAAGCGCCGCGGCCCGCGATCAGCTCGGCGCGGCCGCCGGAAAGGAGGTCCACGGTCGCGAAGTCCTGAAAGACCCGGACTGGATCGAGGGTCGAGAGGATTGTAACGGCGCTGCTCAGACGGATGCGCTTCGTTCCGCCCGCAATCGCAGCCATGACGACTGCCGGCGATGAGATCGGGAGGTCCAAGCGGTGGTGCTCGCCGACGCCGAACACGTGAAGGCCGGTCTCGTCGGCGAGCTTTGCGGCGGCCAGGATCTCGGCGTAACGCTGTGCAGTGCTAATCGCGCGGCCGGAGTTCGGATCGGGGGTAATGTCGCCGAAGGTGTAGATGCCTAGTTCCATAGTGCTTCCTGCAGTAACTAGTATTCGTTTTGACCGTCGGTGTCCGGGACTTCGACCTCAAGGCCAACATCGTTCGACTCGGCCTCAACTATCAATTCCCCTACCACAGAAGCACTTCCAAATTCGCAAGATTGAAAACGCCGCCGCTGCCTCTTTATTTAAGAGAGGCTCGCAGGCGCTATGTCGCCTGTTGGCACTTAGCGGACATCGCAGCCCATTCACCGAATGTCCGCTTTCGGGGATAAAGCGGACATCAAGATTTGACGCCGCCATGTCTGCTTTTGACCCAAAGCGGACATCGATTTGCAACAAAACGACCTGTGAGGCTCAATTCACCTATGATAATTTAAACTGGTACGTTGCCCATCCTGACCTTCTAGGGGGAGGCAATGAGACGGCGCGATTTCATCAAAGTGCTTGCTGGTTCGGCAACAGCGTGGCCACTAGCGGGGCAAGCGCAGCAAGATACTTTGCCACTGATTGGGTATCTCAGCAGCTGGACAGCCGACACCAATCAGAGGTTTAGGCAGGCGTTCCGTCAGGGACTAAATGACGTCGGTTTCGCAGAGGGACGCAACGTCACTATCGAATATCGCCAAGCTGAGGGCGGCCAATACGATCAATTGCCAACAATGGCAGCTGAGTTAATCGGCCGGGGAGTGGTTGTGCTTTTCGCGACTGCGATTCCCGCGGCGCTTGCAGCTAAAGCCGCGACCACCACCACTCCAATCGTATTTGCGATAGGAAGCGACCCAGTCGAGATGGGGCTGGTCGTGAGCCTAAACCGGCCCGGTGGGAACGCCACTGGCACGACCTTCCTTTCCGTCGAGCTGACGGCGAAGCGGTTGGAGCTGCTACGCGAACTCGCGCCTAAAATCGCTTCAGTTACGTTACTTGTGAATCCGAACAATCCGACCGCCGTGATGCAGACGAAAGATATGCAAGTGGCGGCAACTGCGCTCGGAATGCCACTCAACATCGTGCATATCAGCGCGCAAAGCAATTTTGATAATGTCTTCGCCGCTCTCGCCCGACAGCGCACCGATGCGCTCATCGTCGACCCCGATTCGATGTTCTTGAGCTATCGCGATCAACTCACCGCGTTGGCTAAGCAATACTCGATGCCCACCATCTACTTTGCGCGCGAGTTCGCTACCGCTGGTGGCCTCATCAGCTACAATGCCAGTTTTGTAGATTCAATTCGCAAGGCGGCGACTTACGTCGGGCGAATTCTCAAAGGCGAGAAACCGGCCGATCTTCCTGTGTTGCAACCGACCAAGTTCGAGCTGATCATCAACCTCAAGACCGCCAAGGCGCTTGGGCTCTCGGTTCCGCCGTCGCTGCTCACTACCGCTGACGAGGTGATCGAATAATCGGGCGATGTCCGCTAT
This sequence comes from Pseudolabrys sp., assembly GCA_049802775.1. Classification (GTDB taxonomy): domain Bacteria; phylum Pseudomonadota; class Alphaproteobacteria; order Rhizobiales; family Xanthobacteraceae; genus Pseudolabrys. Next base: position 1,003 of record JBARNC010000425.1, on the reverse strand, counting down.
TGGCACAAAGCGGACATACCGAGTTGCACTGCACATGTCCGCGATTGGGGGTAAAGCGGACATTGGCTTGTGCACTGCAAATGTCCGCTTTTGACCCGAAGCGGACATGAACACACTCCGAAGGACGGACACGCGGACGTGCCGCCATACCGACAGGCATCTGGACTTCCATCCAGTTCAGAAAACGCCTAGCTTTTACGCAAGTTCGGGAGGCATCTGGGGTATCCCGGTTAAAGACTGATTTGCTGCTTTGCTGCTTCCCCAGGGGAATACGTGCAGTTGAAGCATGGAGAACGTGATGCATAAGATTATCGCGGTCCTTTCGCTTGTCGCTGCGCTGTTTTCGATCGAGCCCGCCAAGGCCGGGCCGACTGAGGACGCTGCTGCGGTTCGGGCCCAGTGGGAGCAGGTCTACAATTCCGGGGACGTCGACAAGTTCGTCGCTCTCTATAGCAAGGATGCGCTGCTTTTTGGATCGACTGCCCAGCTATTTACTGGCTCTGAAGGTATACGTACCTATTTCACCAAGCTTCCGGCGGGTATCCAGGCAAAGATGGGCGACCAACAAGCCATCGCGGTCGGACCAAACGTCCTGCTCAGCTCGGGGTTTGCGGATTTCATCCTCAAGAATGGCACCGTGCTGCCATTCCGCCTGACGTTCGCAATGGTCAAGGTCGACGGCAAATGGCTGATAGCCCAGCACCACGGCTCGCCGGTGCCCAAGTAATTATTTAAGGCGCACAGACATCGCAATCAAAAGCACACTCGTAGCCGCCTTATCGTTAGTGTTGGACAACAAAGCTCCGGCCATCTGCCGGGGCTTTTCATTGCCGCGCACGATGTCCGCTTCTCTAATCGGCCGGTTGGGGTCAAGCACTTTCAGACTATCCATCACGACAGTGTCGATGTCGCTCACGGGCTCGTGCTTCTCTTCGGAATCGGCACCAGGGCCCTTGTATGGGGCTTTTTTAGTCAAGAAGTTTAAAAGGAGGGCAGCGCATCT
>JBARNC010000424.1:0-1892 GCA_049802775.1 Pseudolabrys sp. | reverse complement strand
CCGCAATTCTGGCACCTGCGCCTTTCGATGATCTTCAGCGGACTAGGAATAAATTGGGATTGAGGCATGGGCTCCTCCTGTTTCAGGCGGGAGCGTTACCGGGCTCTCAGCCACCGACGCCTGGCATGGGGCCGAGCCGATGATGGGGCATATTCAGCATTGATCCCTCGAAAGTCTGGTCAAAATGGATCACTTTCAAAAGGAGCCACCGCTAAATGCTTTGCCCCCGTTAGCGGACATTGCTCGGGTGAGCCGACAAAGCTGCACCCAGCCGGAACGATTGTCCTCGGCACGGATTGTCATTGAGAGACGAATTTTGGAGGCGGATAATGAAGGCGCTTATCGGATGTGCAGCCATCATAATTGCGGTGGCAGCTGTTACGTCAGCGGAGGCAAAGGGGTGTCTTAAAGGCGCTGCCGTCGGTGGCGTCGCAGGGCATTATTCGGGGCACCATGGGCTATTGGGAGCGGCGGCTGGCTGCGCTATCGGGCGTCACGAAGCAAACAAGCGTGACCGCATGCAAAAAAACCAGATCGATCAACCTAACCGCGATCTGCGAAATGGAGAGGAGCGCCTCTAGCCGCGCGCAGAAGTAAAACCCGCAGCCGCCCGGGGTCTGAAATAGAATATGGAACTTACTTGCATGCAGACACGTTTTCGATTGTAGAGCCGTTGCTTCATATTGAAGTCGCACAAACCTCAATCGGAGTACACAATGAATATTTTCTACATCATCGGCGTCGTGGTCGTCGTACTTATCGTTGCAGGCTTCTTGGGTCTGCACGTTTGAAGGCAGGCGCGGGATTGCCTTACGCTTGGGTGAATATTCGTACCCGTCAGCCAGGATAGGGCCCTATGAAAGTCATCATTGGGCTGAAACTCCGGCAGCGGACCAGTGTCGCTGTGGACGAGCATCAGGAGCGAATGTACGGCTGTACCGCAAAACCCGGCAATGACCGAATTCCGGATTTTTGTCAGGTTCATACTCGTTCCGGCCGCGCCTTCAGTAATGATTGTTGACGTTAATCAGCGTGGTGTTCGGCGCCTTTTCCGAGTGCCGCCTGGTGTAGGCTCTCAGCAAAGGTGATAAAGCCGAGTTCGCCACTGGCACGCTCCCGAGCGTGCGGCACTTCAGCGGCAGTCTCGGGCTCCAGCGGCATCTTCTGAAGTTCGCGCACGTGTGCGAGACGTTCGCGCAAGGCGTGCTCGATCTCTTCCATGAGTACCGCCTTGAGCTTCGCCAGATCGCGAGTCTCAACTGCATGCTCCGCAGCCGGAATCACTGGACCATAATCGATGCCAGCGGGCTTTAGCCCCGTATACGCGGCGCCTTCGCCGGCGCGATGCAGCCGTATAACCGTCTCCATGACGGTCTGGACCGCGAGCGCCCGTGCATCCGCTCCAAGGCCGCGCACCTTGCGTGATTTCTCGAATGCCGCACGTATTTCCGCTTCGGCTGCTGCTGGCGCGTAGGCCAGCACCGGATTTATATTTCCGGTCTCAAGCGCCTTTTGAACAGCTTTTGCGACCGGCCCGTCGAGCGAATCGCAGTGAGCTTGCGCGCGCTGTACGCCAAACATAATTCCAGCAGCAACGATTGCAGCGATCAACATATTGAGCTTGGTCATGTTGCGCCCTCCTGAATTGATGTTTGCGCCGTGGGCACAAAGGCTCACGCACATACTTGTTTAATAATGGATTGTTTGTTTACGAGCGCATTTTCCCAACGAGTGCATTGATATGAATCAACGGGCGTGAGCGTCGGTCCTCACCGGCTTGGTATGCAGCATGTTCGCCAGAATATCCGCTATTAGCACTTAGCGGACAAATCGACCGCACCCGCGTTTGTCCGCTATTGGAGCAACAGCGGACAAGTACGAGAGCGTCGGCC
>JBARNC010000423.1:0-6235 GCA_049802775.1 Pseudolabrys sp. | reverse complement strand
TCTGCACAATTCCCGGGCGAGAGACGTCCTATTCCTTCTCGGATGTCGACGTGGGTGTGGCGCAACAAGACAACTTTGCCGCCCTGCTTTAATGCAGCCCAGACTTGCTCATCGTCAGCGTGAGCGCGTCCAGGCAAAAGCGTCAGTAAAACTAACAAGTAGAGGAATGCGAGCGCCGTCCAGCTATTCAACTTAGTAAGCATGGCTTGCTGTACGTTATGGCTCTCGCTCCCACACAATCCTGCGAAAGTCGACCTTCCCGGGAGACGTTATGCTTGGGGCTGGTGCTGACTCGATGAACAACTTGTCGGCTGCGAACCTGAAACGGCGTCTCTGTTCTGTGCCGTTCCAGCCTTCGTTCCATGACGCATCAACGGTCGTAATAAATTCATCACCTTCGACACGATATCTGCCTGATTAGGCAAGCATGGACTTGTGAAGCGCTGCACGTTCGGCATCTGTGTCCCGGCGTGCGAGCTTCGGCGGTGGTGACCGTCATCGCGCGTCCTTCGCGTGTCACAATAAAATAGCCGTTCGGCTTGGACCCGAAGAGATCTTTTGCACCATCTTCAGTGACTACCTGCCATGACACGAGTTTCCAGTTTCCAACCAAGAGTTCAGCACTCATAGGACTGCCCTCCGCAAGCGAGCGCACTTGCTGCCCTCTTGGCTGGAATGTAGCGCAGTAATGTCTGCTTTTGGCACAAAGCGGACATACCGAGTTGCCCTGCACATGTCCGCTTTCGAGGGTAAAGCGGACGTTCGGCTGACCAGGGCCACAGCTGGAGCCGGCGCCGCGAAGGAGAAGCGCGCCGGAGCACGGCTCTGATTGCGGCGGCGCGTCAGCAGATTTTCTGGAAGCGCGCTCGCCAGCGCGGCACGTTGACCGGCGGTAGCACGTAGCTTTGGCCCTCGGCCGAGATTGTCAGCGGCTGCCCGGAGCCCAGAAGATCCAAGACGCGATTTTCCAGCGCGCGCCATTTATCTTCGTCAAGCTCGGGATAGCCGAGGTCCGCCTGGTCGAAAATCGTGGTGTGCGGCGGGGTGTTCTCGGAACCGGCGTCGATGAAGCCGGCGAAGTCCATCTGCGTCTTGCCGTTGGCGATCGTGATCAAGGCGCTCTGTCGTCCGTCCTGTTTCGGCGCGGCCGGATAGACCGCAAGCATCTCGAAATGTGTGCCGCAGCCGATGAGGAATACCGTCTTGCCGTTGGTGTCGTAATAGCCCAGCCACGGCTGATCCTGTGGCATCTCGAATTTCCAGGAGCCTTTCCAGACATCGCCAGCGAGGAGTGTCTCGGACAGACCGAGGCCGGACACAACGGCAGCAATTCCCAGCAGCCTTGCATACATCGACATGGTAAGCCCCCGACGGGTTTCCGCGAACATCCTAGCGCAAGCGTGAGCGTCGATCACCCGATCGGCAAGCTGCTTAAGGTCGGCAAGCCTTTTGATTGGGTCCGAGATGCCGGCAATCATCCCCCAAAAACTGATCAACCGCCCACATCGCTGACCTGTCGCCATGTCCGCTCATGGCAGCATGCCTGAGGCAGACACCCCGACCTTACGGAGCTGTTTACCGCTTGCTATTGTCGTAGTCGTCATTTGTGAGCCAGCAACAATGGCAGCCTCCTCCCTATCAATTATCCCAGCCGTCGCACTGGCCTATAGCGACGCGCGGCGCATCCTACGCGCGATGACTATGCTCGCGGTCTTCGCGGTGCTCATTGGGCTGGCGATCAAAGTAGCGGAAGATCTTTTCCCGCAACGAGTGTGGGACGGTCCGGTAGGGACGGCACTGAGCCTCGCGCTCGGAGCGGTGGAGAGCTTCTGCCTGACGCCGATCATGATCGCATTTCACCGCTTTATCATCCTCGATGAAGTCGCTCCGGGGTACGTCGTCGACCCAAGCCGCCCCGGATTCATGGCATTCTTCGGCTGGCTGGTTGCGCTCTCAATTCTGCGGGAGCTGGTGTTTTTGACGCAGGAAACGCTGACGGCATTAGGCGTTCCTGTGTTGATCGCTGCCGTCCCGACGCTCGTCGTCTTGATCGTCGTGATTATCCTGTCGCTACGGCTGATCATTTTGTTTCCGGCGTTCGCGGTAAATTCGCGTGGTGCGAATGCGCTCAATGCACTGGCTGACAGCGAAGGTCATGTCTTCCGTATTTTCATGATTTTTGTGCTAGCAGGGTTGCCATTCGCAGTGCTCGCGATCGCCGTAACAATTTTCCTCGGTCGGAGCGTGGCCGTTCCCGGCACGCCAGCGGCAATGGTTGGCCTGGCTGTGGGTGCCGTCATTCAGACCGCAATCCTGATTTTGTTCGTGGCGATCGCCTCGCGGCTGTTTCAGACGCTTGCCGCGCGTGTCGCCGGTAAGTCTGAGGCCAAGCCTTTGTAACTCCGCTTCTGGCACTTAATGGACACTTCAACCGCACCAGCGTTTGTAAACAGCGGACATTGGCCGGCTCTGGCGGTGATTGGCTAGGCCGCTAATACCACTGCTATGTGGCGACGACTGCGTTCAGCATCGGCAGGACCTCGTAGCCTGCTCCGATGCGGGCGAGGACTGCGGGGTCATGTTCGACCAGTTTGCGCATTTGCTCTTCGCTCTTCGCGCGGATCACACCGAGCCCCCAAGGCCCTTTCGGATCCGCGACGGGTCCAAACACAACGGCAACGCCTTGCCTGAGATGCTCACACCAATAGGCAGCGTGTGCCTCCATCGCTTGGCGTTCCTCTGGCGTCATGTCCGTAACGAAGGTGGGGCGCGGCGCCAGAAGCCGGCAGACGTAGAAGCGCTCAGGGGGTGGTGGCTGCCCGGATGGGTTTGACGTTGCGTCACTCATGTTCATCTCTGTGTTGGATTGCGTTTGTGCCACAAGCGAAACGTTAGCCATTGACGGCAATCTTGAGGTCGTGCGGAATTGGGTGCCCGTTCGACTTCTCCAGCAAGTCCCGCAGGCTAAGCAGGAACGTCGCCCACTTTGTGCTGCAGTGGTGCATGAATTCGACCGGCTCTTTCCAATTCGCGTGCTTAAACACAACGAATGTCTGGTCTTCTTTCCAGTCGAGCCGAAAGATGACCTCGGTATTCAGCCACTCAGCGGGGCCGCCTATGCAACGCCAATGCACCAGTTTGCCAGGTTCGGCGGCGATGACCTGCATATCGTAAAAGCCATATTTGATAATATCACCTTTTGCGGCGCTGCCGGATGCAGTGCTGCTCCACCACCCGCGCAGGCCTTCAATCGTGGTGAGCGCGTCGAACACTTTGTCAGGTTTTGCGTCGATGCCGACGCGGTGAAGAATATCGGACATGATGAACTCCTTTGTCGGTGAGCGGGAAGAAGGACGCAGCTCAAGCAGCTTCGACTTCGCTCTTGAACCGCTCGAGCATGCCCGGCCAGCCGCCGTCGACCGACCTGCGCATGGTCTCGCCCGGCTCTGCGCCCATCTGTTCGAATTTGCGGTGTTCCAGTTCGATGCGCGTGGCGTTCGCACCTTCAGGAATGAACTTTACTTCGACCTCGGAACTGATTGTTTCGTCGGGCTTCCACTGGCTGTTGATGTCCCAGGTTACCACAAAGCGCGTGGGTGGTTCCCAGGCGATGATTCTGCCGACTTTTGTCTGGGTGCCGTCTTCCGCCATTTCGTACCAACGGCCGCCGAGATGTGTTTCCATGACAGCCGTTTTCATCGGCGTCTTTCCGATGCCTTTGTCCCGCGGCCACCAGCGACCAAGCCCGGACGTGAAGACGTCGAATGCATGGGCTGCACTTGCATTGACGCGAATGCTTTTGCGCACCGGCGCGATCTTGACTGTTGTACTCATTTGCCTTTGCCCTTTTCTACGCTTGCTCCACGTTCAACTTCTGCCTGGAACGCCGCGAGTGCGTCGTCCCAGAATTGATCCAGCCATCGGCGCAGTTCGCCGAGCCCATGCGGGTCGATGAAATAAACCCGGCGCGTTCCTTCCGGACGGTCGGCCACAAGACCCGCCTCCTTCAGCGCTTTGAGATGCTGCGATACAGCCGGCCGGCTGACTGGCAAACCGCGCGCGACCTCGCTGACCGCTCGTGGTCCCTTTTTGAGGCGCTCAAACACCCTTCGCCGGGTCGGATCGGCCAAAGCCGCGAGTGCACTTCCGTAAGCCATTACTTACCGTAAGTAATAGCTTACGGAATGTCAACACCAAAAATTTAGCAACCGCAAAGTACCGGCACCGATGTCCGCTTTTGGCACAAAGCGGACATGCGCTGGTGCACTGCAAATGTCCGCTATTGGGAGTAAAGCGGACATCGCTCCCGCATCGCAAAATGTCCGCTTATGACCCAAAGCGGACAGCCCAGCCGGCAGAGTCTCTCTACCCGTCCGACGGCACGATTCGGTAGGCCGTGTCAGCCCGCTCGACTCGGGCGAAGCCTGGCGCTAGCAGATGGCCGCCGCCAACCTCCAGCCCATCGGCGATCACACGCTCGAAGGTCTGCTTGCGGGTTTCGCGCGCCAGAGGCAGGTCGACATCGAAGATAAGGCTCGCATCGGGCCGCCCCGGCTGGAAGGTCGGGAAATGCACGATATCGCCCCACAAGAAGAGCTTCTTGCCGCCGCCTTCGATCATGTAGCCGCTATGACCGGGCGTATGGCCCGGCAGCGGCACCATCGTGACGCCAGGAGCCACCTCACCGCTGGAGATTGTGCGCGTCCGCCCACTATAGGGAGCAGCCGCCTTTTGCGCCCGTCCCATCTCCAACCGCTGGTATTCGTTTTCCATCTTCGAAGGATCGTTGCGCAGCCAAAACTGTTGGTCGAGTTTCGGCACCACCAGCTCGGCATTCGGAAAGACCGCTTTCCAGTCCTTATCGACAATGCCGAGAATGTGGTCGGGGTGGCAATGGGTGAGGATGATCGCGTCGACATCGCCGGGTGTAACCTCAGCTTCCGCGAGGTTCCCGAGCATCTTGCCCGCGTTCGGCCCCATATGAACGCCTCCACCGGCGTCGATCAGTAGCCGCCTGCCACCGGTCTCGACCAGATACGCGTTGAACACCGGGTGCAACAGGTCGTTGCCGGGCGACAATTCGGCGAGCGCCACAGCGCCGGCCTCGTCAATATTCACCACCACCGTGATGGGCAAATCGTCAAAACCATCATCAAGCGCCGTGACGCGGATATCGCCAAGCTGGCGAACACGTTTGCTATTTGCCATCCGGTCCTCCCCGCCGGGTAGTCCAATGTCGCCCATCAGTTCGCGGACGCACTCCTATCATCTAGCGCAAAATGGTCGTCGATGTCCGCTATTGGCACAAAGCGGACATGACGCTCGGCGTACTGAATGTCCGCTTTCGGGGGTAAAGCGGACATGGCGTTTTGCACTGCAAATGTCCGCTAATGACCCAAAGCGGACATACCTCACCCGTGGGCCTTGTCCTCAAATAGTGAGAACGATTTTGCCTCTGACGTTCCGCTTGGCAATCTCATTCAGGGCGAAGGCCGCCTGGTTCATGGGAAATGTGCGACTGATATGCGGCTTCAAGCTGCCTTCCAAGTACCATCCGAGAAGTTCCTGAATTCGTGGTCGTACCGATTCGGGAAATTTCTCGATATGCGCGCCGAAAACCACGCCGATAAGCGAGTAATTCTTGACAAGCACGAGGTTCGCCGGCGCCGTCGGGATGCGCCCGCTAGCGAAGCCAATAACGAGGAGGCGCCCCTCCCAGTTCATCACGCGGGTGCATTGGTCAAAAACATCGCCACCCACTGGCTCGAAGACGACATCGAGGCCCGCTTCACCAGTTAGCTCCTTGATGCGGTCGCGCAGGCTATCCGTCCGGTAGTCTACGAGGTCATCTGCGCCGTGTTCGGACGCGATTTTCAGTTTGTCGATGTCGCCAGCAGCGGCAATGACCCGCGCGCCGAGCCGCTTGCCGACTTCGACAGCAGCAAGGCCGACGCCACCACCGGCTCCCGTCACAAGGAGAGTTTCGCCACTCCGCAAATGGCCCCGATGAGTTAGCGCCAAATGCGCCGTGCCATACGCAACCGGAAAACCGGCGGCCGTGGTGAAATCCATAGCTTCCGGAATTGGCACGACGAACGGCGCCGGCAGGGTCAGTTCCGATGCAAATGCACCACCCCGGCGCGCAAGAGCGAGAACTCGCTGACTAGGCCGGAGATCCACGACATCGGGCGCGCACTCGACGATTTCACCCGCGGCTTCGATGCCCGGCGTGAAT
>JBARNC010000422.1:0-31910 GCA_049802775.1 Pseudolabrys sp. | reverse complement strand
GGCGGGACGTGTCGGCGGGTGGCGATGCAAAAAGTTGATGCAAAGAGATGGCTTCTTACGCGTTGTGTCGCTTTCGCTCGCAGGAGCTAAGCTAGCGCAATAGTATGTAGATACCCCACCACTTTTGTGCCTCACATGTGGGGATCGAAGGCCCCAACAGCCAGGATTTGCCCATGACCAAGCCAGTCACCCTCGAGAAGGAGGCCCAGCAGTTCCCCACCATCGACCCGGGGGTGCGGATCGGCCATGTCCATCTAAAAGTCGCAGACCTGCAAAGGGCGCTTGATTTTTATTGCGGGGTGCTGGGTTTTACGCTCACGACCAGCCGGCCGGGCGCCGCCTTTATCTCAGCGGGCGGCTACCACCACCATCTGGGCCTGAATACCTGGGAGAGTCGTGGCGGCTCGCCGCCGGCTGCCGGCGCGACCGGCCTTTACCATACCGCCATTCTTTATCCGACCCGGCGGTTGCTCGCGGACGCATTGCGCCGGCTGATCGTCGCCAAAATTCCGCTCGAAGGCGCCAGCGATCATGGCGTGAGCGAAGCGCTTTACTTGCGCGACCCCGACGACAATGGCGTTGAGCTCTATTGGGACCGTCCGAAGGAGAAGTGGCCGAAGAAACCGGATGGCTCCTTGCAGATGTTCACCCACCCGCTCGACCTGCATGATCTCCTTGCGGAGTTGGATCGCGCGCCGGCTTGATCCCACGGGTATAGCTGCGCTGTCGGCTTATTAAATAGTCAGGCGCACAAAAGCCTGCGCATGCAAACGCGGCTCCCGCCCTGATCGTTCCCTGTCCGCCAGATTAAGCGGTCGCCTTTGCGACCGCGCGCCGCGCCAGCACGCCGACGAGATGAGCGCGATATTCTGGACTCGCGTGAATGTCGCTGTTCATGCCTGTCGCCGGTATCGTCATGCCCTCGAGCGACTTTGCTGCGAAGCGCTTCTTGAGAGCTTCTTCAAAAGATTTGACCCGCAACACGCCTCTGGCACCGGCACCTGTTACCGCTACGCGGATGTCGGAGCCGCGCTTGGACACGAAGACGCCTACCAACGCAAAGCCTGAAGCCGGGTGCTTGAACTTTTCATAAGCCGCCTTCTTCGCAACCGGGAAGCTGATCTTGGTGATGATCTCGCCATCCTCAAGTGCTGTCGAAAACATGCCGGTGAAGAAATCGTCGGCCGCAATGCGCCGCTTGTTGGTAATGATCGTCGCGCCGAGACCAAGACATGCCGCAGGATAATCAGCATTCGGATCGTTGTTGGCGATCGATCCCCCAATAGTCCCACGGTTACGAACCTGCGGATCACCAATCGAGGCCGGCACCGAAGCAAGTGCCGGCAGTACCTGTTGAAGTACCGGTGAATTGGCCGCATCTGCGTGCCGCGTCATAGCGCCGATCACGATCGAGCGTCCCTTCTGCTCGACGCCGCTCAGGCCTTCAACCAACGAAAGATCGACAAGCGCCGACGGGCTCGCGAGGCGCTGTTTCATCACTGGCAGCAGCGAGTGTCCGCCGGCCAACAACTTGGCCTCCGGATTGCGCGCCAGCAGGCCGGCCGCCTGGCGGACCGTGGTCGGACGATGGAACGTGAAATTGTACATCAGTCTCTCCTTTAAGCAGCTTGGCGCGGTGTGGCATGTTGCAGCGCTGACCACACCGCATTGGCGGTTGCCGGCATTGCTAATTCTTCCGTAGCAATTGCATCGGTAATGGCATTGATCACTGCAGCAGGTGCAGCGATCGCACCGGCCTCGCCACATCCCTTGATGCCCAGTGGATTTGAAGGCGATTTGGTTTCAGTGAGGCCGACCTGAAACGATGGCACGTCATGAGCGTGAGGCATGCAATAGTCCATCATCGATCCGGTCACGAGCTGGCCGTCCTTGTCGTAAACCGCGCCCTCAAGCAGTGCCTGGCCGATGCCTTGCGCGATGCCGCCGTGCACCTGGCCTTCGACGATCATGGGATTGATTACAGTGCCGAAGTCGTCGATGGCGGTCCAATTGACGATTTCGGTTTTGCCGGTGTCGGGGTCGACCTCGACCTCGCAAATGTGGCAACCGGCCGGGAACGTAAAGTTGGTCGGATCGTAGAAACTTGTCTCTTTCAACCCGGGTTCGAGCTCCTGGCCGGCAAATTTGTGCGCGATATAGGCATTGAGTGACACGTCGCCCCAAGCGGCCGACTTGTCGGTGCCGGCGACGGTGAATTTTCCGTCCTTGAATACGATGTCGCCTTCCGCCGCTTCCAGCATATGCGCGGCGACTTTCTTGGCCTTGGCCTCGATCTTGTCGAGCGCCTTTACAATCGCCGACATACCAACCGCGCCGGAACGCGAGCCATAGGTTCCCATGCCAAACTGCACCTTGTCGGTGTCACCGTGTACGATGGATACGTTCTCGAATGGAATGCCGAGCCGCTCCGAAACAAGCTGCGCGAAGGTCGTCTCGTGTCCCTGCCCGTGAGCATGTGTGCCGGTGAGCACTTCCACGCTGCCGGTTGGGTTGACGCGCACTTCTGCGCTTTCCCATAGGCCGACGCCGCAGCCGAGCGAACCAACCGCTTGCGAGGGTGCGATACCGCAGGCTTCGATGTAGGTTGAATAGCCGAGGCCGCGCAACTTACCGTGACGCGCTGATTCGCGCTTACGTTTGTTGAAGCCCTTCACGTCAGCGCGCTCCAACGCCTTTTTGAGCGAGGCGTTATAGTCGCCCGCATCGTAAGCCATGATCACCGGTGTCTGATGCGGGAATGACTTGATGAAATTGCGTTTGCGCAGATCGGCAGGATCGATATCCATCTGCCGCGCTGCAACTTCAACCAGCCGCTCAACCACGAATGTTGCTTCCGGACGCCCCGCACCGCGATAGGCGTCAACCGGCACAGTGTTGGTGTAAACCGCGTCAACCTCGCAATAAATCTGAGGGACATCGTACTGGCCCGACAACAGCGTAGCGTAGAGATAAGTCGGCACCGACGAGGAGAACGTCGACATATAGGCGCCGAGATTGGCGATAGTCTTGACGCGCATCGCCAGGATCTTGCCGTTGGCGTCGAGTGCAAGTTCCGCATGCGTGACATGGTCGCGGCCGTGGGCGTCTGTGACGAATGACTCTGATCGGTCAGCTGTCCACTTCACCGGCCGGCCAACCTTGCGTGCAGCCCACAGACAGACGACTTCCTCCGGATAAATGAAAATCTTTGAGCCGAAGCCGCCGCCAACATCTGGAGCGATGACGCGCAATTTGTGTTCAGGCGCCATGCCGACGAAAGCCGAAATCACCAGCCGAGCGACGTGCGGATTTTGCGACGTATTCCAAAGCGTGAGCTGATCGGTGCCGGCATCGTATTCAGCGAGCGCAACGCGAGGCTCGATCGCATTCGGCACCAGGCGGTTGTTAACGATATCGAGCTTGGTGACCTGTTTGGCGGCAGCAAAGGCTGTGTCCACCGCCTTGGCGTCGCCAAGCGACCATTCGTAGATGGTGTTCTTCGGCGCCACCTCGTGAATTTGCGGGCCCGATTTCGCCTTGGCCGGATCAACAACTGCCGGCAGCATTTGGTAATCGACCTTCACTTTCTCGGCGGCATCGCGCGCCTGCGCCTGGGTGGCCGCGATCACTACGGCGACTGCATCGCCGACATGGCACACCTTGTCAGCGGCCAGCGCCGGATGCGGCGCCATCTTCATCGGCGTGCCGTCTTTGGAATGGATCATCCAGCCGCATATCAGGTTGCCGATCTTGTCCGTGGCAAGCTCTGTGCCGGTAAGCACGTCGACCACGCCCAGCATTTTCTTGGCGGCAGAAACATCGATGCTATTGATCTTCGCGTGCGCATGCGGCGAGCGAACAAAAACCGCGCGTGTCTCGCCCGGTCGAACTATGTCATCAGTATATTGGCCCTTGCCTGTAATGAAACGGAGGTCTTCTTTTCGGCGCACCGCCGCGCCGATACCCGTCGCGCTCATGGCGGTCTCCTCCCGTTGAATTTTTTGACGCTATTCGGCCGCCTGACGTGCACCGCCCCTGGCCATGGCTTTCGCTCCCGCCGCAATGGCTTTGACGATGTTGTGGTAACCCGTGCAGCGGCAGATGTTGCCATCAAGCTGCTCGCGGATGGTGTGCTCGTCGAGTTCGTTGCCGCGCCGGCGCACAATATCAAGCGCCGCCATGATCATCCCTGGCGTGCAGAAGCCGCATTGGAGACCGTGGTGCTCGCGGAAAGCCTCCTGCATGGGATGCAGCGGGCCGTTCGGCTCAGCCAAACCCTCAATGGTGGTGATCTTGGCGCCCTCACATTGTAATGCGAGGGTGGTGCACGACTTCACCGCAATGCCATCGATATGGACGACGCAAGCGCCGCACTGCGAGGTGTCGCAGCCAACGTGGGTGCCGGTCAGCCTGAGATTTTCGCGCAGAAACTGCACCAGCAAGGTGCGCGCTTCGACGTCGCCGGTGACAGCTTTGCCGTTCACCGTCATGGACACGGCAGGCATGACCTTCCTCCCAATTTGGGGCCAAAAGGCCCTCTTTTTGCCCCCATCGACCCGGACGGCGGCTATTCATCCGCAAAATCGAGCCAATTTCTGCCCGATTGCACCTTGGAATAGCAATAAGTCTGAACCCCGACCATAGGCCCGGTCAAGGGATTCAAAGGGCGAAAACCGATTCAACCTGAAGTGATCGCCCCATCATGGGGCTGCAACGGTCGAGGCAAACTTCTGAAAAAAATCATCCGCGATCTTCTTGGCGGCGCCATTGACCAGGCGCTGCCCGAGCTGGGCGAGCTTGCCACCGATCTGCGCTTCGACGTTATACGTAAGCAGCGTGCCACCGTCCTTTTCTGTGAGTGCCACAGTCGCCCCGCCTTTCGCAAAGCCCGCGACCCCGCCATCACCCTCGCCAGAAATCCTGTAGCCGTTGGGCGGGTTGAGGTCGGTCAGGTGGACCTTGCCTTTGAAGCGCGCCTTCACGGGGCCGATCTTGGTAGTCGCGATAGCCTGGAATTCTGTATCCGAGGTTTTGTTGAGCTCCTCGCAACCCGGAATGCAGGCCTTCAGCACATCCGCGTCGTTGAGCTTCGCCCACACCACTTCGCGGGTGGCCGGTAGTTGGACCTCGCCCGTCATCGTCATCGCCATCGGCGTCGTCTCCTTACAAACCGGCATGATGCCGAGCCTTGCATTGAGGACTTAAGCCCTGCCGGGGCCGCTGAAAAGAGCTTTGCAGCTGCCCCCGACCGCATTAAGGGTTGCCCGCGAGACAAGAACTAAAGGTTGGGGAGGAAACTGATGCCAATGATCAACGCGGATGACGGCTGCCCGATCCATGTCCAGGTCGAGGGCCGCGACGGTGCGCCCGTGCTGATGCTATCGAACTCGCTCGGCACCAATCTGCATATGTGGGATGACCAAACTCCAGAATTCACAAAACACTTCCGGGTCGTGCGCTACGACCGCCGGGGCCATGGCAAGTCGGGCGTGCCAAAAGGTCCCTATTCCATGGAGCATTTTGGCCGCGACGTGCTTTCGATACTCGACGCGTTCAAGATCAAGAAGACCAACTGGTGCGGGCTATCGATGGGCGGCATGGTCGGACAATGGCTCGGCGCCAATGCGCCCGACCGCGTCGAGAAACTCGTCCTCTCGAATACGAATTTCAACTATGCCGACAAGACGCCGTGGGCCGATCGCATCAAGTTCGTGCAGGAAAAAGGTCTCGGCGAACTGGTTGATCCGAACATGGAGCGCTGGTTCACCAAGGGTTTCCGCGATCGATCACCGCAAGTGATTGCACGCATGAAAGAGATCTTCCTAGCGACCAATCCGGTCGGCTACATTGCCAGCTGCGAAGCAATCCGTGACATGGATTTCACCGCCTCCAATCCGCGCATCAGCGCGCCGACTTTGGTAATCGTCGGCAATCAAGACCCGGCAACGCCGCCGGCGGCCGGCGAAGCCATCGCAAAGCAGATCAAGGGCGCCAAGGTTGCCGCGCTCGACGCCGCACATATCGCGAACATGGAGCAGCCGAAACTTTACACCGAGACCGTACTCAATTTCCTCTGCGCCTAGGGGTTACTCCGATGGACGACAAGGAACGCTACGAACGCGGGATGGCCAAGCGTCGCAAGGTCCTTGGCAACGCCTGGGTCGATCGCGCAAATGCGAAAAAGACAGCGTTCAATGAGGAATTCCAGGATTTTATAACGCGCGCCGCCTGGGGCGAGATCTGGACGCGTCCACATTACGAGGAGCGCACACGGCGTATTCTGGTGATCGGCACCATGCTCGCCCTCGACAAATGGGAAGAGTTCCGCATGCATGTGCGCGCGGCGCTCGCCGAGGGTGGGTTCACTCCCGACGACATCAAGGAGATCATTTTACAGCAGGCAATTTATTGCGGCGTGCCGGCCGCCAACCACGCGTTCAAGGAGGCTGCCGAAGTAATCGCCGAGGTAGCCAAAGTCAAATAGCCATCACGCGCCAGTGACACCCTCGTCATTTCGGGTTGAAAGAGTTTCAATGCTAGCCATGGCCCATCACTGCGGGGGAGGACACCATGGCCAAGGTCACCGTGCGCAAGGGCATGCCGAGCGTCCAACTCGACAAAGCTGAATTCAAAAAGCGCTTTCTCGCTAAATTCTACGATCCGGATTACGATCCGCTCAAGCGCGACCTCGACAAGATCATCGATACCGCGTGGATCACCTACGACGAGTACCACAAGACTCCGCGCACCAGAAAAGCCGGCCCAGGCTTCGCCGATCCCAAATTCGATCTTTCGATCGAATGGCTGGCGACGTACGCCAATATCCAGGATGCCGAGCGCAAGCAGAAAAATCCGAAATCACCCTCACGCATCCTGATCGTCAACGGTTCCTCGCGTAGCGAGCACACTTGCCCGGGTGAAATGTCGAAGACCTACCGAATGGTCATGCTCGCGAAGCAGGCGATCGAGAAGGCGCGCGGCTTTGAGACCGAGGTGTTGGATCTGTCACGGCTTACTTCCGAATACGGCCGCGTCATCTACCCCTGCAAAGCCTGCGTTTCGACAGCGCAACCGCTCTGTCATTGGCCTTGTACCTGTTATCCAAATCACGCGCTCGGTCAGACCGGCGACTGGATGGCGGAAATTTATCCGAAGTGGGTAGCCGCGCACGGCATCATGATCATCTGCCCGGTCAATTGGTATCAGGCGCCCTCCTCGCTGAAGCTGATGATCGATAGGCTTGTCTGCGCCGATGGCGGCAACCCGGATCCGACCTCCACGTGCGGCAAAGACCCCGCCAAGGCCAAGGCGCTGGAGCTCAAGGGCTGGCCCTATCCGCGTCATCTCGAGGGCCGGCTATTCGCAGTGGTTGTGCATGGCGATGCTGCCGGCACCGAGAATCTGCGGCGTATTTTGTCGGATTGGCTGCAAGATATCGGCCTGCTTCCGTCAGGCCACCAGAGCCAGATCGACCGCTATGTCGGTTATCTCACGCCCTACGCCACCGCCCATGACGATCTCGATCGCGACACGGACTTCCAGCAGGACGTGCGCAATGCCGCACTCGCTCTGGTGCAGGCGGTCAAAGATCGACGCAGCGGAAAATTGCAGCCGCCAGATCGCGGCCTGCACGAAGCACGCCCAAAATAACGATCAAACCGCGGATCAGTCAGCGCTAGCGCCAGATCGAAAACCAGGTGGTTCTCCGCGCGGTGGTGGGAACAGTTTCGGCGGCTGCATCTGAACGAAGGTAGCTGCGCTCAACGATGCAAAGCGCTACTGCAAGGCCAGCAAACAGAAGCTGAAACGCGTGTTCGCGCATGATACCGATGCTGTTCGACCAGGCTGCCGGACCGACCGAGATAATACTAATCAGCACCACCAGGATAAGACCGGCTTCCAGGATTTCCGAGTTCGGTTCACCGCGTGTCATGCAGCGCAACCGGTCAGCAATATGTATTGCGCAGATGCAGGCAACCGCGAGTTTGAGGGTTCCGAAAAAAGCGGCGAGCTTGATTAGTCCAATTGGGCCGAGACCAAATAGACGCCCGATGCCGAAAATAAACTGCGAGCGCCAGACATCTTCAAGGCCGTAGCTCGGCGAGGTGAGAATGCGGAACGCATAGTAGCCCCAGAACAAGGTGAAATAGAGTGAAATCGCGACAATCATGGCCACGGCGGCAATCGATGTTTTTTGCATGGTCTGGTCCTCACCGAGGCTCCATGCGTAGCCGCTTCAAATGCCAACTTCAAAAGAAACCAAAACTTTACCTTACTTGTTAGCCGATTAACCTTGGGCGATTAACCACGTGCCCCCGATTTAATCAGCCCCCGCGTCCGTCACGGAACGCCTGCGGCGTCATCCCGGTCTGCTTACGAAAAAAGCGGGTGAAGTGTGAGGGATCCGAAAAAACGAGATCGTAGGCAATTTCGTGGATGGCCTGATTGGTGAACACGAGTTGCCGCTTGGCCTCTGTCAAGACGCGCTGGCGGATCAGGTGACCCGCCGTCACGCCGGTTGCACGCTTGACATGATCATTGAGGCGGTCGGGTGTCATCGCCAATTTTTCGGCATAGAAGCTGATCATGCGTTCCTTTCGGAAATGCTCATCGACCAGCCGCCGCAACTCGTCGACCCGCGCATCCGAACGCGAAAGTGTGACCGTGCCGCTGCGCGCACGACTTACCCCCAGCCGCACCACTTCGATGGCAATAAGTGCAAGCAGCCCACGCATCGCGAGGCGATAGCCTTCGCGCGCTAGCGAACTCTCTTCAAATAAATCGGTACACAGCGCCGACAGGCGCTTAGCTTCCACCGCATTCGCGAGCGGCAGCAGCGGCTCGACTGCCACCGCTTTCAGCCGCGCCAGCGCCTCGCCAGACTGCTCGCCGAGCGCATCAGCGACATCCTCGGTGAAGCTCACTACCCACCCATCGGTAACCTTGGGGGTGAAACGAAAGCCGTGCGCGGTCGTGGCCGGCACGAGAATAACAGAGGGTGCAGTAAAGCGGGCCGTGGCGGTCTCGAAGCTCATTTCGCCGCCGCCCTTCTCGATCAGCAATACCTGAAACAGATTCCGGTGACGGTGCGCTCGGATCGTCCAATCATGGACGGACGAACGCGAAGCGATAGTCTCGATATGAATGAAATCAAAAGCGGAATCGTCCGGCGGATCGCCGTACAAATGAAATAGCGGTAGCGACACGGTTCCCATGCCTCGAGCATATTCGAGCTGGCCAATGAAGGCCAACATCTGATATGCCGAGTAAAAATGAAAAGCTTCGCCTCGCGGCGGAGCTTTCCCGATTTATCTTCGTCAGCTCAACGGTTCTGCTGGTTTTGCTGGCCGCCCTGATGCTGGCCACCTTGTTGCTGCTGGCCGGGCTTCTGCTGTCCGCCGCCCTGCTGCTGACCACCTTGCTGCTGCTGGCCGGGCTTCTGGTTCGGATTTTGATTCATTTTACGTTCCTCTCCAATATTGGTTTGAAGCGCCCTTTCGATCAGTCGCGCCCATGGCGATGACAATGCGCGGCCGCTGTATTTGTTCCGTGCACTTGCACGTTCAACTTTGAAACAAAACGTATTTTTGGAACCTGGTGCGGCTTTGACGTGTTCCTTCTAACAACAGGAGGAACCGACGATGGGACGCTATCTACTGCTGTGGCTGCTCGGGATACCAATTCCTATTCTGGTGCTGATTTGGATATTCGGCGGCTTGCACTAATCGCAACTTCAGCGCTGCTGGGTTGCGTCGTTCCTAAATGGCTGTGTCAGCAGCCGGACAATGTTGAGTTCTGCGACGTCGCGGAAAATTGGTAAGCCGACCACCATGCGCTCTTCACCGGCCTTCGGCTTGGCGCGATAGGTACCAAACAAGCGGTCCCACCACGGCAAATTAAAACCATAATTGCTGTCCGTTTCCGCGCGTTCGATCGAGTGATGCACCTGATGCATCTGGGGAGTCACCACGATCCAACGTGCAATTCGTTCCAGCTGCGGCGGTATTGCGACATTGCTGTGATTGAACATCGATGTGGCGTTAAGCAGAACTTCGAAAGTCAGCACAGCCGTTGCCGGTACGCCGAGGACTGCCACAGCCACGATCTTGATCGTAAGCGAGAGCAAAATTTCCAGCGGATGGAAGCGCACGCCGGTGGTCACGTCAATATCGAGATCCGCGTGGTGCATACGATGGAGTCGCCACAAGATGGGCACATAGTGAAAAAGGCGATGCTGAATATAGATAACGAAATCGAGCGCAATGACGCCGCCTACAAGTGCCCCCCAATATGGTAATCCCAAAATCGGAAACAGGCCCCAACCGCGCTCCGACGCGATCAGCGCCACGCCAATCGCAGTGGTCGGCACCAGCAAACGCACTGTTATGGTGTCGATCGCTAGAATACCGAGATTATTGGCCCAGCGCGGCTGGCGCCCCACGCTTAGCCAGCGCCGCGGGGCCAACCATTCCCACAGCGCCATGCCCGCAAAAACTACGGTATAGCAGCCGACGCGTACGACGATTTCCAGGCTAGACGACAAGGCGACCCTCTTGCGGCATTTGGACTTAATAACACATCGCCGACGTAGCGTTGCCGCTCCCTCCACGCCCTGTTAAGCCTTGGACATCGACCCATTGGTCGTCAGGCGGGCGACATCGGGAAGGCGCAGGGACGGGATGGAAGTCTTCTTCCAGCAGCTCATCAACGGCATCACACTCGGCTCGATCTACGGCCTGATCGCCATCGGCTACACCATGGTATTCGGCATTATCGGCATGGTGAACTTCGCACATGGCGATGTTTTCATGGTGTCGGCATTCATTGCTTTGGTCGCCTTCCTGCTTCTCGTGAGTTTCCTTGGGGTAACCTCGATCGCGCTTGCACTCTTCATCGTGCTGATTGTTGCAATGCTGTTCACATCACTGGTCAACTGGGTAATTGAACGACTCGCATACAGACCACTCCGCGGCTCATTTCGGCTGGCGCCATTGATCTCGGCGATCGGCATGTCAATTTTCCTGTCAAATTTTGTTCAGGTGACGCAAGGACCGCGCAACAAGTCGATCCCGCCCATGGTGCAAGGCGAGTTTGTGCTATTCACGAAAAACGACTATCCGGTCACCCTCTCGCTCAAACAGCTCATCATCTGGGTCGTCACGGCGGTCCTGCTCGCCTGTTTCTGGTATCTCGTCACCAAGACGCGCCTCGGCCGCGCACAACGAGCGTGCGAGCAGGATCAGAAGATGGCGGCTCTGGTTGGCGTCGACGTCGACCGCACCATCTCGATGACTTTCGTGATCGCTGCTGCGCTCGCCGCCGTCGCCGGCACCATGTACCTGATGTACTACGGCGTCGTGAGTTTCTCAGACGGCTTCGTTCCCGGTGTGAAAGCATTTACTGCCGCCGTGCTGGGCGGCATCGGGTCACTACCAGGCGCAGTTATTGGCGGCATATTGATCGGTCTAATTGAGACTATGTGGTCGGCATATTTTTCCATCGACTACAAAGACGTTGCCGCATTTTCAGTCCTAGCAATCACCTTGATTTTCCTACCGCAAGGCCTGTTTGGCCGCCCGGATGTCGAGAAGGTCTGACTATGGGGAGCGGCGCGCCAGCAAAGCGCGTCGACACGGTTCGCGTATTACGCGACGCGGGCGTTACCGCACTGATTGCTTTCGGTCTGTTCCTGCCTTTAATCGGCTTCGAGACCGTTACCAACGTTCGCAATGACCTGATCCTGACCACACGTTGGCCGCTGCTATTCGCCATTGTCGTCGTTGTCGGACTCGGTCGTCTCGCCTACTCGCTCGCGATCGAACCGTGGCTAAGAGATCGTGTGCTACGGCCCCGCGCTGCAACTCCGCGGTGGCGCATGCAAGTCGGCAAATGGATCATTCCATTTGCCATCGGATTCGTTGTTGCCTATCCAGCTATCGTCATTGCTACCGCGGGTTTTGGCCGCGCTGTAAAGTGGATCGACAATTTCGGAATTCAAATTCTCATCTACATCATGCTCGGATGGGGTCTGAATATCGTGGTAGGCCTAGCGGGGCTGCTCGACCTCGGTTATGTCGCCTTTTACGCCGTGGGCGCCTACTCTTACGCGCTGCTCGCCAAGACCTTCGGTTTTTCTTTTTGGATACTGCTGCCGCTCGCTGGCGTCCTCGCCTCGTTCTGGGGAATTCTGCTCGGCTTTCCAGTGCTGCGGTTGCGCGGCGATTATCTTGCCATCGTCACGCTTGCCTTCGGCGAAATCATCCGCATCGTTCTGATTAACTGGGTGGATTTGACCAACGGCTATGCCGGCATCACCGGTATCCCGCGTCCAACGTTCTTCGGCATTCCGTTCAACGCTAACGAAGACGGCTTTGCCGCAGTGTTCGGGTTGGAATTTTCGCCGATCTATCGCACCATTTTCCTGTACTACTTGATCCTCGCCTTGGCCTTGCTCACAGCGTTCGTCACGGTGCGCTTGCGGCGCCTGCCGGTCGGGCGCGCCTGGGAGGCGCTGCGCGAGGACGAAATCGCCTGCCGCTCGCTCGGCATCAACACGACCAACACCAAGCTTACCGCCTTTGCCATGGGCGCGATGTTCGCGGGCTTTGCCGGCTCATTCTTTGCCGCGCGGCAAGGCTTCATCTCGCCTGACTCGTTTACGTTTCTGGAATCCGCGACGATCTTGTCGATCGTCGTGCTGGGCGGCATGGGCAGTCAGATCGGTGTTGCTATCGCGGCCATTGCGATGATCGGCGGCACGGAGATCATGCGCGAGCTCGATTTCCTTAGATTGATTTTCGGATCCACCTTCGACCCGACTCAGTACCGAATGCTCCTGTTCGGGTTCGCCATGGTGCTCATCATGATTTGGCGGCCGCGGGGTCTGATTGCGACGCGCGAGCCGTCAATCGTCTTAAAAGAACGCAAGGCTATCGGTACCGACCTCGTCAAGGAAGGGCACGGCTGATGGCGAGCTCAGGCGACATGCTGTTGCGGGTGGAGCACTTGACCATGCGCTTTGGCGGCCTCGTCGCAGTGGAAGATCTGTCGTTTTCTGCCCGGCAAGGCAATATCACGGCGCTGATCGGGCCGAACGGCGCGGGCAAGACCACGGTGTTCAACTGCATCACCGGCTTCTACAAGCCGACCGAGGGACGTCTTGTCCTTCGCCACGGCGATCCCACTGCTTGGGACTGGCTCGAAACGCTTACCGACAGCGGCGAGCGCAGCGTCACGCACGCAGCCGGCGGACTCTATTTGCTGGAACGTATGCCCGACTATCTTGTTGCACAAAAGGCGCGGGTCGCTCGCACGTTTCAAAACATCCGGCTTTTTCCAGGCATGACGGTGCTGGAAAATCTGTTGGTCGCCCAACACAACCACCTGATGCTCGCATCAGGTTACACCCTTCTCGGTGTCCTAGGCTTTCCCTCCTTTGCCAAGGCCGAACGTGCTGCGGTCGAACAGGCGCGGGAATGGCTCGACAGGGTCGGCCTCACGGGGCGCGCCGACGACGCTGCGGGCGACTTGCCTTACGGTGCACAGCGCCGCCTCGAAATCGCGCGTGCCATGTGCACCGAACCGGTTTTGCTTTGCCTCGATGAACCGGCAGCCGGGCTCAACCCGCGCGAGAGCGCCCAGCTCAACGACCTTCTGCTCGCAATCCGCGAACAATACGGCATTTCGATTCTGCTGATCGAACACGACATGTCGGTGGTCATGGAAATTTCCGACCACGTGGTCGTGCTTGACTATGGCGTCAAGATCGCCGACGGAGCGCCGGCTGCGATCCGCGACAATCCGAAAGTCATCGCCGCCTATCTCGGTGTCGCCGACAAGGACCTTGCCAACGTCGAGGCGGAGGTCGGGCTATGACAACGCGGCTGCTCACAGTACGCGGTGTGAAAACCTACTACGGCCGCGTGATGGCGCTCAAAGGCGTCGATCTCGACGTCAACGAAGGGGAGATCGTCACTTTGATTGGCGCCAATGGCGCTGGCAAATCCACGCTGATCATGACCGTCTGCGGCAATCCGCGCGCGCGCGAGGGCACGATTGAATTCGCTGGTATCGATATCACCGGGCTGCCGACACATGAGATTGCGCGGCTCAAACTTGCACAGGCGCCGGAAGGGCGCCGTATTTTTTCGCGCATGACAGTGCTCGAAAACCTGCAAATGGGGTCAATCACCGCCGAGCCTTCTGAATTTGCGCGCGACCTTGATCGTGTGCTTGCCTTGTTCCCGCGGCTGAGCCAGCGCATCGGCCAGCGCGGTGGTACGCTGTCGGGCGGTGAGCAGCAAATGCTCGCAATTGCCCGTGCATTGATGGCACGGCCGCGCCTGTTGCTTCTCGACGAACCATCGCTCGGTCTCGCACCGCTGGTCGTGCGACAGATCTTCGATGCCATCAAAGCGCTCAATGCCGAGAGCGGTCTTACAGTGTTTCTCGTCGAGCAAAACGCTTATCACGCGCTTAAGCTCGCCCACCGTGGCTACGTTATGGTCAATGGCCTGATCACCCTTACGGGGACAGGACGTGAATTACTGGAACGCTCCGATATCAAGTCCGCCTATCTCGAGGGAGGCCGACATTGAACGAAATTTCGACCGCATTCTCTATCCCCGAACTACTCTATGAAGAACGCTCATTAGGCGTTTTCTTGCTTGTGACGATCATTCTGGGCGGCGGGGCGGCGGCGCTGGCTGGCCGCGCCATAGCCACGACCTGGCGGCCATGGTGGCAGGTTGTCGCATATGGCTTCATCCTGGCCGGCGCGGTTCGTTTCATTCATTTCAGTCTTTACGGAGGTACCTTTCTGTCGCTTCACTACTATCTAGTGGACGGGACATTCTGCGTCGTCTTCGGCTTCCTTGGTTTCAGGGCCGCGCGGGCCTCGCAAATGGTCACGCAATATCGCTGGCTCAACGAACCCGACGGCCCGATGCGCTGGCGCCGCAACCTGCCCTGACGTAATATTGCTACGGACGAAATGCCGGCTCCAGTTGAAGGGGGAACATAGATGAAGAAGATCACAACACTCGGCTTCGCGTTGAGCATGGCGATGGCCACCGCAGGAACGGCTGCGGCTCAGGTTAAATTCGGAGTGGGCGGACCTATTACAGGGCCGAGTGCAGCGACTGGCGCGCAAATGAAGAATGGTGTCGACCAGGCTGCAATCGACATTAACGCTGCCGGAGGCATCCTCGGCCAGAAAATCGCCGTTTCCTACGGAGACGACGTGTCCGATCCGAAACAAGGCGTGTCGGTTGCCAATAAGTTTTCCGCCGACGGCGTCAAGTTCGTCATCGGCCACTACAATTCGGGCGTCACCATCCCCTCGTCCGAAGTCTACCAGGAAAACGGCATTCTCCAGATCACGCCGGCCTCAACGAACCCGACAGTGACTGAGCGCAAGATGTGGAACATTTTCCGCGTCTGCGGCCGTGACGACCAGCAAGGTCAAGTCGCTGGCGAATACGTCGTGAAACATTTCAAAGGCAAGAAAATCGCTGTCGTTCACGACAAGACGACTTACGGAAAAGGTCTTGCCGATGAGACCAGAAAAGCGATGGCCAAGGGCGGGATGAAGGAAGTTCTCTACGAAGGCGTGAACACCGGCGAAAAGGACTATTCAGCGCTGGTGTCCAAGATCAAGCAGTCAGGCGCAGACCTGATTTACTGGGGTGGCCTCTACACTGAAGGCGGTTTGATCGTGCGGCAGATGCGCGACCAGGGTGTGAAGGCGCCACTGATGGGCGGCGACGGCATAACCTCCGACGAGTTCGCATCAATTGGCGGACCAGGTGTTGAAGGCACATTGATGACTTACGGTCCCGATCCGCGCAACAAGCCAGATGCCAAAAAAGTGGTGGCTGAATTCCGCGCCAAGAAATTCGAGCCAGAAGCCTACACACTTTATAGCTACGCCGGCGTGCAGATCATCAAACAGGCTGCGGAAGCGGCCAAGTCGCTCGACCCCAAGAAGGTAGCCGAGAAGATGCACTCCGGCATGCAGTTCAAAACCGTGCTCGGCGATATTTCCTATGACAAGAAGGGCGATATCACCAAGCTCGACTACGTGATGTACATTTGGAAGAAGGATGGCAGCGGCAAGATCACATATGTCGAGTGCCCGGGCTCCGATTGCAGCAAGATGAAGTAGGCAATCGTGCTAAAGAAATAAAAGCCCGCCGGTTGGTGGACTTTCTTTTTATCAACCGATCTTGCCGAGCACCGGAAATGCCTCGAGCAGCCACACACTCATCTGATTAACGCTGCCAGTAAGAAACGCGATTCCAGTGAACACCAGCAACGCGCCCATCGCGTGCTCGACCCGCGCAAGGTGCTTTTTGAACCGTGCCAGAAATGCCGCGAATGGTTCGACCGCGAAGGCCGCGACGACGAACGGTATCCCGAGACCCAGCGAATAGACTGCGAGCAGACTCGCCCCTTTAGTCACGGTCTGCTCGGATGCAGCGACTGCCAGAATAGCGGCGAGGATTGGACCGATGCACGGCGTCCAGCCAAAGGCGAAAGCCAGTCCGATCACATAAGCGCCCCACAGACCGACTGGCTTGGCAACATCGAGCCGCTTCTGCCTATGCAGCAGCGCGATTGGTGTGACGCCAAGAAAATGCAAGCCCATGACGACAATTATGATGCCGGCGATGGTAGCAAGCGGTCCGGAATAGGCGTGGACCAGAGAGCCGATCACGCTGGCGCTGGCACCAAACGCCACAAACACAGTAGAAAAGCCGAGTACAAACAAGGCCGCTGCCGCTACGGTTTCGCGCTTGACCCGCGGCTCCGGCTCCTTGTCCGCGAAACGCTCAAGCGAAGTCCCTGCTAGAAACACCAGATATGGCGGCACCAGCGGGAGGACGCAGGGAGAGAGAAAGCTGACCAGACCCGCGATCAGGGCAGCAAAATAAGTGACGTCGCTATTCATGCCCGTTAGATGCGCCACCCAATGTGGCGATGGCAAGGTCGGGCTAACCTGGATTGCGTGGATGTGATACGCGGGTGAACAAGATGGCAACCTTGCGCAATTTGATCACCGATATTCCTGGCGTCCGCGTCGGCCACGCTAGCGATGCCAAGCTCGGCTCGGGCGTCACCGCCATCGTGTTCGATCATGCCGTGGTGGCGAGCGTAGACGTGCGCGGCGGCGGGCCGGGAACGCGCGAGACCGCCCTGCTCGATCCGGCGCAGACCGTGGAAGGCGTCGATGCCATCGTAGTGTCGGGCGGGTCTGCCTTCGGCCTGGACGCCGCTTCGGGCGTACAAGCCTGGCTGCGCGAGCAGGGTCGTGGTTTCCAGGTCCGCGATGCGCGTGTACCGGTCGTGCCGGGCGCGATCCTGTTTGACTTGCTTTCAGGCGGCGACAAAAACTGGGGCCGCTATCCGCCGTACCGCGAGCTTGGCTATGAGGCGGCGCGAATTGCGAGCGGCGATTTTGCACTCGGCAGTGCGGGTGCCGGGCTCGGCGCCACTACCGTCAATCTCAAGGGTGGCATCGGATCGGCCAGCGCGCAGACGCGTGGTGGCCTTACGGTAGGCGCCCTTGCTGCCGCCAACGCCGCCGGCAGCACGACCATCGGCAACGGGCCGCATTTCTGGGCAGCTCCCTTTGAACGAGGCAAAGAATTTGGCGGACGTGGTTGGCCGGCCTCATTTCCTGACGACACATTGGCATTTCGCAGCAAAGGCGCATTGGGTGAGAACACCACCCTCGCAGTAGTCGCGACCGATGCCAAACTTACCAAGGCACAAGCGAAGCGACTCGCCGTGATGGCGCAAACCGGTCTTCCGCGCGCGATCTATCCGGTGCATACCCCGCTCGACGGCGACATCGTATTTGCAGCCGCCATGGGACAGCGGCCTTTGCCCGACCCGGTATTTTCGCTCAGCGAACTTGGCATGCTTGCAGCCAATGTTCTTGCCCGCGCGATCGCGCGCGGTGTCTACGAGGCAACCGCTTTACAGTTCCCGGGAGCGCTGCCAAGCTGGAAAGATAAATTCAGCCGTTAGAGAAATCGTTCCGCCCGATAAGGCGCCGGATCGCAAAATGGCGCCTCGCCCGCCATCATTTCCGCGATCAAGCGTCCCGTGGCAGGACCAAGTGTAAGACCCCAATGCGCGTGGCCGATCGCCAGCCACAAGCCGGCGAGTGCCGGTGCGCGACCTATCACTGGGCGCGAATCCGGAAAGCAGGGCCGGCTGCCGAGCCAGGTTTTGTCATCCACGCGTTCGCCCAGTGGAAACAACTCGCGCGCTTTAGGCATCAATCGGTCGAACTGAACCGGGGTTGGCTTTGCATCGCGCGCGGCAAATTCGACGCCGGTCGTCATGCGAATGCCCTGCTCCATCGGCGTAATTAAATAGCCAGCCTCGGCGTCGAGCACCGGTCGCGACAACCCGGCATTGCCCTGTGCGCGGAAGTGGCGGTGATAGCCACGCTTGACCGCCAGTGGCAGCTTCAGGCCCTGCATTCTGAGGAGATCATTTGCCCATGGCCCGAGCGCGACCACACATTCGGCTGCATCGAGCGCTCCCTCGTCAGTTTCCACACGCCAGCGGTTGCCCGCCCGGTGCAGCGTACGCGCGTCGCCAGCAAGAGTGACACCGCCGTGCGCCTCAAAACGCGCCGCGTAGGCGCAGGTAACGCCGAGGGGGTTGCTTACGTTTGCTGCCTGCGGCCAGAACACAGCATGCGCGAACACGGGATTGAGCGAGGACTCGAGCCCTCGTGCACCGCTGGTATTGAGGGCCTGAAGCGGCAAACCGAACTTGGCGGCGAGATCGAATTCCGGCGTGAGCGCAGCGAAACTTTTTTCGCCGCGGTAAACCTTGAGCCAGCCGGTCTTGCGCAAGTAGCGCGTTGCGCCGGCTTCAGCCATCAATGCCTCGTGCTCTGCAACCGCGCGAGAGAACAGCGGCCGGATCAACCGCGCGTTTTCGGTCAGACGTTCCGGACGCGACGCGGCGCGGAACGCGAGCAGCCAGGGCATTACGTGAGGCAAGAATGACAAGTGATAGTTGGCCTCACCTGCGCGCCTGAGTGCGATACGCAAGAGGGCGCCGGGATCGGAAGGAAACGCCGGTGGAAATATGGTGTTGCCTTCGATAACGCCGGCATTCCCATAGGACGTCTGCGCGCCGACGCCGGCGCGATCGACGAGCGCCACCGATAGTCCGCGCTTCGCGAGATGCAGCGCTACCGAGACGCCAACAATGCCGGCGCCGAGAACCATTGCATCGGTACGTGCCATAGCGGCCTCATCTCCCACACCCGGTGACGGCATTTATATGGAACCGATCAGGCGCGCGCGCTATGACCAACGCCGTGCTGGAGGGCCGATTGTTCATGCCAATATTCAGTACGCTGAGAGCCGAGCTGGCATGGCTCGGCCGGCAAGGCACTCGCGCCCTGGCGGTGTCGATTTTTCTCGGCCTCGCCGTTCCCTCACTTGCCGCCTACGTCAAGCCGCATCTCGGTGAGACCGTATTCGTACTGCTTCTGTTTTCCTATTTGCGGACCGACCTCGCCGTCTTCGGCCGCTACCTCAGGGCACCGCGTCTTACAATCGTCGCCGCGCTATGGGTGATGGTGGCAATGCCGCTGTTGTTTGGCATGATTTATTGGCTGTCAGGTATCCGTGAGGCAATACCCGCGCTCTACACCATCATGATCCTCCAAAGCACGATCACGCCGATCACTTCCGCGGCAGCTTTCGCAGCGCTGATGGGCCTCGACGTGGCATTTTCGCTGATGACACTGATCGTCTGCATCGTGCTGTCGCCGATCACCACCGTTGCGTTGAGTTACCTGTACCTCGGCACATCGCTATTTTCACCACTTGAGCTCGGTGTCAAACTGTTCTTCTTTTTTGCCGCCTCCGGCGCCATTGCCTGTGCGATCCGCCGCACCGCGGGCCAGCCATGGATCGATCAGCAAAAAGAGCCGATCGACGGGCTCAATGTGATCGCCCTCTTCATCTTCGCAATCGCGGCCATGGAGGGCGTGCCGCGCCACGTCATGGCGGACCCGCTGTTCGCGCTCGAGCTGCTGGTTTTGATCTTCGTGCTGACCTTCGCAATGATCGGGCTCAGCGTGGTGGTGTTTTGGCGCAGCGGGCTCGAGCACGGGCTGGAGATCGGACTGCTTGCCGCTTTCCGCAATATCGGCCTGGTCATGGCGGCGATCGGGGCGTCGCTCCCCGATCTTGCCTGGTTTTATTTCGCCATGGTGCAGTTTCCGATCTATCTGCTGCCGGTGGCGTTGCAGGCACTGTCGCGGCGGCTTGCCAAAAGGCGTTAACAGCCGGGCCGGTCTACGCCGCCGAACATTGCCCGCAGGCCTCGCGCGTGTTACCCGAACGGCGTCTGGAGGCCATTAATGCCCCGTCCGCTCATCATCGCGCCGTCGATTCTCGCGGCCGACTTCGCCAAACTGGGCGAGGAGGTGCGCGCAGTGGAAGCTGCCGGCGCCGACTGGATCCATGTCGACGTGATGGACGGGCATTTCGTTCCTAATATTTCAATCGGTCCCGAGGTGGTGAAGGCGATCCGGCCGATTGCGAGAACTACCCTTGACGTGCATTTGATGATCAGTCCTTGCGACCCTTACCTGGAAGCCTTCGCCAAGGTTGGTTCGGATATTATCACTGTGCATGTGGAGGCGGGGCCGCACGTGCACCGTTCGTTGCAGGCGATTCGGGCGCTGGGCAAGAAGGTGGGCGTCAGTCTTAACCCCGGCACGCCGGCCTCCAGCGTCGCGCACGTCATCGATCTCGTCGATCTCATCCTGGTGATGTCGGTCAATCCGGGTTTTGGCGGCCAGAGTTTCATCCTGGCGGCACTCGACAAGCTACGCGAGTTACGCGCGCTGGTCGGCGCGCGATCGATCGACATCGAAGTCGACGGCGGCGTGACGCCGGAAAACGCCGCACGCATCGTGCAAGCTGGCGCCAATGTGCTTGTCGCTGGCTCAGCCGTATTCAAGGGTGGCAACTACAAAGCCAGTATCGCCGCGATCCGCAATGCGGCGGCAACCGCACGCGGGGAAGCGGCGTGACGATCGCACGCTATTCCCGCCCCGAGATGACCGCAATCTGGGCGCCGGAAACGAAATTCCGCATCTTGTTCGAGATCGAAGCGCACGCCGCCGAGGCCATGGCCGGCCTCGGCATCATCCCAAAGGACGCTGCCAAGAAAATCTGGGACAAGGGCAAGACAGCCAAGTTCGACGCCGCCCGCATCGATGCGATCGAGGCGGAGGTCAAGCACGACGTCATCGCCTTCCTTACGCATCTTTCCGAAATCATCGGTCCGCAAGCTCGCTTCGTGCACGCCGGCATGACCTCCTCAGACGTGCTCGACACCTGTTTCAATGTGCAGCTGGTGCGCGCGGGCGACCTCCTGATCGCCGATGTCGATTCGCTGCTCGCCGCCCTCAAACGCCGCGCCTTCGAGCACAAGCTCACACCGACGGTCGGGCGCTCGCACGGTATCCATGCCGAACCGACGACCTTCGGCCTCAAGCTCGCCTATGCCTACGCGGAATTCGCGCGAGCGCGCGAGCGCCTGGTGGCCGCACGCAAGGAGGTGGCGACCTGCGCCATTTCAGGTGCGGTGGGGACCTTCGCGCAAGTCGATCCGCGCGTCGAAGCGCATGTGGCGAAGGCAATGGGCTTGGACGTAGAGCCGGTCTCGACCCAGATCATCCCGCGTGACCGCCACGCCATGTATTTTGCAACGCTCGGTGTGGTCGCGTCGTCCATTGAACGACTTGCCACTGAAATCCGCCACCTGCAGCGCACAGAAGTGCTGGAAGCAGAGGAGTTCTTCTCCGAAAAGCAGAAGGGCTCCTCGGCAATGCCGCATAAGCGCAATCCGGTGCTGTCGGAAAACGTCACGGGGCTTGCCCGCGTGGTGCGCGCCTACGCCCTGCCCGCGATGGAAAATGTCGCGCTCTGGCACGAGCGCGATATTTCG
The DNA here is from genome assembly GCA_049802775.1 of Pseudolabrys sp. Taxonomy (GTDB): domain Bacteria; phylum Pseudomonadota; class Alphaproteobacteria; order Rhizobiales; family Xanthobacteraceae; genus Pseudolabrys. The sequence continues at coordinate 9,911 of JBARNC010000422.1, read as the reverse complement.
CATTCTTCGGTTGAGCGTATGATCGGCCCAGATGCCACCGTCACGCTCGACTTCGCGTTAGCGCGGCTCGCATCCATCTTGGACAAACTGGTGGTTTATCCGGCCGCAATGCAGAAAAATCTCGACAAGCTTGGAGGCTTGATTCATTCGCAGCGCGTGCTCATCGCACTGACACAGAAGGGCGTTGCGCGCGAGGACGCCTATCGCCTCGTGCAACGCAACGCCATGAAGGTGTGGAGCGGCGATAGTGATTTCCTGTCGCTGCTGAAAGCCGACAAGGATGTGCGCGCCAAACTCTCCGACAAAGAGCTCGAGGCCAACTTCGACCTCGACCACCACTTCAAGCACGTCGACACCATCTTCAAGCGGGTATTCGGGGCTGCCTGAAGCCGCCTGTAGCGCTATGCCGCAAACCATTCTTGTTTTCGATTCCGGACTTGGCGGCCTCACGGTGTTCCGAGAAGTAAAAGCGGCGCGACCCGACGCACGCTACGTCTATGTGGCAGACGACGCCGGATTTCCCTATGGCGGCATGCCCGAAGAGGCGCTGATCACTCGCATCGTGCACGTCATCGGCAAGGCGATTGCCGATCACGCGCCCGATCTGGTGGTGGTCGCCTGCAACACCGCTTCGACCCTCGCGCTTGGCGAATTACGCGCGCGTTTTTCCGTGCCTTTTGTCGGCACCGTGCCGGCGATCAAGCCGGCCTGCGCGGAATCAAAAAGCAAGAGGATCGCGGTGCTCGGCACGCAGGCGACGGTTGGACGGGAATATACCCACGCGTTGATCCGCGAATTTGCCGCCGGCTGCGACGTTCATTTGGTCGGTTCGTCACGACTCGCTGCTTATGCCGAGGCAGAGCTGGCGGGCGAAGCGGTCAACGACGCAGCAATCAAGGCCGAGATTGCCGGCTGCTTCATCGGCACAGACGCGCGCCGCACCGACACGATCGTGCTCGCCTGCACGCACTATCCTTTATTGCTTGAGCGCTTCCGTATTAATGCGCCGTGGCCCGTCACTTGGCTCGACCCGGCACCTGCGATCGCCCGCCGTGTCGCAGATTTGCTGCGCGCGCGCGGGCCAAGCGAGCCGCCCTCTCCGCCGCGCATCATGTTCACCTCGGGCCGTACGCCTTCGTCCAGCCTTGCAGCAGCATTGGCGCGGTACGGCTTCTAGCCGAACATGTGCGGTTGTACTTCCAGGAACCCGCGCCAGATCATGTCGAGCGCGACGTAGAGAATGACCCCCAGGCCCACATAGGCGATCCAGCGGTAGCGGTTGAGCAACCGGGCGATGAAGCTCGCGGCGACACCCATCAGCACAATGGAGAGGCCAAGTCCGAACACCAAGGCCGCAGGGTGGTCGCGTGCCGCGCCTGCCACTGCCAGCACGTTATCGAGTGACATGGAAACATCAGCGACTAGGATCTGCCAGGCCGCCTGCGCGAAAGTCTTGCCCTGAATGTGCGCCTCCCTCCTGGTAAGCGCCGCCTCGGTGTCTTCCGCGCTTGGCCCACGCAATTCGCGCCACATCTTCCAGCATACCCACAGGAGCAGAATGCCGCCTGCGAGCAGCAAGCCGACGATCTCCAGCAATTCCACAGCGACAGCGGCAAACGCCAAGCGAAGGCCGGTCGCAGCAGCAATGCCGACCAGAATTGCCCGCCCCCGGCGCTCACGCGGCAGGCCCGCCGCGGCAAGCCCGATCACCACCGCATTGTCGCCGGCCAGCACCAGGTCGATTGCGATCACCTGGAGGAAGGCTGTGATTGCCCCTGGCGATATGATGAAGAGGTCAGTCATGGTGTAGGGCCCCTTGTTTCAATCAGTCCGACATCACAGCCATTTGGCTGCCAGAGGGGCCCGTCCTGACGGCGTTTAAATGGGGTCCAAAAGGTTTCCGGCAACCCTTGCGCTCGGCCATCGCCATGCCTCGTTACCCGGACGCAGATAGTTTGACAGCCGCCTGGATCGCCCCTAAAACCCGCGCGCCCCGTGGGTTTTCAGACCCAGAGGTGCGTTTCGCGACCCGCGGCAAGGCCTTGCGCTTTACGAGGCTCTGCCTGTCGGTTCCGGCCCCTGCCGGGACAGAGGAGGGCGCGATCCTCAGCAACGGCAACTAAAATCGAGGACGCGAATGACCAAGCGCATGGAATCCAAGTACAAGATCGACCGCCGGATGGGCGAGAACACCTGGGGGCGGCCGAAAAGTCCGGTGAACCGGCGCGAATACGGCCCCGGCCAGCACGGCCAGCGACGCAAGAGCAAGCTCTCCGACTACGGTGTTCAGCTCAAGGCCAAGCAAAAGCTGCGCGGCTATTACGGCAATATCTCCGAACGTCAGTTCCGCGGCATCTACCAGGAAGCGCGTCGCCTCAAGGGCGACAGCGGCGCCCATATGATCGGGCTGCTGGAGCGGCGGCTCGACTCCCTCATCTTCCGCGCCAAGTTCGTCCCTACCGTGTTCGCCGCGCGCCAGTTCATCAGCCACGGCCATGTCCGTGTGAACGGCAAACGCGTGAACATCCCGAGTTATCGCGTCAAGGTCGGCGACGTGGTCGAGGTTAAGGAAAAGTCGAAGCAGCTGGCGCTGGTGTTGGAAGCTCAGGCTTTGGCCGAGCGTGATGTGCCCGACTATATTGACGTCGACGGATCGAAGCTGACCGCTAAGCTGACGCGAATCCCGGTGCTCACCGATGTGCCTTATGCGGTGCAGATGGAGCCGCACCTGGTGGTGGAATACTACTCGCGCTGACGCGAATCGGCCCGTGCACAATCAGTCCACCTAGTCGGCGCAACCGCGCCGGCCATGGCTGTGACCGAAAAAGGCCAAAAAACCCGGAGTTCCGCCGTGCCAAGTTCGGGGCGTTTGGGAGGTTATCCCCGACTAAATATAGTGCACCGCTTATTTTGTGGCCGCATTGCGACAATTCTCTACATTTAGTAGGCGAAAAGCGCTAATAACATCGCGCGGTCCTCGAATCAGAGGACATGCCTAGGGAGACTCCGCAATGAAAGGGATCGATACTCTCAAAGAGTGGATCGGGGCGTTGACGGAATTAGCTCTAATGCTGCTGGCGCTGGCGATCGTACTTTCGCTATTGGTCGGTGCCAACTTGCCGTTCTTCGGCGCCGTGACAGCGAACATCATGGCCTGGGTGAAAGACATGGGCGGGAACGGTCTCGTCGGTCTGATCACTCTCGGGATTGTCCTCTGGCTGTTCTCGAACCGGAAAATGGCCTGACGCCCGCGGGCGGCTAGCCTGAACAAGTTTGCTGACGCAATCAGGGTGGGGGCCGAGGCCCCCCACCCGTAGGTCGTATGTGTCATCAAGAGGTTCTGCCATGCGCAAATTCATGGCCAATGCAAAAGTGATCCTGTGGGAATTCGTCGAGCTTGGCTTTGTCGCCATTCTCGCGATCATGTTGATCTACCTGCTCCTCGGGCAGGGCTCCGGAGTATTCGTGACATCAGTGGCCGATAACGTCACGAAGTTCGCGAGTGGCGTACCGACGCAAAGCTTGATCGGACTGGCACTGGTTCTGGCAGTTATCTACCTGATCATGAATCGCGTAAACCGCACGCGTTAGTCGAAAACGCTAGCGCAGCAAACGACGCGACCCGCCGCAAGTGGCGGGATGCCCGGCATTGGCGTAGAAGGCGGTGAGCCTCTGCCAAGCCGGTTTCATTTATGTTGAACCTTAACCGTCGCGAGCTTCTCGCCGCTTCTGCCGCGAGTGTCATCACGCAGACGCTGCCGGCGTTTGCAGCAACCCCTTTTGCGTTCAAGCACGGGATCTTTGAGGTCTCAGTCGTCAGCGACGGCCATCTGATACTATCGACAAGTTTCCTCGCGCCCGAAGCGCCGCCAGCCGAACGCGAAGCGCTGCTCAAAGCGGCCGGGCAAACCGGCGAACAATATAATTCACCGACCAATGTGACGTTGATCCGCGCCGCCAGCGATCTGATTCTTGTCGACATGGGCTCCGGAGGCCGCTTCATGCCGACTGCCGGAAAACTTTGGGATAATCTCAAAACTGCTGGCATTGACAAGGTCAACATCAACGAGGTGATTTTCACGCATGGCCATCCCGATCATCTTTGGGGCACGGTGGACGAGCTCAATGATTTGATGATGCCTGACGCAACGTTCTTCGTTGCAGGCGCTGAATGGGATTTCTGGCATGGCGACAATGCCGCGCGCGGTTTGCCGACTGAGCGTGCGGGTTTCGTCACCGGTGCACGGCGCAACTACGCGGCGATCAAAGACAAAGTAAAAATGGTCAAAGCGGGCGATGAGATCATTGCGGGTCTGCGCGTTGTCGATACGCAAGGCCACACGCAAGGTCATTCATGTATCGCTAGAGTTCGCCGGCGGCGACGGGTTGATCGTCGGCGGCGACGTCATCACTCACCCGCTGATTTCGTTCCAGCATCCCGAATGGAAGCCGACTGCCGACCACGTCCCGGATCAGGCGGCGGCGACGCGTCGCAAGCTGCTTGATCGGCTCGCCGCTGATCGCTCCAAGCTGATCGGATTCCACCTGCCCTACCCGGGCGTGGGAATGGTCGAGCGCAAGGACAGCGCCTACCGCTTCGTCGCGGTCGCCTAATATGGCGCAGGCATTACCAACGCGGCTAGCGCACCTGCAATTGGCAACCATGCAGCCGCTACCCCGGCACCCGTCTTACCTCGCCTGTTTAAAACAAATCCGACGATCGGGGCCACCAGACAGGCGATCTCCGCCAGAACATAACCCGCCGCCGCCAGGGCTCCGGCATGCATGCTTTCGGGACCGCTGCCAAACAAAAAACCGGACACGCCCACCAGCAGCGCCGCGAGCGCACCATTAGCGACCGTCGCCAAGGCAAGAAGAAGTTTCGCCAAGCGTTACACGCAGCTCAGGCCGTCTGCCGGACAGACACGCCCTTCTCTTTCAGGGTCTGCTGCAATTCGCCGGCCTGGAACATCTCGCGCACGATGTCGCAGCCACCGACAAATTCACCCTTTACATAGAGCTGCGGAATTGTCGGCCAGTTTGAATAGCTTTTGATGCCGTTCCGGATCTCGTCGGATTCAAGGACGTTGATGCCTTTGTAGGCGACGCCGAGATGGTCGAGGATCTGAACCATCTGCCCGGAAAATCCGCACATCGGAAACTGCGGCGTGCCCTTCATGAACAGCACGACGTCGTTAGCCTTCACTTCGTTGTCGATGAATTGCTCGATGGCCATGGAACCTCATCCTTTGTGGCGGCGCAGCCGCCTTGATTGCCGATATATGTACCCCAGAAGATGGCGCCAACCCAAGAGGCAATGAGCAATTCATCGACTTTTTGGTGAGTAGAAGGTGCCTTCCACCTCGAAAAAGTCGTCCTGATTGAGCTTGGCGACCTCGACAGTGGTCCGCGGCGGGTATGGCCCGCCAGTCCAAAGCTCCTCCTGCACTTTGTTTACGAGCGGACGTAACCGATTCATATCGGTCACAAAAACGGTCAGACGGACGCATTCCGACAGACTGGCGCCTTCGGATTCCGCGATCAATTTCATGTTCATGAAGGCTTGGCGGATGCGTGCTTCATCGCCTTCGACGAGGCTGTTATTCGCCGGGTTGATACCGCGCATGCCCGCCACGAATACGAAATCGCCGGCGCGCGCACCGAGGCTCCAGGTGCCGGTCGGCGTGATCGCGCCTTTGGGTGAGAGAACGCGAACGCCGCGTCCGGAATTCATCAGGGTGTGCCCGTCTGAAGCGCCAATGCGTGCAGCACGCCGCCCATCTGACCCTTGAGTGCCTCGTAGACCAGCTGATGCTGCTGCACCCGCGACTTGCCCTTGAACGAGGCCGAGATAACAGTGGCGGCGTAGTGGTCACCGTCGCCTGCGAGGTCACGGATCGTCACCTGCGCATCCGGAATGTGCGCCTTGATCAGTCGCTCGATTTCACCGGCTTGCATCGCCATAGGCCGGCCCTCTTAAGATCGCTCACAGCTCGCCGGCCATATAGGCCGGCAGCCAGCCTTCAAAACGCTCGCGCAGAATCGTGACTAGGATGGGACGCTCGCCGGGAAGCGTCAATGTGTCGCCGCCGGTCCTGCCGATTACCCACACCGGCACGTTCGCGGCCCTGGCACGGACGAGCACTGCATCCACTTGCGGCGCCGGCAATGTGACGAGATAGCGCGCCTGGTCCTCACCAAACCAATGGGCGTGGGCAGGAATATCGGACGGCGCAGCATCCAGCCGGGCCCCGATGCCCGAAGCCATCGCCATCTCGGCGAGCCCAACCAGAAGGCCGCCGTCGGAGAGGTCGTGTGCTGCCGTCGCGGTACCGTCGAGGACAAGCGACCGTACGAAATCGCCGTTCTCCCGCTCCTCGGTAAGATCGACCGGCGGTGGCACGCCCTCCTCCCGGCCGCACAATTCCCGCAAGTACATTGATTGGCCGAGCCAGCCGGTGGTTTCACCGACCAGCAGTATAGGCTCGTCCGTACGCTTGAAGGCCAGCGTCGCTAATGTCTTGAAATCGTCGATAAGACCCACACCACCGATCGACGGTGTCGGCAGAATCGCGCAGCCATTGGTCTCGTTGTAAAGCGACACGTTGCCGGACACGACGGGGAAATCGAGCGCCTTGCAGGCTTCCGCGATGCCGCGGATGCAACCAACCAACTGGCCCATAATTTCCGGCCGCTCGGGATTGCCGAAATTCAAATTGTCGGTGACCGCAAGCGGCCTAGCGCCGACGGCGGTGAGATTGCGCCAGCACTCCGCCACCGCCTGCTTGCCGCCCTCGAATGCATCGGCCTCGCAATAGCGCGGCGTGACGTCGGTGGTGAGCGCGAGGCCCTTCGGCCCTTCCTCGATACGCACCACCGCGGCATCGCCACCGGGCCGCTGCGCCGTGTTGCCGAGAATGACGTGATCGTACTGTTCCCACACCCAGCGCTTGGAACAGAGATCGGGCGTCGCGAGCAATTTCTCCAGCGCCTCAAAGATGCCGACGGGCGCATGCACGCCCTCCGGATCGATCTCGTCCAGCTTGGCCGTATTGACGAAAGGGCGCTTGTATTCCGGCGCCTGGTCCCCAAGCTCTTTGATCGGCAAATCAGCCATCACATCGCCGCCATGGCGGACGATGAAGCGCTTCGATGCCGTGGTTTCGCCCACCACCGCGAAATCGAGCCCCCATTTCCGGAAAATCGCCTCGGCTTCTTTTTCCTTCTCTGGCTTGAGCACCATGAGCATGCGCTCCTGGCTTTCCGATAGCATCATCTCGTAGGCGCTCATGCCCTCTTCACGGCAGGGCACCTTGTCGAGATCGAGCGTGACGCCGAGATCACCCTTGGCGCCCATCTCCACGGCCGAGCAAGTCAGGCCCGCTGCGCCCATATCCTGAATGGCGATGACGCAGCCCTTCTGCATGATCTCAAGACAGGCCTCGAGCAGCAGCTTTTCGGAGAATGGATCACCCACCTGCACAGTCGGACGCTTGCCTTCGGAGTCCTCATCGAACTCAGCCGAAGCCATGGAGGCGCCGTGGATGCCATCGCGACCGGTCTTCGAACCAAGATAGACGATCGGCATGCCGATGCCGGAAGCTGCCGCGTAGAAGATCTGGTCCTTGCGCACGATACCGACCGCCATGGCATTGACCAGGCAATTGCCGTCATAACGCGCATGGAAACGTACCGAGCCGCCGACCGTCGGCACGCCGAACGAATTGCCGTAGCCGCCGATGCCGGCGACCACGCCGGAAACGAGATGCCGCGTCTTCGGATGCGACGGCGCGCCGAACGACAACGCGTTCAGGCAAGCGATCGGTCGCGCGCCCATTGTGAATACGTCGCGCAAAATTCCGCCGACGCCCGTCGCTGCGCCCTGATAGGGCTCGATGTAGCTCGGGTGGTTGTGGCTCTCCATCTTGAACACGCAGGCGAGCCCATCGCCGATGTCGATGACTCCGGCATTCTCACCCGGCCCCTGGATGACCCACGGTCCTTTGGTCGGCAGCGTGCGCAGATGAATCTTGGAAGACTTGTACGAGCAGTGCTCGTTCCACATGGCCGAAAAGATGCCGAGCTCGGTAAGTGACGGCTCACGGCCGATCAACTTCAATATGCGGTCGTATTCACCCGCCTTGAGGCCGTGCTCGGCGATCAGCTTGGGCGTGATGCGAGGTTCGTTGTGGATCACAGTATCAATCTGCTCCGTTCGTCATTCTTACTGTCTTGGCCGGGCTCGTCCCGGCCATCCACGTCTTAATCCCAAGTCTTAGCCGAAAGACGTGGATGACCGGCACAAGGCCTGGCATGACGACGGAGGGCTCACGCCGCCTTCGCCAAATGATCGACTAACCCCGCAAACAACCCGCGCCCGTCGGTCGGGCCAATCGCGGCTTCGACGTGGTTTTCGGGATGAGGCATCATGCCGAGCACGTTGCCGCGTTCATTTAGGATGCCCGCGATGGCGTTGATGGCACCGTTGTGATTCCAGTTCGGATCGATCAAGCCGTCCGGCGACGAATAGCGAAACAGCACGCGTCCCTCGCCTTCCAGCCGGGCGATGGTCTCCCCATCGGCGATATAGTTACCCTCACCGTGCGCAACCGGCACCCGAATGACCTGGCCCGCATTGTAGCCACGCGTGAATGGTGTGTCGGAGCGCTCGACCCGCAAATACACATCGCGACAAATGAAGCGCAGATTTTCATTGCGCATCAGCACGCCCGGCAGCAGGCCCGCCTCGCACAAAATCTGGAAGCCGTTGCAGACGCCGAGCACCAGCCCGCCCCTAGCGGCGTAAGCGCGCACCGCATCCATGATGGGGCTGCGCGCCGCGATCGCGCCACACCGCAGATAATCGCCGTAGGAGAACCCGCCCGGAATCACGACCAGGTCGGTGCCTGAGGGAAGTTCCGTATCCGCGTGCCATACCACGGCAGGCTCCCGCCCCGAGATCAGCCGAAGCGTGCGCGCCATGTCGCGCTCGCGATTGATGCCGGGAAAGACGAGGACGGCGGCTTTCATCCCAGCACGTCCACGCGGTAATTCTCGATCACGGTATTGACCAGCAGCTTGTCAGCGGCCTGCTTGAGCAGCGCCTCGGCCTTGGCGCGGTCGCCGCCTTCGATCTCAATGTCGAACACCTTCCCCTGACGCACGCTGGACACGCCGGCGAGGCCGAACGAGCGCAGCGCGCCCTCGATTGCCTTGCCCTGGGGGTCGAGGATGCCGGATTTCAGGGTAACTGTGACGCGGGCTTTCATCGTTATCTCAACGCAAACGGGGGCCTCTCGGCCCCCGGTTAGCATCCTTGCGGATTCGCCTCAATCCGCCAATGGCTGCTGTCCTCAGCCCTTCACCAGGACCGGACCGGTGCCTTGCGGACGCTCGCCCTCACTCATGACGCCGAGGCGCTTGGCCACTTCGGTATAGGCTTCGACCAGGCCGCCAAGATCGCGACGAAAACGATCCTTGTCGAGCTTGTCGTTGGTCTTGATGTCCCACAGCCGACAGCTATCAGGCGAAATCTCATCGGCGACGACTATGCGCATCACGTCGTTTTCCCACAGCCGGCCCGTTTCCATCTTGAAGTCGACGAGACGGATGCCGACGCCGAGGAAAAGCCCGGAAAGGAAATCGTTGACGCGAATGGCAAGCGCCATAATGTCGTCGATCTCCTGCGGCGAAGCCCAGCCGAAGGCGGTAATGTGCTCTTCCGACACCATCGGATCGTTGAGCTTGTCGTTCTTGTAATAGAACTCGATGATCGAGCGCGGCAGCTGGGTGCCCTCCTCGATGCCGAGGCGCTGCGCCAGCGAACCGGCGGCGACGTTGCGCACCACGACTTCGAGCGGAATGATCTCCACTTCGCGAATCAACTGCTCGCGCATGTTGAGCCGGCGGAT
>JBARNC010000421.1:0-4698 GCA_049802775.1 Pseudolabrys sp. | reverse complement strand
GCTTTCTGTTGCCCGCAACTCTTTACATTAGAATTTAGAATTATCCGGCATAGAATTCATCGACGAGAACGGAGGCGGCCACGGGCGTGGGACTCCGCAAGCGCCAGAGGCTGAAGAAGTTCAAATAAATAAATGACAATCAAACGCATCGCAAAATTTTGCAGCATGGCCGCCATGGCCCTGCTCGTGGTCATCTCCCTGGGCCCCGCCAAATGGACACCCCGCACGACGCTCGGGTGGGAGATTGACCACTTCCTCGGCTATTTCGCAATCACGTCACTGTTCTGCCTCGCTTGGCCCCGGCCGTTCGCGGTCGGGGTGGCCCTCATGGCCGTTGCGATGCTGCTGGAGGGCCTGCAAGCTTTGACACCGGATCGCTCGTCCTATTTTCTGGCTGCAGTCTACGGCGCAGGTGGGGCGCTGGCGGCGGCTCTGCTTGCTGAGCTCTTCATCCGAGCACGGAGGCGGCGATAGTCCAAAGGGAAGGGTTGGGCTACGTTATGAAAGCGCAGTAATGAAATGGAGCGCGACATAGTAACTGCTGCTTTTCGATATTTCCTTGGCTATTCCCTCGTGACGCACGTGCTATGACGCGAATTGCTGGCGACATGGGCGGGCTGCCGTAGATAGTTATGTGCTCGCTACGGAGCGCCTGCCTGACGAAATTGGACACGAGGAATCCATATCGCGGCCCAAAGGTGTTGAAGATTCCCGCCACCTTAATCCCCAGCCGATGCTGCCGCCAATAGCCGACTACCGAGATTTCGGAAAAGGTAGTTGGCATGTAGGGGGTTTGGCCGAGCTTCGGTGAGGAGGTGCACATTAGAGTGCAGGTGCTCAAGTAAACTTTTCTGCTTAGCAGCAAGTAGACGGACGGCCACAACTCCGAATGGAAGACCATAAACTCGTATGTTGATTGATCTTGAGCGCTCCTAGTGGAAGGTGAGATACAAATTAGATGAAAACGGCCCCAATAACAGGCCTGTGTAGCCCACTGCGGCGCCTCTTCCTATTGGTGCTGCCAGCCGCCAAAGCCGTTTGCGTGTCATTAGGATGAGATTTTCCTTCTGCGCCCATTCGGATTTACCCGTTATCCGGCATGCCACGCGGAATAAGCCGTCCACATAATGGACAAACGGCAGGGCGGTGGGGGCGAACGCTTCTTGCCTCAAGAATGAATAGCGCTTGAGCCACCTTTCGCCACAGCGGATCCAATCAGCCTTTGAACAAGACGGGATCCCACTTTCGCGGACGCTTGAAATAGAATCGTATTCGGGTCGCAAATTGCAGGTGTATGATCCGTCTCGCCCTGATCTGATCGAATCGCGTTCACCCTACTCTCTTCTTTGGTTTCCTGTTGTTCGTGCATCGGACTTTCTAAAATTGGATGCAGAAACTGACGGAAGATACTCAATCGCATTAAGTTCAATGATTGGCCGCGCACATGAGCTCTGATCGCGAATTATCCCAGCCTGTCAGTCAATAGTCCGCTCTCAACGGCGACGACGCGGCGAAGCCGCCATAGCAGGGAGGCAAGTCGCGGGTGATGGCATCCGTAGCAGCCGAGGCTATTTCCCGCGCGTTGCTGGTCGAATCTGGAGATGATTGTCGACGCATGGCGCTGGCACAGCCGCCAGCACAATATCAAAATGTGATGAGCAAACGGCTAAGAAAGCTAAGAAACTTGCGCTGGTTCACCCCGGCAAAAACCTTCCGGCTGATGAGCATTATTGCGCTGCAGATCAAGAAGATTGCGGCTTATAAGGCGGCGCCGGGCGTGGTTTTGGAAACCGAATTCCTGGCCGAGACCTTGACGATCACTTATCAATCGCCTAAATGTACCTACATGTCCTACATGGATAGCGATCATGAAATCCGTTAGCGCGCGCCAAGCCAACCACGAATTCTCTGACTTGCTTTCGCGTGTGGAACGCGGTGAGGAAATCCTGATCACCAAACGGAGCAAGCCTGTCGCGGTGCTGCGTCCCTATTGCCCGCCGCTGATGACTCCAGAACGCGAGAAAGCCATCCAGCACGCGATCGACGTAATGGCGAAGGGCCTGTCCTGGGGCGCGAGCGTGCGCAGGTACACTCGCGAAGAGATGCACGAGCGGTGATGGTCACCTTCGATACCAACGTCCTCGTTTATGCGACTGCTTCGATATCCGACGCGAAGGTGCCACGGGCGCGCGAACTTATTGCCCGCGCAATGCGGGCAGAACGGAGCGTCCTGTTGCTGCAAAGCCTTGCGGAATTCGCCAATGTGGCAATCCGCAAGGCGAAAATACCGGTTAATGACATCCGAAGGACAATCGATGCATGGCGCGCCGTCTTGCCAGTACAAGCGGCCGACGACGGTGATCTTGGGGCTGCACTTGAGGCTGTGCGAGCCCACCGATTGGCGTTCTGGGATGCGATGTTATGGGCTTCGGCGCAACGTGCCGGTGTTCAGTACCTGCTTACTGAAGATTTTCAGGATGGCTTTGTGTTGCAGGGTGTAAAATTCGTCAACCCATTCAAACGAGCGAACGATCGACTGATCGACGAGTTTCTTCCACCATCCTGAACGGTGCGGCAACATCACATGCGGGCTACGTCGCATGGCGCTTCTTGGACGTTCGCTTGGTCTGTGCAGGGCGAGCGGCCAAGGTAAGACCCAAAGCGCGCATCACACGCATTACCGTGCTGAACTCGGGATTGCCTGTTTCGCCAAGCGCCTTATATAGGCTTTCTCGGTTCAAGTCGGCTGTCTTGGCTACCTGGCCCATGCCGCGCGTCTTGGCCACGATGCCAAGCGCATCGCGCACGAAATCTGCGTCACCGGTTTCCAGTGCTGCTGTGATGTAAGCCGCCTGTTTCTTCTCGGTATCGAGAAAGTCGGCAGCATCAAATCGTGTCGTCTTGAGCATTACAATCTCTCCGCCAATTCCCGAGCCCGCTTGATATCTCGCTGCTGCGTGCGCTTATCGCCGGCACATAGCAGGATCACGATCTCCGCACCACGCCGCACGTAGTAGACACGGTAGCCAGGGCCATAATCGATTCGCATCTCCATCAGGCCTCCGCGAAGGTTTTTGCTATCTCCCAGGTTGCCAAGCTCTATGCGGCGAATACGAGAGACAATCCGCGCAACCGCATTGGCGTGGCTCCATCGGCCCGCTGCAGCGATCTCGCTGTTTGTCGAAACTCTGGCGAGCGTCAACCCGGAACGCTAGGCCTTGGCTATTCGATCATCAGCGCGTTTCCGTCTTTTCTGCGAGCCATGTCTTGATCAGGGACTGATAGGGAACATCGCGTTTGTTGCGGCAACCTTGACGCGTTCAAGAAGTGTCACCGGCAGACGCAGGGGAATCGAGGTCGTCGACGGCTTGAGCTTTGGCAAGCGCACGCGCTCAGCCTTTCTCCAGTCGATATAGTTGCTGGAATCGTGTCTTCCAGTTGCTCGGCTTCTTCCGCCTCTTCAGTTCGATTACGAAGGCCTTGTGCCGCGAATTCCGCTTCACCTCCCAAGTGGCGTCCGTCAGGTCCTTGCCGAGCATCTGGTCGATGAAGTCACTCGCCTTAAGGAACTGGAGAATGCGCGCCAACATGGCATCGTAGGATTGGTGGTCTTCGCTGCTCAAGACTGGCGGTGCTCCAAAGAGTTCGGCAAAGTCTGTGGTGAGCGACGTTTTATTTAGATCTGTAGCCATAGTGTATTTCTCGTAGTGTAGTGTATGCCGTGGCAATATTTAACCGCTCGGCGGTGATGCGTGCCCGGCGACCGGCACCTTCGTGGGGCCATCGGATCGAAACACCAAACTCAAAAGTGGGCTTTGGTCTCGGTCTGCAGCTGAGCGACTCAGCTAGGCCTCTAGCACGTAGTACTTAGTGCAATTGGATGGCAAATTGAATGTGGTGGCCAGTTTCTTTTTGGGGTTTGTCCCCGGATAAAAACCGGCCGGCGAAGACGAGCCCGCGGCGCTAATTTGCAATTGCTGCCTTGCTGGAAGGCCGCCGGGGCGTACGTAGTGCCACGGCGCATGTGAGCTCTGACAGATTTTCCCCTTTGCCAAACAGCTGCGCGAACAGCGCGCCCAGGCCCGTCCCCGCTTCATCAAGGCGCCGGCGCCGATGACGTTCGTAGGCAACAATTGCCTACGCGTTTGAATATGAGACGTATCTCTGCGCGCGATTTTGCTTCGACAAATCAATATTGTCTGACCGCCGATTGATTGCCTCAACGCACTTCTCAGTAGCCGACAGTGAACCTAAGATTAAGTTGAGTGCACTTTCCTCAGTTGATTCCGGCTTGCAACGAGGGAAGACAACAACTACTGATTGTAAGTTGGCAAAACGAACCCAACCTGTCGTCATCATTTTAGAACGAGCCACGGCTAAGGCAGGGCGGGGCCCCAACGCTGCTGGCGCACTGCTCAGAACCATGGTCGGGGTTCACTCTCACCCGGCACCGAGAAAAATCCGGGTTGGCGCTCAAATCGCGCTGATTACCTCAGTGCGGCCCAACGGCCTTCGAATGAACCGGCAGGAATCACTGGCTGCGCACCCGTCAGCAAACCGCTGTCGCTCGGTGGCGGCGCCGAATAGGCGGTACGCAGGCCCGGCGTGGACGCAAGCATCTTTTGATGGTCGCGGCCTTGCTGCACGGGCGGCGCCGCGCCCGGCGCGGGGGAATTCGCTACCGCGTCAGGCTTAAGT
>JBARNC010000420.1:0-5970 GCA_049802775.1 Pseudolabrys sp. | reverse complement strand
GCGATAAGCGGTATCCCCAGTGCCAACTGAATGTCGATCTCTTGTTTGATGCGCTCAGGTGTTTCCGGCAAGGCGTTGAGAAGCTGGAGGGCCTTCCGAAAATTGGCAATCGCTTCGACGTTAGCGGAATGCGCGAGCGCGCGTTGCCCGGACTCGAACCAGTAACGAATGGCCATTTGGTGGTTGCTCGCTTCTTGATAGTGAAGCGCCAGAACTTCGGGCTGATTTTCAACCAGCTTTGGAAAGTCATGCACCAAGATTGCCGCGATGTCGGCATGGATCTGCTGCCGTTTACTCTTGAGCAAAGAGTCGTAGATTGCATCACGCAACAACACATGTTTGAAAGCGAAACGGACGAAAGGCGAAATGCCGACTCGATAGATGATGTCAGCCTTTTCGAGTAGCGAGAGGGCCGACTGCATATCTTCCTCGTCAATTCGCGCTGCAGCCGACAAGAGATCGTCGGAGAACTCGCGTCCAATCACAGCCGCGATCTGCGCGACTCTGCGGCTGGGCGCAGCGCGGTCGAGCCGCTCCATCAACGCGTCGCTTAACGTCTCCGGAACCCTGAGCGATGCTGGTTGTTCTGTGTGCCCGAGAGTCTCTCGTAAAGGCGCGCTCAAGGTACTGCTTGTCAGTTCCTCTATGAATAACGGGACGCCATCGGCCTTTTCGATAATTTGGTCGACCAGCTTTTGGGGCATGTTCCCGCCCCTCAAGAGGTCTCGAATCATCGTCTTCACTTCGGCCTGTGACAATCGCGTGAGCGAGTGTGTGGAGACGTTTGCGTGAGCTAACCACGTGGGGCGGAACTCGGGCCGGCTCGACACAATAAGCAACACACGAGCATGGGCGATGCGGCTGATCATCAGTTCAAGCAGCTCAAGCGTCGATGCATCTAGCCAGTGCGCATCCTCAAAGATGCAGAGCGTCGGACGTTGCACGGAAAACGCCAACAGCAAGTCGACAAGCGTGCTGATCGTTCTGTTCTTTATTTGTTGCGGCGTAAGCTCTGATAGGTGTTGCTGATTCTCGGTGGAGATCGATAGCAGGTTGGCAATCAGCAGGAGCGGCTCTATGGAACTATTAGTCGAGCGCGGAAGGTATGCCTGTAGTTTTGTAATCTTGTCCGCATCGGCCTCACGAGCGATTAGGTGCGCCGCTTGTTCGATCTGCTCGATCACTGGATGGAACGCGCTCTGATTGTGATACGGTGAACACTGATGGTGCAACAAGATGTGCGGTTCCTCCTCGACATGTGATTTCAATTCGTGGAGAAGCCGTGATTTTCCAACTCCCGGAATGCCCGAAAGCAGTATCACTTGACCGTCGCCTTCTTTGACTTTCTCCCACCTATCGAGCAGCAGGCGCAGTTCGCTTGAACGTCCAACGAGCGGCGTGAGAGTTCCGGCATGTGCCGCCTCGAACCGACTGCCGGCGCTTTTGGCCGCAAGGACGCGATACGCGCGAACAGGTTCGGTGATGCCCTTGAGCTCTTGCGGTCCAAGGCCCTGTAAATCGAAAGTCGCCGATACGAGATGTCGTGTTGATTCCGAAATAAGCACCGTGTTGGGCTCGGCGAGGGTTTGCAGGCGTGCGGCAATGTTGGGCGTTTCTCCCACCGCATCCATCGACCAGGAGGCGGTGCTGTTTCTAATTTCACCAACAACAACCGACCCGGAGCAGACGCCCACTCGACAGGCCAAGGTCACTGACTCTGAAATCTTCGTGACTACAGAAACAATTTCCAACGCCGCATGGACAGCACGAGGGGCGTCGTCCTCGTGCGCGTAGGGCCAACCGAAAAATGCCAAAACGCCATCGCCGAGGTAGCGGGCGACCTCGCCGCCATAACGCCTGATCGCCGTACTGCACTCCCGGCGATATGAATCAATGATTTTTTGGAGATCCTCAGGGTCCAGCTTCTCGGACAGCTGCGTCGATCCCACCAGGTCACAGAACATTACAGTGATTTGACGGAATTCGGCGTCGCGGTGTTGCGCAGGGGAGGTTGCTTCCGCGCCAGTTCGTGCAACCTTCATTGTGTCGCGCGTTTGCCTCGTCCCCCAAATTTCGTCGATGGCTCTGAGCAATTTCTTGCGGTGGCCCAAGGAGATTCCGAGCTTTTCAAGGTCGTCTTCGGTCAGATCCGGGAGGACGGAGTAATCGATATGGTTTTCCGCGAACGTTTGGGCGTACTGGCCTAGACCCTGTCTACCCAGCCACTCGGCTATGTCAGTGGGCGGCCTCGGCATTGCACAGACCTAGTTCACAAGAGGAAGTCTGCCGATGTCGCGACAGGTTACGCGAGCCTCGTCGTAAGTCAAAAAAAACGCATCCGAGACGCGCGTGCCCGCGCCCCACGCCATGCCAGACTGTGATGACGACTGCGCTAACCGGTTACGCCACAGGTCGAGCCACGTGCTCTTCAATGTTCGAAGGAACTGAACCACGATCATACGGGAGCGCTTCTCCGATCGCCTTCCGAATCTCCTCGAGTATCTCCGCCTCGGATTTGAGGAGCTCGTGATTGTATCCCTCCGCCAGGAGCAATGACGATTCATACGTCTCCTGAACGACCTTGATACGGTCGTTTGCGGGAAGCGATGCGACGAACTCGATCGTTTCTGCGACGTGGCTCGCCTCGCTGCCGAGGGAGCTGTGACTTCGCAGGAAGCGGGTCGTATCGACGCCATCCGGGCACAGTGCCCGGACCCTCGCGATATCGGCCTCCTGCTTGAGTGCGGCGATGCGCTCGAGACAGTACGAATAGCCGATGCAGCCGATCGGATAGTCCTCGGCGCAGAGGTCATCGAATCGCTTGCAGAGCGGCTTGATGCCTTCTGGGATGAAGTTGGCAACGAGGCGCTCACCCGGCACACCCAGCGCACGCAGATCCTTCAGCGCGAGCCGGTCGTGGCCGGTCTCCTCGCGTGCACGCTCTTCAAGGTAGGCCGCGACCTCGGGCCTCCCCAGTTCGTTGAAGCGGCTGGCGGCGCGGCGGAGATTTCGAGGCGTATCGACAGACGTGTGATAGGCACCGACCAGGGCGATGATATAACCGGCGACCGTCGGCTCCGGGCGCGCGAGGTGCTTTTCAATACTGACAAATCCGAGATTTATCGCGCCGTCGAGCAGACCGACAGTACTGCCCGCCGAACCCACGCCCGTCATCGGCTTTGCGAATGGATCTGCAATTTCTTTCGTGCCGCTCGCGGTATGAAACCAGACCTCTCCGGACTCGCGAGCGATGATCGAAATATCCCCCGTGACGCTGACCCACTCCGTGACCAACTGTGCCATTCAGAACCTCCAGTTCCGGATGCTTGCAGGCAATCGTTTCTCGCAGGATGTGACCGAACTCGTTTCAACTCAGACCGAGTCGCAACCGCGCTAGATTCCGTTTGGCGTAACGGCCATCAGCAATTTGGCGGTCTCGAGAAGAGGTCCCCCCGTCGTTATACGTCCTGGGTCGGGTATCACGAAGACGGTTGCATCGGCTGGTGCGTGATAGCCGGCTACGTAAGAGCTTTCCTCAACCACGATAGGGTTCTTCAGACTGAAGCCCCGTGACGCGAGCTCTGTTTTGGCGCCTGCCGCCGTCAATATTTTCGCTTTGAAGGTCGGATCGGTCCACGCGCGGGCGATCATTTCTGCGAGAGCGTCACTTTCGTACGAAAAGTCAGCCACCTTGTCTGTTAATCCACTGTCGGCAAAAATGCCGCGTTTATTTGGTGCCACAGTCAGTCTCCCGTGATGAAGCAGGCCCGGCATCTTGCCGTCCTTCGCTGCTGCCAACCAACTTATGTTCCAAGTTCCATCGTGGCAAGAAACATAGAAAAATTGTAAAATACTCGCATCGGAGGTAACGGGTTGCCGCAATGATTCCCTTCCGCTTCCGGCGAAGTTCGGCCAGTTTATCGGGCTTCGGAGATGACAATTTCCGTGCCGAGACCCCGCAGCAGGGCCATCAGCCCAGACGTCTCGACCGGTGACAGCTGCGTTCGGGGTCAATAGCCTCCTGTCGCGGAATCGGATTTGATAGGCGAACTCCCCAATCAGCGGCCTGTGTTCTCCCCGAGTACGCCAGATCGCTACGTTCGTCTTCGCTTTGAGTTCTGAACCGAAATTGAGCCAACGAAGCAGTCACCCATGCTTTCTTCGAGCGGGAGGCGCAGTGGGTACGTGGTGAGCCGCGAGCAGACGATGCCGGATTTCAGGGCGCGGTGGTCATACGCAGACGGGAACCAGAGGTTGCTTTTGCGAGATTGAGTAATATTATATTTGCCGGGGCTGGGACTTATGCCGCACGTGTTTGCGGCGGGTTAGGCATAAAGATGCCAGACCGCGCACCAAATCCTGCAAGCCAAAGATATCGTGCTCGTGCTGAAGAGTGCCGAATTCAGGCCGAGTCATTTCCGGATCCGAAGGCGCGCACCCAAATGCTCCAGCTTGCCGCCGACTATGAGCGCAAGGCTGTGCGAGCAGAAGCGTTCGAGATTGAAGAACCGAAAACGAACCAGTCAGTCTAAACTTCCCGAGGCCATCAGCGATGGCATTCGCTTCAACTTTTCCCCTGAATTAGTGCATCGTATTGGTCTGCCGAGTTCCCTCCATCGCAGGCGTCAGCCTAACGCAGGCACGTATGATTCGAAATCGGAGGGGGATATAACCAACTTAATGTCTAAGTCGGAGCTCATTCAGAAGATCGTTGCGCAGCATTCGAACAAGATGGCGCGCAAGGACGTAAAAGCCGTGATCGAATCGCTCGCCGCTATCGGCTACAAGGAGCTCTATAAAGTAGGAGCGTTCTCCGGATTTGCCAAATTTGTTGTTGTTAAGAAGCCAGCAACAAAGGAGCGGAGCGGTATCAATCCTTTTACGAAAGAGCCTATGATATTTAAAGCAAAGCCGGCGCGGAAGGTCGTCAAGGCTCGGCCAGTAAAGGCCATCAAAGCCGCAGTCCTGTAGCGTTGAAACATCGTTCCCTGCCAGTTCTGTCTAAGCTGCCACCTTTGCTTAAAGATATGGAGAGTGGAATGGCCAAGAAAGCAAAACGCCGACGCATCAAGCGAATGGCTTGGACAAGAACTGAAGTGGCGGAGCTAAGACGCTATTCGAAGGACAAGATGCGGGTGAAGAAAATTTCTAGACTGATGAAGCGTTCCGTTGGCTCACTGCGCCAAAAGGCCAAGGCGTTACGTATCAGGCTCGGCCATCGTCGTTGAAGATAAGGCCCGACCTGATAACCGCTTAGGTCAGAAGCGGACGTAACGTTCTCTGATCGCGATGTCCGCTTTGGGTCAGTAGCGGACATTCGACGATGTCCGTGCCATATCCGCTTTACCCCCAATAGCGGACATTTGCCCGCAACATTTCCAGTCCGCTCTATGCCAGAAGCGGATATTACGTAGTTCATTCGGTCACCTCGTCGGCACAGTCGAGCAACGTTGGTGGCACCGTGAGGCCGAGCGCCTTAGGATCGACACTGCCATGGTCATTCGCAACCCTGAAAAGAATTTCGAAGAGTTGTGGAAGACCTTCCACAATAGATATCCATTTTTCGAACTAAGAAATGTCGACTGGAAAAAACAGTATGACACCTACAGACCAAAAGTCACAAGGGAGACCAGTGATGATGAGCTCTTCGATATTTTCTGCCGAATGCTCGCCCCGTTGCATGACGGGCATGTTGAGCTGATAGCCAAAGCAAGCGGGGATCGGAAGAAACGATACTTCACCCCAGAGAAAAAGCCCAGATTTTGGCAGGAATTCACGAGCCGAGAGATCAAGCAGCTCTTCAAAACGACCGAGAAGACTCTTGTCGCCAATGGTTTCGGGCAGCCTACAGAGACTCAAGCCTGGATGCTTCACTATTGCAGGTCACGGGCATTTGGTTACATCCGGATCCTCGAGCTGGAAGGCGTTAAAAAGGGGCGTTTGACTGCCGCTCTGGACTGGATTGCCGGT
>JBARNC010000419.1:0-6386 GCA_049802775.1 Pseudolabrys sp. | reverse complement strand
GCTGTAAGGTCCATAACATGACATTGAATTGAAACATCTAGCCCCTCGAAACGAGCCAGCATTTGATCTTCGAGTGCATCCGTTCCCGTTTGAAAGATATCCGCCTCAGCGTACCAACGCACCACCCCCGAAGCTTTTAGTTGTTTGATGATGACTTCAAAGCAAAAATTTTCCAACGCCCGTAGCTGCTTTGCGCTAAGATGTGGGTGAAATATCGGATGAGGTAGAAAACCGCCGCGTAGGGAGGCGTACATGCGTCCGTTAATCCGCTCCACCAACAAGGGTACGAGCGCAATCGGAATGCCCTCATCGTTCCTTATTAAAAACGTCAGATTTAGAGAATCCGGTGCAGACAGCATTTGATAATATTCGAAGACAGCCGGATGTTGGCAAAAACCGAACATCGGAAGCAATCTTAGAAATTCTAGCCAACAAGATCGAAAATCAGCGTCCTTCACCGTAACAAAATGGAGATGCTCTTGAGCTGTCACGATTGAACCGACGGTTTTTTCGAAGGAAATTTGGATGCTCATGAATAAAATTTAAGACACCATGAGGGGCCAAACAACACTAATCTGGCCTATTCGACCGACCACGCAGACAGTACGCGGTCGCGGTCACTTTGGTGACAGCGACGTTGCCGACGTGGCGAGGCTGGCGGCGTGTGGTCTTAGCCAGCAGACCGCCGATGTGGCGTGAACTTATGCAGGTCCGCGACGACTAACCAAATACGATTGCCCACAATGGCACCCGACTAATAGCGCGGAAGTCGAGTGCCTTCCTGCAACAGTAGGCCCACCCATCGTGTATTGAGGGGGGCACTGATCGATTGGCTGGTTTAACGTGAAGGCCCGGCAAGAGTCTTGTCGTTTGCCGCCAAGAATTGATGAGTTTTTGCCGGACTCCCCAACTACCCCTACCGCCAGCCAACGCGCCAGCGGCCATGGCGAGCGCAGGACGGGCCGTCTGTCGCGGCGAAAGATGGCCAACTACCGCGTCTAAGCTCAATAGCGGTCGCGCCCGTAGGACACGAGGCCATTGGTGTCGCCGCCAAAGCAATCCTCATAGATTTCGCGTTGGCGTTTGCGAAGCTCATCCGGTGGCAACGGACAGATACGATTTTCTTCTGCCAGCCCGTACATGAGGACGCGGTACGAACGCCGCCGGTTCTCCTTGCTCATGACGCGCAGCCGCCAAGCGCAGCCGCTGAAACCGAGCGCACAGGAATGCCACCCACTGGGTGCTCCTTGACCACGAGCAGGTGGTCGTTGGGCATGGCGTAGCGGATGGCGTCAATCACCCGCAACTGGTCGACGAAATATGGGGCAGGCGTATTGATCGAGGATTCCGGCGTTGTCTGTAGCGGATAATAAACGAAACGTGGCGGGAGGTCCTCCAACCGATCGACGTCATGCTGACGGGCCGCCACCAAGATACGCAGGCGCCACCAGGCGTCACGCAGCCACGGCAAATTGTTGAGGAATCCTGTGCGCAAGGTATCGATTTCGAAGAGATCAGGACGCGTAACGCTACGCCGAACGAAGTTAGCGACCCGATGGGGCAGGGGCTTACGAAAGTCATCGAGAAGTTCGTCGTCGCTGGTTTCTGTCGGGCGGATGGCCGGCATCGCGACGCTGCGATAACTTTCAATGAGCTTGCGCGCCTCATCGAGCAATTGCGGGGTTATGCGGCGGCGTTCGGGCAGAGTTTCCATCGCGTCGGTGGCAAAGACGATTCCACCGAAGATGCGAACATAGCAGGGTACAATGACTTCCAAACCAAGTTCACGTGCAAGGCCCACCAACATCTTGCCCTCGTAGGCCTCAACCTGTGAAATCAGCACATGTGTGGCGCGGGTGCGTTGTAGGAAGGACTTGTAGAGCCGGTATATCTCGTCGGCACGCGCGAGCTGCTGCCATGCCGGCCGGTGCTTTAAATGGCGCTTTTCGGCTTCGATATCAGTGAAGATGTTGCCGACATACTCGTTTAGGCGGCTGCTATCGCGGACCGGCTCTAGGTGGCGAGATTGAACGTCCTGAAGCGACAGGATGTCATCGTCAGGCAGGACCGCTCGCAGGACATCGCGATGATGGGGCGTCGGTAGGATAACCGCCCACTCGATCTCGGGCGCTATGCGGCGAGCGGCTTCCACGAGATGGCGGAAGACGATGGCATAGGTACCAAATCCGTGCAGCACTATCTTCATGTTACGATATCGGCAAATGCGCGGAAATTTTCATGGGCTTCCGCCGTGCTGCGTTCGACCAAAATAGGATCAGGACGACGGGTGAGGCTTGCTTCTGCGACTTCCGCGAGCACAGTCCCGTCGAATGTACTTGCGTCAAGACAGGTCATATCAAATCGTCGGCAGATTTCCGAAATTTTGTTGTCGTGCGCCACACCGACGAACGGAATGCCGAATAGTGCGGCCAGAACGAAGCCATGGAAACGCATGCCGCAGAGGACATCAATGTCACGATACGCCGCCGCGAGGGGCCGCGGAGAGGCCGTAAGCACGCGTGTTTCAATGGGTTTATCCTGTCCGAGTCCCGCGGCGATCCGTTCAAACATGGTCATATCGCCGGGCAGCGCGCCGCTTTTCTGGAAGACCAGAAACACCAGCCGGTGACCATGCATTTGCCAAATGCGGGCCGCCTTGCAGAATGCCGCGACGGCTCGTTGCTCCGACGCCCCCTGAAATCCGGCAGGGCATACCGCCAGCGCGATTGTCCGAGGTCCTGCCACGGAGCCCATTTTGCGAGGATCACGAAGTGGCAGCAGTTCGTGCCAATCGAACACAAGGTCACCCGTCACCCGCGCTCGCGTGCCGGCTATTTGACGCTGCGCAGCCTCGTCACGAACCAGAAAGAGTGCGGATATGCGGACTATATCGCGAAGTAGCCAACGCCCACGTCCAGAGTGCAGGTCAGAAATTCCTACTCCGAGTGCGGCGATGCGCACCCGAAAGAGGCGCGCCAGTCTGCAGATCACCCACTGGATGATCAGCGAGCGGGCGTGGCCCTGTTCGTGAAACACAGTGCCACCTGCGAATATGAGCCAACGGCAACGTCGAAGCAGGCTAGCCATACGCGCGAGATAGCGAACGGCCCGATTGAGTTTCGAATGTCTGCGATCAATTAAAATGCTTTCGATGCCGGTGAATATCACATCTCTCCCAAGATTCTTGAGTTGCGCAGTAGCGCCGCTGTCGCGGATCAGGAATTGCGCGTCGTGCGTGAGAGGTCGCAGTCCTGCAACGGCGGCCGACAAAAGCAAATCGTCACCGAGGTTGCCACAGCCAAAATAGCCCGATAAAAAAATTCCGTTTCGCGCGCTAGATTTCATTCCGGTAATCTCGCGTGCTCCTTATTCAGATCGACTCGGCTGCGACAACTTTTGGATTTGGAAAGATTTTCTCGAAGGCTCTGTAAGAACCGATAGCATCCCTCTTCCGACGAAAGCTAGATGCACCTTTTCATCGTACTCGGCACGCGACCCGAAGCGATCAAGCTCGCTCCGTTAGTGCTGGCAGCTCAGAAAAATCCAAAATTCCGTGTGACGGTCTGCAACACTGGTCAGCACGCGGACATGTGCGCAAGCGTGCTTGAGCTATTCGGAATTACGCCGCAAATCGACCTTGGTGTGATGCGGCCCGAGCAGACCCTGACCGAATTGACCACTTCAGTGCTGGAGGCCATGCGACAATTATTGCAAAAAGAGCATCCCGACTGGGTCTTGGTTCAAGGCGATACAACGAGCGCTTTCGCAGCATCTTTGGCGGCGTTTTATGAGAAGATTCCAGTAGCGCATGTCGAAGCGGGCCTGCGAACCGGGGATATTTACTCTCCCTGGCCGGAGGAAATGAACCGCAAGCTTATTACCAATTTGGCGCGGCTGCATTTTGCGCCACTCTTGTCGAATGCAGAAAATTTGCGCCGCGAAGGCGTCAATGCTGATCGAATCGTAGTCACTGGCAATACCGGAGTCGATGCTTTGAAGTGGCTGGTGCATCGGCTCGGCGAGGATTCGAATTTGCGTCAGCGCGCTCAGGCGGCGCTCGACGCCACTGGCGTCTCCTGCCTAAAGGAGGGGGCCGGCGCGCGAATCGTATTGATCACCGCTCACCGCAGGGAAAGTTTTGGGTCGGGTTTTGAGGCGATTTGCGAGGCGATTGTCGAACTCGCTACGCAATTTCCGGATCGTCAATTTGTTTATCCCGTACATCCCAATCCGATGGTGCGCGGGACTGTCTTCAAGAACTTACGGGAAGGCGGCTTGACCAATGTTCATCTAATCGAGCCGCTCGATTACCTGCCCTTTGTTCTTCTGATGTCGGGGGCCGAGCTGATATTGACAGACTCCGGAGGGATTCAGGAGGAGGCTCCCAGCCTTGGGTCGCGGGTTGTCGTCATGCGCGCGATAACGGAGCGCGGTGAGGGCATCGACACAGGACTCATTCGCCTGGCGGGCGCGAACCGCGACCGCATTGTCGCTCATGCGATGGAAGCACTGACCGGTAAGTGGATCCTGGGGCGTGAGGGCCGTGATGTCTATGGAGACGGGCGCGCGTCAGAGCGGGTCCTTGCAGCCTTTCTCAGCGGTAGCGCGAGGCCGTCGGCGTAGACAGCTGAGCAACCGCATGCGTCTCCTGGCCGTGTCATTTTTCTTGCCACCCGATCTGTTCCCGCAGCCCATCCAGATTGGCCGACTGCTTTCGCATTCGTCGGCAACAGTCGGTGCTGTATGCCGTAAGTCGTCACAGACCGCGCCGATTGCACTTGCTGACGAATTTGATCGCCAACTTGCCTTCCGCGAGACCGTTGCTTTCCGTCCCATGTTGTCAGAGTTCGCCACAACACTAGCGCGCCGTTTCGCTCCTTTTTACGGTCGCATCCCCGACGAACATCGCCAATGGATCCCCCTTGCGGAAAAGTCCGTGCTGTCGAAGCTTCAGGAGTCCGGATTCCAGCCGGATGTGATGGTGACATTCGGCGAACCGATGTCAGACCATCTTGTTGGCTTGCGCTTGAAGAGCCAACTCGGCGTGCCATGGATTGCGCACTTCAGCGACCCTTGGGTTGACAATCCGTTTCGCCGCCACGAATTTCTGGCATGCTTTGTCAATGCGCGGCTAGAATCGCGCGTGATTACAGCGGCCGATCGATTGATATTCACGTCAGAAGAGACGCGCGACTTGGTGATGCGCAAATACCCCAAGCAATGGCGTGCCAAAACAGAAGTGTTGCCGCACAGCTTTGATCCGGCGCTTTTCCCGCAGCCGACCAAGGCTTCGGGGCCCTTGACCGTGCGTTACCTCGGAAACTTTTACGGTCATCGCAGTCCTGTACCGCTTTTTCGTGCACTGAAGTTCCTGCTCACGTATGAGCCAAAGCTCTTGGATGACGTCCAATTTGAACTCGTCGGATCCATGCCGAGCCGTATGCGAATGCACGCGTCCCTAAGGAGTTTGCCGGCGGGCTTGGTTCGACTGCGCGATACCGTACCTTATCAAGAATCCCTGAATTTGATGTCGTCGTCCGATCTGTTGCTTGTCATCGATGGACCTGATGATTTGAGCGTATTTTTGCCAAGCAAGCTGATCGATTATCTGGGTGCGCGTGTGCCGGTCCTTGGCATAGTGCCTCCAGGGACTTCGGCCAAATTATTGGCTCGCCTCGGTGCACCAGTTGCCAACCCACGCGACCCGGAGCAGGTAGCATCGGCACTCCGTCGTGCACTGACACTTGCGTCCGACCGACGGCGTGCGGCGAATTGGCAGCCGTGGGGGAATCCCACGATTGCGTCCGAATACGAGATTAAGAATGTGGCCGCGGCATTTCGCCAAATAGTGCAGGATACATTGCAGCAGAACCGGGTATCGGCCTAGTGATTCCAACCGCGATTTTTGCTGTTGCTCTTGGCGTGGATCACTTGCCTTTGAGCGTATGACCACGCGGCATTGAAATTATGTGCGGTATCACAGGTCTGATCGATTATCGTTTGACGGTTAACAGCGGCCAGCTGGAAACGCGTGCAAAAGCGATGGCCGACGCCATCGCCTACCGCGGCCCCGATGGCTGGGGCGTATGGAGCGACGCGCAGGCCGGTGTTGCATTGGCGCATCGGCGTCTCGCCATTATCGATTTAACGCCGACGGGTGATCAACCGATGATTTCCGCGGACGGCCGTTGGGTCATCTCGTACAACGGCGAGGTTTATAATGCCGCTACGATTGCTGCGTCATCCGAGTTGCAGGGTGTCGCGTTCCGCGGCACCTCCGATACCGAAGTTATCCTTGAGTCGATTGCGCGACGTGGTCTCGACCGGACGCTCGCCGATCTCAACGGCATGTTTGCTATCGCGATGTGGGATCGTCAGACCCGGAT
>JBARNC010000418.1:0-14388 GCA_049802775.1 Pseudolabrys sp. | reverse complement strand
AGCCCCATGCCCGATCTCGCCGACCTTCTTCCCGATTTTCCCTCACATTGGATCGATACCTCTGTCGGGAAAATTTTTGCACGCACTGGCGGCAGTGGGCTGCCGCTCTTGCTCCTGCACGGCTATACGCAGACCAACGTGATGTGGCACCGCGTCGCACCAGCGCTCGCGAAGCGCTTCTCGCTCATCATCCTAGACCTGCCCGGGTATGGCTGGTCCGTGGTGCCGCAAGCCGACCAAACTCACGCGCCATACGACAAGCGTTCGATGGCGAAAATCATGGTCGAGGTGATGGAGAAACTTGGTCACGTTCGCTTCAGGCTTGCGGGTCACGACCGCGGTGGTCGCGTTGCCTACCGCCTCGCGCTCGATCATCCGGGGCGCGTCGAGCAAATGGCGACGCTCGACATCGTACCGACCTATGACATGTGGCACGGCATGAATCGCAACATGGCCATGAAAGTGTGGCATTGGCCGTTTCTGGCGCAGCCGGAGCCACTCCCAGAAATGCTGATCTCAAAAGCGCCAGTCGAATATCTAGAATGGAAAATGGCGAGTTGGACCAAGGCCAAGAACCTATCCGCCTTCGATCCACGCGCGCTCGACCACTATCGCGCGGCATTTTCTGATCCGCTGCGCATCCACGCACAATGCGAGGATTACCGCGCCGGATGCTACGCCGATCTCGCCAATGACGAGGCTGATCGTGCCAAGGGCAAGACGATTGGCTGCCCGCTGCTTGCCTTGTGGGGCGGCGTCGGCATTGCCAATGAAACCGGCGGCCCACTCAAGATCTGGAAACAATGGGCACTAGGAGCCATTGGCAAGCCGATTGACTCTGGCCACTTCCTAACTGAGGAAAATTCGGAGGCGACCACTGCGGCGCTACTGGAATTCTTTACTGTTGGGTGACTTTCAGGAGTTGTAAATGCATCCCGTGCTTCGGCTTTACGAAGATGTCTTGTCCAGCGCCGAGAATGCCGCGTTCCGGCTGCCGCCTTTAGCACGCTTCATCTTCGTGGTGCACGGCTCAGCCGCCATCGGCGGCAAAACGCTGAGCGAGGGCGAGGCCTGGCAGGGTGAGGCGGCAATCACGGTAAAGCCGGATGCGGGCGGCGTGACTTGCTGGCGCTGGGAGCTGGCGCGCGGCGACCAGGGCAACGCCACCGCCAACGCGCCCGGCATGACTACGCACGAGAAGCTGACCGCTTTTCTCGAGACGCTGCCGAAAGGCCAATTGCTGATGCGCGGCGACAGCGTCGTCTTCCCGCCCGGTGGCTGCGCCTATCTCCACCGCCATCAGGGGCCCGGCATCCGCTGCCTGATTGACGGCGGGATCCGCATAGATACGGACGGCCGCTCGACGTCGTTTGGGCCGGGGGGCGCCTGGTACGAATCAGGTCCCGATGCGGTGTTTGCGCAAGCTGCATCCGACAAAAACAGCCGCTTCATTCGCGTGATGGTCCTGCCGCGCGAACTTCAAGGCAAAAGCTCGATCCGGTATGTGAACGAGGAGGACAAGGCAAAGCCGAAATTGCAGCAGTACAAGATCTACGCCGACGCACCGATCTCGTTCGAAATGCGCAAGTGACCCCGGTGCGGCGATGACATCGATCGATCGCCAGCAAGCATTTTCCGGCACCAAGGATGCGGCGCCAACATTACGCCTCGATATTGCGCTGCTCGAACGCTATCTCTCCAGTGAAGTTGCTGGCTTTACCGGACCGCTCACATTCAAGCAGTTTAAAGGCGGCCAGTCGAACCCGACCTATCAGCTGGAGACGCCTTCGCGGCGCTACGTGTTGCGCCGAAAGCCTCCGGGGAAACTCCTTCCGTCGGCACACGCGGTCGACCGCGAATATCGCGTAACCCGTGCGCTTCACGCGCAAGGCTTTGCCGTCGCCGAGCCACTCGTCTATTGCGCCAATGAGAGTGTCGCCGGCACGGCCTTTTACGTCATGGACTTCGTCGACGGCCGCGTGTTCTGGGAGCCGCAGATGCCAGAGTCCACTGCGACCGAGCGCGCGGCGGTCTACGATTCCATGAATGAGACTATCGCGCGGCTACACACGTTCAATCCGGTGAAGATTGGCCTCGGCGATTTCGGCAGGGGCGAAAACTATGTCGAGCGCCAGGTCGAGCGCTGGTCGAAGCAATATCGCGCGTCTGAAACGGAAAAGATCGACGCCATGGAAAGGCTGATCGACTGGCTGCCCAAGCACATTCCGGCGGGCGGCCCGGTACGGCTGGTGCACGGCGACTATCGGCTCGATAATCTTATTGTCGCACGCGACCAGCCAAAAATTGTTGCCGTGCTCGACTGGGAATTATCCACGCTTGGCGATCCGCTTGCCGATTTCAGCTATCACCTGATGGCGTGGCACATGCCGCACTCCGAAAGCGCGGCCGGGACGGCGACCCTCGTGGGACACGATCTACGCGCACTCGGTATTCCGTCGATGGCGGATTATGTGGACGCCTACGTTGCGCGTACCGGCCTCGACCCCCGCCCGGCGCTGCCGGTTTATCTCGCCTATAATTTCTTTCGCATCGCCGCCATTCTGCAGGGGATCATTGGCCGCGTGCGCGACGGCACAGCAACATCGGAATTTGCGCCCGCCAAGGCCGAAATGATCCGGCCTTTGGCCGATAAAGCCTGGGACTTCGCGCGTCAGGCCTGACTCGCTTCGAGACGCTCAACAAATCCTTTCCTGACAAGGCCGGATTTGGCACGTTTCTAGGCCCCGCCTCAGCCCGGCATGGGCGAGCTGGTGGACAGAACGGTGTAGTCTGCCGTAATCACTATTTTGGAAACTAGCGTCGCGCCTGGAAGAAATCTTTTAGCAGCATTGCGCACTCGCGTTCATTGATGCCGCCGTAAATTTCGGGCCGATGATGGCACGTGAGCGCCGCGAAGAAGCGCACACCGTTTTCTACAGCACCGCCTTTGGGATCGGCCGCCCCGAAATAAAGCCGCCGGATACGTGCAAAAGACATTGCCGCCGCACACATTGCGCAAGGCTCCAGCGTAACATAAAGATCGCAATCGGTGAGCCGTTCGCTGCCAAGCTTCGCCGACGCTGCGCGTATAGCGATGAGTTCCGCGTGCGCGGTCGGATCGCGGTCGATAATGGTGCGGTTACCGGCTCGAGCCAACACGGCGCCGCTGTGTACAATCGCGCAGCCAACGGGCACCTCGCCGCGCGCTCCTGCGGCGCTGGCCTCCTCCAAAGCAATCGACATGAATGAGGGCGATGGCATGTTTCTCCGTCCGTCACGCCCGGCCTTGTGCCGGGCACCACGTCTTTATACACAGAGCGGCATAGAAGACGTGGATGGCTGGGACAAGCCCAGCCATGACAAAGGTCCCGATGGCCGAAAAAATCAGCAAAGGCATTCCCGGCGAACGTATCGCCAAGGTCATCGCACGTGCCGGGCTTGCCTCACGGCGCGAGGCAGAAGCCTGGATTGCGGCGGGCCGTGTATCGGTGAATGGCGCAGTGATCTCTTCGCCGGCGCTTAATGTCACGCCATCCGATCGTATCGCGGTCGACGGCTCGCCGCTGCGGGCGCGCGAGCGCACACGTCTTTTTCTCTATCACAAACCTCGCGGGCTGGTAACGACCCATTCCGATCCAGAAGGCCGCGATACGATTTTTCGGGCGCTACCGAAGGGCCTGCCGCGGCTGATCAGCGTCGGCAGGCTCGACATCAACACCGAGGGGCTTCTGCTCCTCACAAACGACGGCGGGCTCGCGCGCGTATTAGAATTACCGGCGACCGGCTGGCTGCGCCGCTACCGTGTGCGCGCGCTCGGCCGTGTGCAACAGGACGCGCTCGACCGGCTGCGCGGCGGCATCATTATCGATGGAATCCGCTACGGGCCGATAGAAGCCACGCTCGATCGCGAACAGGGTGCCAATGTCTGGCTCACTTTCGGAATCCGCGAGGGCAAGAACCGCGAGGTGCGCAGGGTTCTTGAAACACTCGGGCTGAAGGTGAACCGGCTGATCCGCGTTGCATTCGGGCCTTTTGACCTGGGCGACCTCGATGCCGGCGCAGTGAAGGAAATCGAGACGGCGGAATTGCGCGCAAAACTTGGCGAGCAGATCGTCATCGATGCTGGCGCCGATTTCCACGCCCCTCTCATCGTCGAGGAGCCGAAGATCCATCCGCGTCATTCCGGGGCGCGGGCGAAAGCGCGCGAGCCCGGACTCCAGAGACGCCGATCTCGACCGCCTCTGGATTTCGGCCCGCACACTGGCGCGCACGACCGAAATGACAGGAAGAAACGTCGTCGCGATCGTTCCGGCGGACCGCGTCCATCGCGGCCAAGGCCAAAATAATGCGCGTTGTCGGCGGCAAGCTGCGCTCACGCCCGTTCGCGGGTCCAAAATCGAACGCGGTGCGACCGACCTCCGACCGGCTGCGCGAAGCACTGTTCAACATCCTTACACATTCCTATGGCGATCCAGTCACCAGCGCACGCGTGCTTGATCTGTTTGCAGGGACGGGCGCACTCGGCATCGAAGCCATCTCGCGCGGCGCCGTCTACGCGCTATTTGTGGACAAAGGCGTCGGAGCCCGGGCACTGTTGCGTGACAACACGGAATCGCTCGGCCTCGGTGGCGTAACCCGCATTTTCCGGCGCGATGCAACCGCGCTCGGGCCAGCACATCCGCTTGAACCGTTTTCGCTGGTATTTCTCGATCCGCCCTATGGCAAGGGCCTCGCGGAAAAGGCGCTAGCCTCCGCCCGCGAAGGAGGATGGCTTAAACCCAACGCGCTACTCGTGGTGGAGGAAGGTGCCGATGCCGCGTTTAAACCGCCAGAGGGTTTCGAAGAACTGGAGCGGCGCAAATACGACGATACGGAGTTTGTGTTTTTGCGAACTTTCTAGGCCGCTACCTTCGCCCAAATAACCGCTCGATATCGGTAAGTTTTAATTCCACGTAAGTCGGCCGGCCGTGATTGCATTGGCCGGAATTGGGCACCGACTCCATCTCGCGCAGGAGCGCGTTCATCTCATCGGGCTTGAGCCTGCGGCCCGCACGAACGGAGCCGTGGCAAGCCATGGTCGACGAAACGCGCATGAGACGGCGCTCCAGCGGCAATGAATCATCCCATTCTGCCATATGCTCGGCGAGATCATTGACTAATCCCCGGACGTCGACTTCGCCAAGCAAAGATGGGATTTCGCGCACCGCCACCGCGCCTGGGCCGAATGTCTCGATAATAAGCCCAAAACGGGCTAGCTCGTCCGCGCGCGCAGCGAGCCGTGCGGCGTCGGCCTCGTCGAGCTCAACGATTTCGGGGATGAGCAGGATCTGCCGCGCAACGCCAGACTTCTCTATTGCCGCCTTCATCCGCTCATAGACGATGCGCTCGTGCGCTGCGTGCTGATCGACGATCACCAGCCCGTCGCGCGTCTGCGCGACGATATAGGTCTCATGCAGTTGCGCGCGTGCCGCGCCAAGCGGCCGGTCGATCTGATCGGCCGCCGGCTCAAAGCTTGCGGCCGCGGCATCCGCAGCCGGCCCGCCGACATCGAAAGTAGCCTGCGCGGCTTCCGCAAAGCCAACCGTAACGACGCCGCGCATCGGCACAAAGCCGACCGGCCGTGCGGGAGACCGCCGCCAGTCGTAGGCTCCGCGACGTGGCGCAGTCGCTGGGCGGAACGTCGCTATGGTCGCGCTGCCGCCGGTAGTCGCCGCACGCTGGCCTTCGCGCGCCAGTGCATCCTTGAGAGCGCGGACGATCAACCCGCGCACGAGCGTACCGTCGCGGAAACGCACCTCGGTCTTGGCTGGATGCACATTCACGTCCACTTCGTGCGCATCGAGCGTAACAAATAGCGCCAGCAGCGGATGTCGGTCGCGTGGCAGGTAGTCGGCATAGGCCGCGCGCACTGCGCCGAATAAAAGCTTGTCGCGCACTGGACGTCCGTTGACGAAGAGATATTGCCCAAGCGAATTGGCGCGAGAGAGCGTCGGCAGGCCGGCGAAGCCGGTCACGCGCACGCCTTCGCGTTCGGCGTCAATGGCTATGGCATTGGCGCCGAAGTCAGCGCCAAGCACGTCACCGAGCCGAGCGATCTGGCCACTTTCGGCCGCACCCCAAGTTACCGGCGCGCGATCTTCTCCGGCAAGCGTGAAGGAAACGTCCGGCCGGCTCATGGCCAGCCGCCGTACGACATCGCGCACCGCCTCCGCCTCGCTGCGGTCCGTCTTCAGGAATTTCAAGCGGGCCGGTGTGGCGTAGAATAGGTCACGTACCTCAACCGTGGTGCCTTGGGAGAGCGCGGCTGGTTTCACGGCAGACTTTTCTCCCGCTTCGACGGTTATGCTCCAAGCATGCGGCTCGCCGACGCAGCGCGTCGTAATGGTCAGCCGGGCAGCCGCGCCGATGGAAGGCAGTGCCTCTCCGCGAAAGCCGAGCGTGCGGATCGAGAAAAGATCATCGCCCTCAAGCTTCGAGGTGGCATGGCGCTCGACCGCGAGTGCGAGATCGGCGCGGGTCATGCCTTCGCCGTCGTCGGTAACGCGGATCAGCCGGCGGCCTCCGCCGTCAGTGAGGACGTCGATGCGGTGAGCGCCGGCGTCGAGCGCATTTTCGACAAGTTCCTTCACGACGCTCGCCGGCCGCTCGACCACCTCGCCGGCGGCGATACGATTGACAACAGATTCGGATAGTTGGCGGACGGGCATGACGTTTCTGGTGGCGTCTGATCGAATCAGGGGCCGACTCTACCCGACAGCTGGCGGCCTCAGCGAGGCAAGGTCATGAACTGCCCCCGCTATCCCTAGGGCTAATCCCAGCCTGGCTTACCGCGCCGCAGGCTTTTGATGCCAGAACGATGCTTCTTGGCCTCAAGCCGCTCCCGACGCTGCGCCTTCGGCACTTTCGTGGGCCGGCGCGGCGTCGGCTTCACCGCTGCCTGCCGGATCATTGTGAATAGACGGTCGCGCGCGTCTTCGCGGTTGCGCTCTTGGGTGCGGTGCTGCTGCGCGATGATGACGATGACGCCTTCCTTGGTCAGTCGCTTGCCCGCAAGCCGCATCAACCGCAGGGCAACGTCATTCGGTAACGACGGCGAATGGCGGGCATCGAAGCGGAGCTGCACGGCCGATGATACCTTGTTGACGTTCTGGCCACCTGGCCCGGATGCGCGCACGAAGGATTCCGACAGCTCGGATTCGTCGATTGAGAGCGTGTCGGTGATGCGGATCATGATCCGGCAATGCACATGTCAGGATGTCAAATACTTCTTCGCGAGCACCTTACCTTCTTCCACTGCCGGCTGGTCAAAAGCATCGATCCCGAGGAGATGGGCGGCGATGATCGTCTCCAACATGAAATGCATCATTAACTCGCCGAGGCTTTCTTCGTCGAGCTTGCTGACGTGAATTGTGCGCACCGGACAACCGTTCTTCGCCAGTGTCTCGCCGGTGGCGCGGCCTTCGGCCATCACCAAGTCGCCGACAGTTTTGCCGGTAAAGCCTGGTTCGCCAGCAAGTTTGGCGAGCTCGCCGTCAATGCGCGGCCCAATACCTGCGCCATCGACCGTGACGACAGTAAACAATTTATCGCGTGGCCCGCCGATGAACAGTTGGAGCTGGCTGTGTTGGTCCACCGGTCCGAGCGCCGCCAGCGGCGTGGTGCCCTTCCCACCTTTGCCGAGGCTTTCGGCCCAGAGCTGTAAATACCAATGCGTGAAGCGCTGCAGACGGTCGCAATAGGCCATCAGGACGCTGATCGATTTGCCCTTGCTCTCCGAGAGCGCGACCGACAGCGCGGCGCCGACAGCGGCTGGCACCTGTGCCGCCGACTTCTTTGTCAGCACCGGAGCCAATGCCAGACCGGCACCTTCACGCACCGCTGCGATGTCGAGGCCTAACATCGCCGCAGGCAACAGACCGACATTGGTGAGCACCGAATAGCGTCCACCGATGCTTGTATCGTGATCCAGCATGGGCACGCGATATTTGCCGAGGAGCTCGCGCAAGCCATTGGTTTTGCCTGGCTTGGCTGGCTCGCTGATCCCCAGAAAGATATCGGGAATGCGGGTTTGCAGTCCCTCGTCCTTAACCGCCGACAAGGCTGCAATGGTCTGCATCAACGTTTCCGCCGTGCCCCCGGATTTGGAGATCGCAACGAAACGCGTGGTCGCGTGCGGCAGCTTGGCAAGCAGCGTTCCCAAGCTGTTCGGATCGAGGTTGTCGATGAAATGCAGTTGCGGCGGCGCGCGCAACGCGCCGACGCCCGGCACGGCGAAACCCGCAAGTTGCGCCAAGGTCTGCCCGCCCAGGCTGGAGCCGCCGGTGCCGAGAATAACGATGTCGGTCGCCCTGTCCGCCAGCTGGCGCGCGGTATCCCGGATCGCCTCCAGATCGCTGCGAGCTTCCGGCAAGCGCAGCAACGGCAGACTGCGGTCGGCATGACGGGCGCGCAGCTGGTCAAGCGCGTCTTCTGCACGCGCCAGAGCGGCATTTAGAGTATGCACACTTACACCGTGCGGCCCGATGTGCTCTTCGCGGGCGCTGTCGATCGATTGGACGATGCTCATGCTGGTATTTGCCTAGAGTCGCGCGGAAGGCGCAACGGCGGAACCCAACGCGGCTGCTATTCTGTAGTCCCGCTCGAAGTCAGCCCCTTTGGCCGGCCGGCGACCGTCACCAGCATGCCGCCGCCATAAAGACGACGCGCTACCCGCTTGGCATTCTCGATGGTCACCGCATCGATCAGTGCGCCACGGCGCTGAATATAGTCGATGCCGAGATCATCTATTTGGATCTGGGTGAGTTGCGCCGCGATTTTGGCGGAGGTGTCGAGCGTGAGCGCATAGGAGCCCTTGAGGAACGACTTGGCGGCAGCGAGCTCGTCCGGCGTCGGGCCTTCGTCGGCCATACGCTTGACCTCGTGCTCGATCACGGCGAGCGCATCGGCTGTACGGTCGCCCCGAGTGGCGGTCCCGCCGAGTACGACAGCGGCGCGCCGGAACCAGACAAGGCTGTCGGATACGCCGTAAGCCAAGCCGCGCTTTTCACGCACCTCTCTGTAGAGTCGTGAAGAGAAGCTGCCGCCCCCCAGAATATGGTTCACGACATACGCAGCCATGAATTCGGGATCGTGGCGTGCGATGCCCTGCCCGCCAAAAGTGACCACCGCCTGCGGCACGTCCACATTGATCACGATGCGGCGTCCGAGACCAGTCGGCGTCGCATCTGCCACCGGCTTAAGATTATTTTTTTCCGGGAGTCCAGCAAATGCACGGTCGATCAGCGTGCCGGCCGTTTTAACATCGACATCGCCAACAATTGAAATCTTCAGCTCATCGCGTGCAAACACGCGACGCACGTAGCCGCGCAGATCGTCGGCAGTGATACGCGGCATTGTTTCCAGTGTGCCCTTGCTTTCGCGCCCATAGGGGTGGTCGGGGAAAGCGGTCTGCCACCAGCGGCGGCTGGCGAGATCATTGGGATTGGTTGTATCGCGCTGAAGAGACGCCAGCTCTTGCCCGCGTACTCTTTCGACCGTGTCGGCATCGAAGCGTGGGTTCGTGAGCGCCAGGCGCAGAAGCTCAAAAGCCTCGTCACGGTGCTCGCTCAGGGAGCGCAGCGAGCCATGGAAATAGTCGCGGCCTACCTGGAAGCCGAGTTCGATCGCGTGATTTTCCATGCGCTCATGGAAGGCCTTGCTGTCGAGATCGCCGGCGCCCTCGTCGAGCAGATCTGCAGCAAGATGGGCTGTGCCGGCCTTATCGGTCTCGTCCTGAGTGGCGCCGCCATGAAATGCGTAGTTTAGTGTGACCAGCGGTATTGCCTTTTCGCGCACCAGCCAGGCCTCGATACCGGCCGGGCTGACGATCTTTTCGATCGTCATTGCCGGGGCAACGCCCGCACCCGCCACCAGTGCGGCTACAGCAAAAAGAAACGATGCGACGAACCGGTTCATGACCGCTTCTCCGCCTGTGGGCTTACATCCTTGATCAAATAGCCTGTGACGGAGCGCCGCTTGTCGAGCCACTGCCGTGCAGCATCCTGCACCTGATCGGCAGTCACCGCGCGGATGCGATCCGGCCAGCGCCGCACGTCATTCACGGATGCGCCTGTGGTCAGTGCAGTGCCGTACCAGCGAGCCATGCTGGCCTGGTTATCCTGGGTATAGACCGCGTCCGCAATCAACCGGGTCTTGGCGCGCTCCAGTTCTTCTTCTGTGACACCCTTGCCGATGACCTGGGCGATGACTGCGTCCATTTCCGTCTCTAGCTGGGGCAGCGTAACGCCGGGTCGTGGCGAACCGTGAACACCGAATTTCGACATGTCCAACTCGCTCGCGTCGTACCAGGCGTTGGCTACGACTGCGAGCTGCTTGTCAACGACCAGCGCGCGATAGAGACGGCTGTTGGAGCCGCTCCCAAGAATGTGTGCGAGCACTTCAAGCGCTTCGGACTCGCCGCGCTTGGCCGTGCTGAACGACGGCACCACATACGCTCGTTGTAGAGTCGGCATCTCGACTCGCGGATCGGCGAGTGTGAGCGAGCGCACCGCCACGGGCGGCGGCTCTTGTGCTCTCACCCGCGCCGCTATAGGGCCATGGCGGGCTATCTTGCCATAGGTGCCCTCGGCAAGCGCACGCGCCTGCGCTGGGTCGATGTCGCCGGCAATCACGACCACTGCATTGTTGGGCGCGTAGAAACGGCGGTAGAACCCGATGGCGTCATCACGGGAGAGTTGCTCCATTTCATGACGCCAACCGATGACCGGCTTTCCGTATGGATGGTTCAGGTAAAGCGCAGCGTCGACCTGCTCGGTAAGGCGAGCACCGGGATTGTTTCCAACGCGCTGGTTCTGCTCCTCGAGAATGACGTTGCGTTCGGGCAACACGACTTCATCGGTGAGCTGCAGGCCAGTCATGCGGTCAGCTTCGAATTCCATGACGGTCTTGAGCTGCTCGCTTGGCACACGTTGGAAATAGCCGGTGTAATCCTGCGAGGTAAAGGCATTCTCCTGGCCGCCGATGCGCGCGACCGCCTGCGAGAATTTTCCAGCCGGATTTTTGGCCGTACCCTTGAACATGAGGTGCTCAAGGAAGTGCGCCAGCCCCGACTTGCCCGGCGTTTCATCGGCCGCGCCAACCTTGTACCAGATCATATGTGTGACAACCGGCGCACGGTGGTCGGGAATGACCACCAGCTCCAAGCCGTTGGAAAGAGTGAAGTCGGCAATTTCGGGCCCAGCCTGCTCGGAGGCAAACGAAGAAGAGGCGAGCGCGGCAACGAGCGCAATGAGCGTTAAGTTTGTCTTGGCAAGCACGATGTTGGACCTGAGTATGTTGCGAACGTGCTGCAGCACGAGCTCGGATTACGCAACTGAGCTAGATCGACGGCCGCTACATTTATCTGATGAGGCAGGCAGGACGCTACCTTCCGGATTGCAGCTCGCCGCGTGTGGTGTAGATATCGGTCGGCTTCGCAGCCGTCGCCTTGCCGACACCGTAGGGTTGATCCGGCGACGGTGTTTGATAGCCGGGCGGGGGGTCGGTCAGCGAGGCGCGTGGTGGCTCGCCCGTGAATTTTGCCGTTTCTTCCTTTTTACCGCCAAACATGGTGCCGAATACGCTGCTGGTGCTAGTGCCAAGCTGGGATGGCAATAATTGGCTGCCGAAGCCAGAGGCCGGCGCATCGTAGCCGTTGTCGGTCTGCTTTTTCTTACTGTTGGCTCGGCCCCCAGGGGTCAGCTGATCCGGGCGCAGCGGATTCTGCTCGAGCTCGCGCTCATCGCTAATGTTGCGATCCCGCTCCATCGCCGCTTCCGCTTTGCGGCGAGCAACGTCAGGATCTTTCGGCCACGCCGGATTGGCAGTGACAGCGTCGCTCCGCTCGGGCGGCGGCAGATCGCGGCTGGGTGGAAGCACAAGGGGTGCGCGTTCCCGGTAGTTGATAGTCGCTTCGCCGTCGCGCTTGAGTCCGAGCCCGTCCATGATGCTGCGCATAAACTTCTGATCGACCGAGACGTCATCGTCAGCCGCGCGTGCGGGGGCGGAAAGCAGCAGCGCGGCCGCGCCGAGCGCCAGCCCGAAGGCAGCGCAGCTTGTGAGGACCTTGGTCAGACGCATCATGTTCATCCGGAACCGGACCTTGAATCCATTGAATTGTCGCAACTCTTGCGGTGGATCAGGGCGCTTTTGCGGCGCGGTCCATTACAAGAGATTCATACAACAGGCCAATAACCCCCGCAACGATGGCTACATCGGCTAGGTTAAAAACATACCAGTTGAACTGCCAATTCGGCGTGGAAATGTGGAAAAAGACGAAATCAGCAACCCAACCATAGGCCAAACGGTCGATTGCATTGCCGAAGGCCCCGCCGATGATCAAGCCGAGCGAGAGCGCGGTAAGCCGATCTCTCGCGTGCGCAAGCCAGATCCAGAGCAGCAGGACAGCGACCGCCTTGAACCCCAGCAACACCGACTGACCGAGCGGACCTTGGGTTTGGAACAGACCATAGCTGATACCCGTATTGCGGGCGAGAATGATGTCGATGAACGGGCCAAGTCGTATCGGTCCATTGGCGGCGAGATCGAATACGAGCAGGAGGTAAACTTTGCTGGCCTGGTCGACAAGGCAGATGATCGCTGCAACGGCAAATCCGAAGCGCGTTTGCGGACCGGTGAGGTGTGACACGGATTACTCCGCCGCCTTGCGCATGGCTTCCCATTCGCGCAGTGCCTGCGCGTCACGCGGCGAGACATCCGGGTACTCGGGATCGGCCCCGATGGTGGTGAGAATCTTCCATGACCGAGCACATTTCGTGCCTTCGGCAAGATTGGGTACGACCGCAACGCCGGCGATTTCCGGTAGACGAAATGCGCTGCCGGGTCCCTCATCCTGAACGAGTGTCGCAGCTGAAGTAATGCACACTTCGGCTAGATCGCAATCCACTACGGCCTCGTACAATTCAGCATTCGATACATGCACGATCGGATGCGCCTCGAGAGAGGAACCGATGCGCTTTTGTGCGCGCTCAATTTCCAACGCGCCGGTGACCACGCGACGTACGATGCGAATCTTGCGCCACTTCTCCGCTAGCTTTTCGTCGCGCCAGGAGACCGGCGCCTCTGGAAATATTTCGAGGTGCACAGATTTTGCAGCCTCGCCATAGCGGGAGAGCCATGACTCTTCTGCAGTAAAGCAAAGCATCGGTGCAAGCCAGGTGACCGTGCAGCGGAACAAATGATCGAGCACGGTCAGGCAGGCCTTGCGTTTCACCGACGAGAATGGATCGCAATAGAGAATGTCCTTGCGGATGTCGAAATAGAACGCCGACAAATCCGAGGTCATGAAGCTCGATAACGCCGCAAAGATACGCTTGTAGTCGAAGTCGGCGTAAGCCTCGCGCACCAGCGCGCCGAGTTCAAACAGCCGGTGCAGCATCAGCCGCTCCAGCTCCGGCATTTTGTCGAACTTGACGCGATCATCCTCGTGAAAATGCGCGAGGCTGCCGAGCATCCAGCGTACGGTGTTACGCAACTTGCGATAGGTCTCGACCGTGGTCTTGAGAATTTCCGGGCCGATGCGCAGGTCGTCGGCATAGTCGGACGCACAGACCCACATGCGAAGAATGTCGGCGCCCGATTGCTTGATCACGTCCTGCGGCGCCGTGACGTTGCCAAGCGACTTCGACATCTTGCGACCTTCCTCGTCAAGCACGAAGCCGTGGGTAAGCACCACGTCAAAGGGCGCGCGCCCGCGCGTGCCGCAGCTTTCCAAGAGCGATGAATGGAACCAGCCGCGGTGCTGGTCACTGCCTTCGAGATACATCACGGTATCTTTGCCGCCATCCATCTTACGCTTGATGCCGGCAAGCGTCGGGAAATGCCGCGGGTCCTCCAGCACGAAGGCGTGCGTCGAGCCGGAATCGAACCAGACGTCGAGAATGTCGTCGACCTTTTTCCAGCTATCGTTGGCGAGCTTGCCCAGGAAGCGCTCGCGCGCGCCCGGCTTGTACCAGGCATCGGCGCCCTCTTTCTCGAAGGCTTCGACGATGCGCAATTCGACATCTGGATCTTGCAGGATATCGACGGAGCCATCCGGCTTTTCCTTGACGAACACCGCGATCGGCACGCCCCAGGCGCGCTGGCGCGAAATCACCCAGTCGGGCCGGCTCTCGATCATGCCGGTGATCCGGTTCTCGCCCTGCTCCGGCACCCAGCGAGTGACCTTGATGGCCGACAACGCGCGATGGCGCAGCGTGTCGCCTTTCTTCGCGATGTCTTTATCCATCGCAATGAACCACTGCGGTGTGTTGCGGAAGATGATCGGCTTCTTCGAACGCCAGCTATGCGGATATTGATGTTTCAGACGGCCGCGTGCGATCAGCATGCCCG
>JBARNC010000417.1:0-2407 GCA_049802775.1 Pseudolabrys sp. | reverse complement strand
CGCTTGAAACGCATCTTGACGGGGAGTCCGTGCATCCAAGTGTGCGCGCCCGGGCGCCGCAACAGAATGGGCTTCTGCTGCCGCACGCGCACGATCGCGCGTACGCTTTCGATCAACATGAGGCCGCCGACAGTGGTGAGCATGATCAGATACGAGAACCCAATCAGCAAGTCGAGCTGGCCGAGGGCGCGCAGCGTGGTGAAGATCCAAACGCCGCTCAACGTCCCAAGCGAGCCGCCTGAGAGCAATATGAGCGCCATTTGGATGTCGACGGCGCGGCGCCGCCAATAGCTCAGCGCGCCGGAAAATGAGGACGCCGTTATATGGCTTGCGACGCTGGCGACCGCCACGCCTGGCGAAATTCCAATAAAGATCAGGAACGGCGTCATCAGGAAGCCGCCGCCGACGCCGAACATGCCAGACACGAAGCCGACTGCCAACCCCATCGCCAAAAGGAGGAAGATATTTACCGACAGGTCTGCGATTGGCAGATAAAGTTGCAATGGATAATTCCGCTCGTATGCGCTGTTTGAAAACGTCCACCTGTCACCTTCCGATGACACCCACGCGTCCGCCGAAATTGTTGTAGAGGTCGGCGCGGCAACTGGGTCGCCGCGTCAGGCCGTCATGCGGATTTCTTCTTCGCGGAGCGCAGCTCATCGATCTTGCGCTCCCACTTCATCTCTTGCGCGAATGCAAGCGCTTCTTCGGGCGTCATAAAGACGGTTTCTTTTTCCGCCGGATAGGTGCGGTTCACGACATCCTTCATGTAACGCGAGATCACGTCCTCCATAATTGGGATGAGGTCTGTGTAAATTCGCGAATGACGCGGCACGTGCTCTTCCCACAGATGGAAGAGATCGGAAGATATGATGTGCACGCCGTGCGCACAATTGCCCGCGCCGAGGCTGATCACCGGGACTGGCAAGGTCTGCGCCAAATATTCGGCGACCTCCGACGTCGTCACTTCGCATAGAATGGAGAAACACCCGGCGTCGACCATCGCTTTGGCATCTTCGACCATTTCCTTCGCGCGCTTGGCTGATTTGCCTTGCGCAACAAAGCCACCGAGCTGCGGCATGCGCATCGGCGTGATGCCGATATGACCCTGTACCGGAATGCCGGCGCGGACTATCGCTTCGATATTCGGGGCGTGGTACCTGTTGCCTTCGCACTTCATCACTTCAGCGTTGGCCTCGTGTACAAAACGGCCGGCGTTCTCAACGGCCTGTTCTTTGGAAACGTGGAAACTCCAGTACGGCATGTCGACCATGCGCAAACCGTATTTTGAGCCGCGGTCGATCGCTTTCGACATCATCATCACTTCATCAAAGCTGACCGAGACCGTACTCTTGTGGCCGAACAGAATCATGCCGCCGGTGTCGGAAACGCAGAGGATGTCCATGCCGAGACGATCGGCGATTACCGCGGTCCGATAGTCATAGGCGGCGAGCTGCGTAATCGGCTCGCCTTTCTTCATCTTCGTCATCAGCATAGGAATGGTGACTTTTCTTCTCGCCGGCGCGTCAGCCATGACGTGTTCCTCTTAAAAGCCGATTGATCACATGGGACTTTGGAAGTGCCGTGAAACGCTTGCCTTTCTTTGCATTTCGTGCGCGGGCATGGGGCGCTTTGGTATGCGGCTAGTCAAATACGCGCCAGCTATTGTATATTTGCCCTTGGCTATGAGACTTGTTTTCATCTCTAGCTACCGCCAAGGCTGTCGGGGACGGCGCTTTTGCGTGTCGTAGAACGGCAGCGGCGTTTGCTGGATTTCGCGGAATTGGCCGGACGGATCGTGCAATGTAGCCTCGTCTGCTGTCGATCCGGTGACAAATCCCAGACCGAGCACCCCATTTGCGACAACGCTGTTGCATGCGGAGGTGATCGCAATGATTCCCGGCTCTGCAGGGCGGTCAAGAGAGCCCTCCCGTTTCCACGGCAACGAAAGGCGATCCGCATCGGCGCGAAAGGACACCAACCTGAGCGCGTCCTTTGGTGCCTCCCGCTCAAAGTGAAATTGCCGGAGACCTGCTTCCGCCGGAGATACCGGCAGACTGAACTCATTGGTGAACAGGACAAATCCAGCTTCAATGCGCAACATATCCGCGGCGATAAAGCCCGCTGGCCGAGAGTACCGGGACAATTCTCGCCAGACATGCGGTCCCTCACTGCGCGGGAGACTGATTTCGAAGCCGGCCTCGCCTGTGTAACCCAATCGTCCGACTGTACAGGAGGCTCCAGCAAGCTCTGTCTGCGCAAAATGGAAGTACGAGAGGCTCGCTAGCGTCTCGACTTTGCCAAGCCCGCGCAGTGCGTCGAGCGTCCCCGGCCCTTGGACCGAAAACACGGCGCGGACGTCTCCGACATTTGTGGTCTCGACTTGCGCCGATGCGCAGGCCATGAA
>JBARNC010000416.1:0-2561 GCA_049802775.1 Pseudolabrys sp. | reverse complement strand
GGAAGCTATCGCCCCGAGTGGCTGGCGCGAAAATGGTTTTCTCGCAAATACGATTGGTCGCCGATGCCGTATTCTATTTTTTTCAATGGCGGTTACGCCATTCACGGCAGTTACGAAATCGCTCATCTGGGCCGCCCGGCATCGCACGGCTGCATCCGACTGCATCCACAAAACGCTGCCATCCTATTCGCGCTCGTCAAAGAGCATATGCGCGAGACGAGTATCGTCGTTACAGGGGTAGCGCCTACGCCCTCAGGCGGAAAATGGCAGTGGCAATACTAACGACCGTCTTTGTCGAAAACCCCGTCCGCATTGAATAGCTTGGCGAATAGCTTTGGGTCATAAACGGACATGACGGCTTCAAATCTCGATGTCCGCTTTACCCCCAAATGCGGACATTCGCAGTGCAAAACAAACGTGAGTGCGGCCGAATTGTCCGCTAAGTGCCAATAGATGTCATTGTGCGGTGAGCATGGTCGCTGGCACTGCAAGGCTCAACGCAGCCGCCAAGCCCCCAGACATTTTATGACAAAGGCTGGAGCTTGAATTCTTACGCTATTCCCCATGGATCATGCAGGGCAAAGCCATAGTCTAACATGCCGTATCGGCTCAATGGTTGGCCAACGCACGAGAAAGCGGCATGAGGATGATCAATCCGACAATCGCGACGACGATTACCATGACGATTACCTTTGGGTCGCTGAAACTTTGACTTGCGACCACAAGTGCAGCGGCAATGTTGCGCTGGCCAGTACCAAGCGCCAGGACCCGTCGCGTGTTGCCATCAGGTCCGCCCAGCAACCAACCAATCCCAAAGCCCAGGGCGATAAATAGAAGTCCCGCAAGGATTCCTCGTGTGCCAAAGACTTGTAGAACCTTGTCGATGTTCGCTGCGGTGATGAACAATACCAGCAGGATGAGGCTGACGTTGGAAATCCAATCGAGCACGGGCTTCACCCGACGGGCCAAGTCTTCGTAACGCACCTTCAGGGCAAGCCCGGCTGCGAGTGGGAGCAGCATCAGCAGGACGAGGGAG
Source organism: Pseudolabrys sp. (assembly GCA_049802775.1). Classification (GTDB taxonomy): domain Bacteria; phylum Pseudomonadota; class Alphaproteobacteria; order Rhizobiales; family Xanthobacteraceae; genus Pseudolabrys. The sequence goes on along the minus strand of JBARNC010000416.1, from coordinate 1,525 downwards.
CGAGCAATATTCCATGGATCAACGGTAACTCCCGGCAGCAATAGAGGCATGACGATAGGCAGGTAACCGACTGTGATGACCATCAGAAGCACCATCGCGCCAACGGAAAATGCGAGGTTGCCCTTGGCAAGTTCGGCGAGCTTCGGCAAGAACGGTGCGCCGGCCGCGCACCCGAGCACCAACAGTCCAATTCCAAAGGAGTTATCGAGCCAGAGCACCTTCGCCAGGGCGATGGCGCCAAGGGGCATCAAGACGAAATTGGCCAACAGCGCAAGCAAGACCAGACGGGCATTGCGCAGCGGTTCAATGATCTGCCGGATGGTGAGCCCCAAACCCATTGCCAGCATGCTTGAAACCACAAAACAAAGCATGGCCGGAGTGACCGCTTTGCTCAACAGATCCATCAGCATGGCTGTCCCTCCCATATGGAGACGCGTACGCGGTCAATGCGATTGGGCTTGAGCCGGCGGCACTTATTTCATCAGTGCGAGATTCCGCCAGAAGTTCGCCAGACTATCAGTGCCGCCGAACAGGGTGGTGAAATTCGTCGAGTCCACGAGCACGATGTCGCCGGCGCGCTGCTGATTTGGCGGCATCCAGAGCAGGCAATTGAACTCCGTGTTGCCGGCTTCGGTGAAGGGATGCGGGCGGTCGGGATCAATGGGCTGCCGCGCCAGCAAATGCACTGACTTGGTGTCCTTGGTGGTCAGCTCATAGTGTGGCAGGTGTGGATGGAAATTGAGTGTAGGGACATTTTTGAGCAGATCCAGCTTGTCTATGTCCCGAAAGGCCGTAAGCGGCGCGATCTCCTTCGTGCCTTTGGCGAGTGCTGGCCGGAGACCCCACCGATTATGCACCGGGACGTCGAGAGCCTTCATCAGCGAACGGGTGTATTGCCCGAAGCGTTGCTGGCGCGGCACGAGTGCGTCACCGTGGTGGAGGTATTCCATCTGGCGCTGCTTGAGGTCGTCGGCGAAACCGACATCGTGGTGCGGCGCGAGCAGCAGACAGGTACCTTCGCGCTTGAGCCACTCGCGGATGGCCGCGACTTCCTCTGCCGCGGCTTCCTGCTCGGAAAGAAGGTGGTCGAGTCCAAACACCATGAGCGTGTCGGTATCTGCGAGAACCCTTTCGTCAATTGGTAGCTTGAAACCCGCCTGGTCAATGCGCTGGAATACGGCGACCGGATGGCCGGTGGCCTCGCCGGCAATCTGCTGGAAGCTGAGTGTGGAACGGTGGAAAAGCTCCAGCGTACCCGCAATCCCTTGTAGAAATTGTGCTGCGCTCCACTCCGGCGTCTCGTAGGCCGGCCACAGGACGTTGCGGACTTCGGTCATCGTTGAGAAGCGGTTTTCCATCGCCGCGGGGTCGCGCTGGGATTCCCATGGGTAACTCCACGTCCAGTAGATGCTCAGGCGGCGTTTGCCCGACGTGTATTTGCGGGGAATGTGGTTTTGGTTGTAGGTGCGCGCCGGTGTTAGTGTGCTCATGACTGTTCCCTAGTTCTCAGAATTGATGACGAGTG
>JBARNC010000415.1:0-4498 GCA_049802775.1 Pseudolabrys sp. | reverse complement strand
TGAACAAGATAGCATCTTGCCGTGAATAAAGTGAGTAACAAGGGAGATACCGCGTTATGGCCAAGGAAACGACAACAGCCGGCAAAGCTGACACGCAGTCGTTCCGCAATTGGGGGCAGGAGCGAACCGAAGTTGCAAAAAGACCTTCTGGCGTCATTTGAGGAGGCCAGCCGCGCTTGCTTGCTCGCGTGCAGTCGGAAGTCGCGCTGTGGTCTGATCTAGCGTCAAAGCTGACCGCGACACGCACCGTTCCCGAAGCGCTGGAAACGTACTCGAAATGCGTTTCGGAGCGGATGAAAATGGCCGCCGACGACGGTCGTAAACTGGCAGATGAAGCTCAAAAAATCACACAAAAAATCACGAAGTCATTAGGCAATACAGGATGGCCAGCCACGAGTACGTGAGGCTATTCGATTACGTCGGCGGCGAGCGCGCAGCAGAACTTCAAAGGATTGCCTCGCGGCATGTGGGTTAGACCGTGGCCGTTAGTTGGGTCAATTCGCCGCCGGTGTATGTACAAGACGTGGAATCCCCAAATCAGCTTTCAGTGTGGACACTGCCGGGCGACTCAGACGATTCTGGCGCATGGTCGACGAGCGCTTTAAGCCTGCCGACGAGGCTGTTGCGATCTTCAAGGCGGTTTATCTCCGCGACGGAGCCGACGCGGCGGTTGAGGTCGCGAAGCTTGTGATCGGCGCGGCTGCTTTGCTTATTGCCCATGAGCATGGCCCGGACGAAGCACGTCGTATCCTGGACATCGTTAGCGCCGCGCAGGGACAGGTCAGCTAAACCCGTCCGGCCCCGACAAAACCCCGTGCTTCGAGTGCTGCCCGTCGATCTCCATCAAAACGAATTCATCATCTGCGAAGGTGAGCGGGGCCACTCCCGCCCGTCAGCGCTCCGATTTCTTCCCGCCCGGAGCGACGGTGCCTTTTCTTGCGATGTCCGCTTTGGGTCATTAGCGAACATGGCGACGGGTCCGCGCGATGTCCGCTTTACCCCCAAAAGCGGACATTGGACGGGGCGAGCGGGTCTGGTCTATGCCTCTCAGTGCAAAACTTTGCGGGCCAAAGGCTGCGGGCGGGGAAATTGGGGTACAATGGAGTCGGCACGGACTTTAGCCCTGCCTGCATGGCCGAGAGTGGCGGCAAGCTGCTGTTTGAGCGCCTCGACTTGCATCCGCAGCCTATCGCGGTCTCTCTTGAGCCAGTTGATGACATCGCTCTTTTTGCTCTGTTCGACTAGTTGGCTGGTGATTTTATTTTTCTGCCACTCGTTGATTAGCTCTAGGCGCCGCGCATACATCGCGAATTCCGCGCGCAGCAGGTCTTTACCGGCTTGGATCTCCTCCATCGATTGCGGGAGGGCTGTTTCAAGGCGCCTTGTGGTCAGCCGTACTGCGCGGTTGTGGACCAGCGGCGTGACGGCCACCGCGATGAGGCACCCCAACAGTAGGCCAATGCCTACAAACATGATCGCTTCGATCATCATTTGAGTGAAAACATTCAGCCCAGCCATAGGTTCCGTAGGATGCTCGGCCTCAACATCCCAACACGCCAATCGGGCGCGCGTACGACGGCGAGTGCATGGCGGAATGTCCTGCTATTGGCTCGAAGCGGACGTTTAACGCCCCAGAATGGGCCGTGGCGGTCGGCGCCCGTTGGTATGACGACGACAGAGCAATTCAGATCACTATGAAAGAATAAATCGCAAATATTAAAGGGCAGCCGCGCGGCTGCCCTTTAACGCACCGATGCTCCATCTCAACGAACTAAGCGCCTGTTAGGCGGCGCCTGTCCAAGAGTTTCCGCATCGGTGTCGATAGTTCCGTACGCACATGATCCCTAATGGCCGAAGTTACGCGAGTCAGAGGCACTATTCCAACATACGGGCGACGGCGCGTAGACGTAGCCGTATACTGGGGCCGCATAAGTATAGGCGGGCGCTACGTAAGCATAGCTTGGCTCATACGCGTAGACGTAACCCGTGGCCATAGTAATACTGGCCGTAAGCTGAACTTGCTACCGCCGCAACGGCGAGCGCGCCAGCCAAGGTCGCCGCAGAGAACGGAAAGCGTGTTGCAGTTCCCAATACCAAGATCAAATGGGACCGTGGCAATCCGACCGGACACGGCATTATCTTCATCGGCAATGGTGGTGATGTCTATTGTTACCTGCCACCTGGGGGAGGATAGCCAACATAGTCCTGCCACAACCCCGCAAACCAATCCGGCGCTAACAACAGTCACGAGGCTAGTTTTAAGCCCCTGACCGATGGCCAATCGAGTAATTTGGTTCCAAAAAATTGAGCCAGCGTTTCCTGATATTATTCCTCGATGAAGACGAAGAGACTTAAACCGATTCTGATTGGGGTTTGGGGTCTCCTGCTGATCCCCCTCATCGCCACCATCCTCGAGAAATGGTTGAAGGAAAATTTCTTCTCGAATCCAAACGCTATAGCCACGACCGTTTTTACTAACCTCATCGCCCTGGGCCAGCAGCTTTGGTTTAAATTTGCATTGGTTTTTTTGACCGGAATCGTAATTGGCATTTCATTAGATTGGTTAGCGCGGAAGTCAGATGAAAACAAAGCCTCGGAGCTCCGAAGCCTCGGTTCTAAATTTCGCAGTCTTTCAGACATCATCAAAATTCGGACTGCAGGAGCCCGGTCAGAATGGCCGAACAATGTACGCGATCTTAGACCTGACATCGCGTCTGCATTTATCTCCGCCAAGAAATTCGGTTTGTGGGTGCCCGGCGAACGCGTGTACCAATTGTCGGATGCGTCGTTCCTTTGTGAATATTTGAGATTTATCGGAAGGCTTTTAGAGGATGGGCATTTTGATGAGGCCAACCGTGAGGCGCTCGCCTGGAAGCCCTTTCTCAATAAAGCGAGGTAGTTCGTTGAGCGTCCGACTGATGTCCGCTTTACCCCCAATAGGGGACATTCGCCGCGAGATCTTCGATGTCCGCTTTGTGTCAGAAGCGCACATATCGGCATCTCGTCACCACCACTCGGCATCTCGTCACCACCACAAACGGAACTTTCCCGAGTCCAAGTTCCAACCGCGGTGCTTTGGTAAGGTTGATGTCAGACGGAATTGATCGGTACGATTAAATTGGGGTTCTGCTTACGCCGGGCACAATGCGGGTTAGCTCCCGTGGCGGAGAAAGGAATAAAGAAATGTCTCAAGTGCTGACGTACATGACAAATCCCGAAAGTTGGAAACGCTGGAAAAAATTACCTTCCCAAGGTGTGGTAAAGCGGGATTAGGTTCCTACCGGACGCATCGACTTCGCTACCCACCTTAACGGTGACCTCGGAGACTACAATCACCCTAGTGAATTCAAGTTGCTCGTAGAAGAACGAAGGATTGTCGAAACTATCACTGGAAATGAAAATCTTGAGATTCAATGGAGGCTCGCTACGCTAAGCGAAGCGAAGGCAGTCGTAACGCAATACCACAGATACCTGTCGGAACACTCGCTCATCAAATCTGTATACGACGAGACCGTATCACTACCTCCACCAAAAGATCCAAAAGATGCAGGAGAGTGCTGCGGTATAGCCTGGGGTCACGCGTGCGAGGGGCGTGTCCGCTTCGGGGCATAAACGGACAAACCATCGCGGGCCGAAAACCATTTTTGTCCGCTTCTATCTGAAAGCGGACATTGACTAACCGTTTGGCGCAAACCGTTTGTGCCACTCTTCACTGTTCGCACATTGCCTGGTGCACGAACGAACTTTTGCCCCCGCGCTATTTCGTTGGCGTTGGGCTGCTCATCGTCGCGCAATAAATAGCGAATTCGGCGCGGAAAAGTGCTCTGCTCTAGCTTGGCAATCCTGGTCCCTAGTCTTGTGGTAACGGTCGTGACTCTTCGAGCTTCGCTATTCGCGCCTCAAGGTCAGATGCCTCCAAAGCGCGGACGTAGGCTTCAATGACTTTGGATAACTCGGCCGCTTCCGATGGGGTCAAATCACCGTTCCACGATTTGCGCCACACTCATGCGACCCAACTGCTCGCAAGCGGTGTCCACCCTAAGATCGCGCAGGAGCGCCTTGGGCATGCGAATTCGGCACCACGCTTGATCTGTACAGCCATGTGATGCCGGGGATGCAGACCGATGCGGCTAGTCGTGTTGACGTGGCCTTGCGTGCGGCCATAAACAAGCATCGCAAGGCGAAAGGGTAGCAAAAGGGTAGCAATCAGACATTTTACGAAATCGCAGAAAACTGATTGTGTTGTAGTTTCGATGGCATGGTCCCGTAGCTCAGCAGGATAGAGCAGCGGTTTCCTAAACCGAAGGTCGGAGGTTCGACTCCTCTCGGGACCGCCAGTAAAATAAAGAACTTACACTTTTGCCGTTCGGCTCAAAAATAAAAAGTAACGCCACAGGTAACAGGCTGTCTTGAGCTACCTGCCCCTTTGCCGAAACGTCATGCGCAGCCTCTTTGACTCCCACGGCGAATCTCTTTGAGTTGGCCTGCAGGCCAGGGG
>JBARNC010000414.1:0-2386 GCA_049802775.1 Pseudolabrys sp. | reverse complement strand
CGCCGAGACCTATCAGGATCGTGCGGCACGCTGCGCCCATCAAGCCGGCGTTTATGGGCAGGCTGCAGGCGAACGCAACACCTATATCGGCACCTGCATCAACCAATAACGATTTTCATCTTACGTTTTACGTTGAGCAAACTCGCCCCTGCGCAACATGAGTTGCTGGCCGATGTCCGCTTCGGGTCAAAAGCAGACATTTGCGGTGCAAAAAGGCATGTCCGCTTTACCCCCAATAGCTGACTGTGCGGTGCAACTCAGTATGTCCGCTTTGTGCCAATAGCGGACATCGGCAGCCCTATTCGATCACTTTATCGGCACGGACAAGTACTGCCGGCGGAATGGTGAGACATGCTTCCGAGCGCAGCCTAGAGTTCGGCACCGGCCAGCGTTGCGAGCTCGACCGCTATCCGCTCAATTTCCTCCAGCGCAGAAACGTCGATGTCTTCAGCGGCTTCTGTCATTTCCCAACGGCCTTTTGCGAGGGATGCTTCACGGGAATGAGGACCTTAAGCTTGTCCTTCTCGCAGGCAATTTCGGCGACCTGCTTCTTGTCTCGATTGCCGTAAGATTCATCGTCAAGACGATTGGCGGTATCGGCCCAGACAAGCTCGATGGTTTTTCCCTGCCGCGCGGTGACCGGCGCCTGCGCATCCTGCGGCGCATCGAGCCACTGTTCGAAATCACGGCGGCGCGCCGCATCGAAACAAACGACGTCGAGCAATCCGTCAGCGACCTGCGCTTTGGTCGCCAGCGGCAGGCCGGGCCCAGTGAAGGGCACATTCATGACCTCGACGCCGAGAAACTCGCCATTGAATGTCTTGCCGTCGATCTTGATGGAAAGCTCGATCGGCTTCGCGCCCTTGACCTGCTTTTCGAGCAAGGCGCGGCCCTTGCGAAGATTGTCGGCGCCTTTGGCTTTCTCGCCCTTGTGCGCCGCCTTGAGGAATTCGGCGAACACGCCAACCCCGAATCCCTCCAGAAATCGCGAGGTGCCCCACGATGCCTTCACCGTGCCGACATCGAGCGGGTGGGTATTGTCGATCTTCCAGGTCTCGACCAATTCCTGCGGCGTGCCCGCGATGCCAAGCGAGCGCGCGATGTTGTTGGCGGTGCCAAGCGGTAGCAAGGCCACGGGCATCGCACGGTCGGGCAGCCTGGTAAGGACCTCGGCGATGGTGCCGTCGCCGCCCGCGACGACCAGGAGGTCGGCCTTTTTTTCGAACGCCTCCTCAAGACTGTCATCCTTGACCGAGACGTAACGGACGTCGAAGTCCGCCAGCTTCATTGCGGCCAGGATATCGTCCTTGGTCGCTTTATGTCCGGCCGTGGGATTGTGGAACAACGTTGCCCGCATGCCCCCAATAACATGCGCCGCTGGTTCGAGTTCCATAACGAATGGGGCGACCGATGTCCGCGCACAAAGGCATGTCCGCTTTACCCCCGAAAGCAGACATTCTGTGCGGCGAACGTGATGTTCGCTTTGTGCCAATAGTGGACATCGCACGATTTATTCGTCGAGAGGTCAGACTTTCCGGAAAACAGCAGGCAAGTTGGGGCAGGCTCACTACTTCTCGATAGGGTAGCCGACAATGCTGCCCCATTCGGTCCACGAGCCGTCGTAGATCTTGACGTTCGTGTGGGCGAGAATTTGACTCAGTGCAATCCAGCCGATGGTCGCGCGATGACTCAGCCGGCAATAGCAGACAACGTCGTCAAATTTTTCCGGAATAACGCCGGCCGCGGCAAGTACGACGCGAAGCTGATCGGGTGACTTGAACGAATCGTCCTTAGCAACTTCTTGAAATACAGATGGACGGCGCCGGGGATACGTCCGGTTCGTTCGGCGCCGTGATCGACTTGGAAAGAATAATCGGATACGCGTTTTCCCGAGTATTCCTCCGGCGAACGGAAGTCGAGCAACAGCCGCCGAGGCTGCCCCAGCTTGTCGCGCACATCGCGGCGGCCGACCCGCATCGACGACGTTCCCTCCGGTGCCGGATAGGCAATGGCGGGAAAGTGCGGCACAGTCTGCGACAGCGGCCGCCCCTCCATGACCCATTTCCGGCGTCCACCATCGAGCAGCCGCAGCTTCGCATGCCCCGCCATGGTGAACGCCCAGAAGGCGTAACTGCCATATTGAACGGGATCGCCGTACAGCACCACGGTCGACTGCGGGCCGATGCCCATGCCGCCGAGCATCTTCGCCAACGCGGCGGGCGTGATGAAATCGCGATCGGTTTCATGCCAGCACGCCGATTTCCAGTAGACCCACATCGCGCCCGGAATATGCCCCTCGCGATAGATCTTATCGTCGCGGACGGAGCAAACCTCGATAATGCGAAGATCGGGGTCCGCGAGATGATCCTCGAGCCAGGCGGCGGAG
>JBARNC010000413.1:0-2130 GCA_049802775.1 Pseudolabrys sp. | reverse complement strand
CCCACACCGCGGCCAGCGCCACGAGCGACAGCGCGTAAAGGCTTGCGGCGGAGCTTCTCAACCCGACGACGCTTTGCGAAAGGCCGGTCAGCGCGGACACCAAGCAGAACCGCGAGCGCCATATATTTCGATCATAACACGTGCCCCATACGGGGCGTACTGGCGCGTCAATGCTTCAGATTTCAGCCCTGCGGCTGTGGAGCAACTTCACCTGTCGGCGGCTCGGGCCGCGGGCGCGGCTTGCCGGCTGGCGGCACCGCAGAGGAACGCGGCGTGGTCGGCTCGATTACCGACTCGCGCACGGGGCGCTTGCCCGCAAGCAGGTCGGTGATTTCATCGCCGGTCAGTGTCTCGAACTCGAGCAGGCCTTTGGCCAGAACTTCGAGATCGGAGCGTTTCTCGCTCAGAATCTGTGTCGCCTCGGCATAGCCTGCTTCGACGAGCCGGCGGATCTCGCCATCGATCTTGCGCGAGGTTTCCTCCGAAATGTTCTGCTGGCGCGACACCTGATAGCCGAGGAAGACTTCATCCTGATTCTCGCCGTAAGCAACCGTGCCAAGCTCGTCGGACAGGCCCCAGCGCGTCACCATCATGCGCGCAAGCTTGGTGGCCTGCTCAATGTCTGAGGCGGCACCAGAGGTTACTTTCTCCTTGCCGAACACCATTTCCTCGGCGACGCGTCCGCCCATCATGATGGCGAGGCGCGAGGTCATCTGCTCGCGGCTCATAGACAGCTTGTCGCGTTCCGGCAATTGCATGACCATGCCGAGCGCACGGCCGCGCGGGATGATGGTGGCCTTGTGCACCGGATCGGTGGCTATGACATTGAGCGCGACGATGGCGTGGCCGCCCTCGTGATAGGCAGTCAGCATCTTTTCTTCGTCGGTCATCACGAGCGACTTGCGCTCGGCGCCCATCATCACCTTGTCCTTGGCATCCTCGAACTCGGACTGGGTCACCATGCGCTTGTTGCGCCGCGCCGCCATCAGCGCGGCTTCGTTGACGAGGTTCGCAAGGTCGGCGCCGGAGAAGCCGGGCGTGCCGCGCGCGGTGGTCTTCAAGTTCACGTCGGGCGCCAGCGGCACTTTCTTGACGTGAACCTTCAGGATATTTTCGCGGCCGACAACGTCGGGGTTCGGAACGACAACCTGGCGGTCGAAACGGCCGGGTCGCAGCAGCGCCGGATCGAGCACGTCGGGCCGGTTGGTGGCAGCGATCAGAATGATGCCTTCATTGGCTTCAAAGCCGTCCATCTCGACCAGCAACTGGTTGAGCGTTTGCTCGCGCTCGTCATTGCCGCCGCCGAGGCCGGCGCCGCGATGGCGGCCGACCGCGTCGATTTCGTCGATGAAGATGATGCAAGGCGCGTTCTTCTTGGCTTGCTCGAACATGTCGCGCACGCGGCTCGCGCCGACGCCGACGAACATCTCGACGAAGTCGGATCCGGAAATGGTGAAGAACGGCACATTGGCTTCGCCGGCGACCGCGCGCGCGATCAGCGTCTTGCCGGTACCGGGCGGGCCGACCAGCAATACGCCGCGCGGAATGCGTCCGCCCAGGCGTTGGAATTTACCGGGGTCGCGCAGAAATTCGACGATCTCCTGCAAATCCTGCTTGGCCTCATCGACGCCCGCGACGTCTTCAAACGTGACGCGGCCATGCGCTTCGGCCAAAAGTTTCGCACGTGACTTGCCAAAGCCGAGCGCCTTGCCGCCGGCGCCCTGCATCTGGCGCGACAGGAAGATCCAAACGCCGATCAGCGCAATGAACGGCAGCCACGATACCAACAGCGAGACAAACCACGGGACATTGTCCTGCGGCGGCCGCGCGGTGATCGCCACGCCTTTGGAATAAAGCTTCTGCACCAGACCAGGATCGCTCGGCGCATAGGTCTGGAAGCTGGTGCCGTTCGCGAAGGTACCGTGGATATCGGGACCCTGGATCACCACGTCGCGTACGCGGCCCTGATCAACCTCGGTCAACAGTTGCGAAAAAGATATGTCTTGCGCGGTCGTGCGCTGGCCCGGGTTCTGGAACAGCGTGAACAGCGCCAGCAGCAACAGGACGATGATCACCCAAAGGGCGAAATTGCGGAGATTAGCGTTCATCAGGCGTCCTGACCCCGCCGCG
>JBARNC010000412.1:0-2656 GCA_049802775.1 Pseudolabrys sp. | reverse complement strand
CGATCCTGGCGCTGGCAAAAGGTGAGCCCACATCAATGAAGTTCTTCATATCCGCGCCATTCACGATCGTTGGTCTCTTTCCAGCGCGGTGCAGAATCCAGCCGAGCATGCCGACCGTGGTGGACTTACCGCTCGTGCCGGCGACACCGACGCCTAAGGCGGCAGAGTTGAAGAGCTCGGCGAGAAGCCTCGCGCGAGTGGTGACGGCGGCACCAATACGACGCGCGGCTTGCACGTCGGGGACCGTCTCCTCAACAGCAGCGGAGGTCACCAAGATCTGACTGGCCCGGATAACACCACTGCCATCCTGAGGATGGAGCAGCACACCACGTGCACGCAGAAAATCAAATCTTTCGGCATTGCGCCCCTGGTCGAGCGCCCGGTCAGAACCCTCAACCAGTCCACCCCTGGCTTGGATGATCAAAGCGAGCGGGGTCATGCCACTACCGCCGACGCCGCAAAAAAAGTAATCTCCGAGTTGGGACATTGGCGAAATCTAGAAGGGTAGCCGATGAGGTGCAATACAGGCTGGGCGCTTGGATGAGCAAAGAGAGGTGCAGGATCGGCGTAGTCGCGCCGGCTTCGCGCATGTCTCCCGAAGTTGCTGAGAGAGTGCCGACGTTGGCCAGATCGCTGTACCCGGACAGGACGCCGGAGGTCGTTTTCCACCCGCAGTGCTTCGCTTCGCACGGACATTTCGCTGGCGATGACGAAACGCGCGCACAGGCCTTCCTCGACATCGCTAACGACGAGAGCTATGACGCGGTGTGGTTCGCGCGTGGCGGTTACGGTTCCTGCCGCGTGGTGGAAGCGGTTATGTGTAGGTTGACGGAGCCGTCCAGACGAAAAGCTTACGTGGGCTACAGTGATGCCGGTGTACTGCTCGGTGCCTTGTACCAGGCTGGATTCGAGACCGTAGCGCATGGTCCCGTGGCGCAGGACATCCTTCGAGACGGAGGAAACGCAGCGGTTAGGCGAGCGCTCGCCTGGATGGTCGATCGGTCGCCAGAGGCGTTGGAGCCCACGGTAAGCCATGTGAAGATGACAGCAGCATTTAACATGACGGTCCTTAGCCAGTTACTTGGTACGCCGCTGCAACCTAACCTCGACGGACATGTGCTCATGTTGGAAGAGGTGGGGGAGGCAATGTACAGGATTGATAGGTCGCTATTTCATATTACCAGTAACGCCGAAATCAGGCGGGTGTCGGGCGTCATGCTTGGCCGTTGCAGTGGCATCACCCCGAACGAACCCGAATTCGGAATGAACGAAGAAGAGATTGCCCGTTACTGGTGCCGGAGGTCCGGGATTCCATGGTTGGGACGCGCTGACATTGGGCATGACATCGACAACAAGATTGTTCCCTTCGGGACAAGCGGCAAGCTATGTCGATCGCAGACGCAGGGGTGAAAAGCTAGCGGACCTGTCGGAGTCAGTCGAAAGTAATGATCTGGCGACGCCGCTTGTCGTAGCGGTTCACTTACTCCGAAAATCGCACTGACACCTCGCCAATCGGTTCGATAGCGTGAATCAATTCGACCTCGTCCGGATCGATGATGATTGGCGGTGTAATCGACCCAGTGATGATGACATCGCCCGCGCTCAGGCGCTCGCCAAATGAATCGACCACATTGGCGACATGCGCGACGATATCGAGCAGATTGCCGGTCATAGCTTCCAGATCGGTCGTGCGCGCCATTTCCGTGCTACGCCGCATCACGCGCGAAACAAGTTCGTTGAGGCTGGCGCCTGGCCGCGTATTGCCGCATAGAATAATGTGGCGCTGATAAATGTCGCCTTCGAGCACAGCGTCGAGATTGTTCGACGTGGGAAATGGTTCGAAATCTGCAAGCTCGATCGCCGGCAAGATCTCCTTGATTGCCGCTGCGGTCGCTTCGGGCGTTGCGCCGCTTGCGAGGTCAGTCGCCATGCGAACGCAAACTTCCGGCTCCGCGACGGGCTTGGTCCAGCCCTGAAACGACACCGCGCCGCCGGCGAGCACGAGCGCGCGCTGCATCAGAAACCCGATGAGGGGAGCGGCGAGGCCGAGCCGCTGCAATACCACCGGCGCGCCCAGGCCCACCTTCCAGCCAAGCGACTTCTCGCCCGCGGCGATGCGCGCGCGGCGCGTGGCAAATTGCGCCGTCAGGCCTTTTTTGATGAGCGGGTTGTCGAGATCGCTCAGCGCGAATGTCACTTGTGGCTCTCCGGATGCACTTCGTAGCCGGAATCCTCGATCGAACCGGCACCCATCCAGCCCCAGACTAGCACAACGTCTTCGGTCGACGTGTTGTTGAAGCCGTGCCAGCAGCCGCGTGGCGAATAGACAACGTCGCCTTCGCTCGACGGCTTGTCGCCATGATCCGTGTAGATCATACCCTTGCCCTTGAGCACGATGAAAAACTCGTCGCAATTGTGGTGGCGGTGGTTTTCATGCCGCGCACCTGGCTTAAGCACGGTCCAGCCAACCACGTGGTTGGCGCCGGCGGATTTCTTATCGATCAGAAATTGCACCTGCATATCGACCCAGCCGTCATCGCGCTTGAGGCCGTCGACCTTCGGTACGTCGCGCAGGTTCGTGCGATACATGACTGGCGCTTGCTCGCCTTTTTTCCATTCGGCGGCAGCACTCTTCACGGCCTTGGCCAGCGCAGCG
>JBARNC010000411.1:0-24249 GCA_049802775.1 Pseudolabrys sp. | reverse complement strand
GGCGAAGGCACGCTCGCTTTCTCCACCCGCATCGAATTGAAGCTTTCGCCGCTGCTCGGGCGCCGCGCGGTCGGCGCTTGCCATTTCGGAAGCTTCTGTGAGGCGATGAATTCGGCGCAGCACGTCGTGCGGCTCAAGCCAATCGCGGTCGAGCTGATCGATCGCACCATGATTGGCCTGGCGCGCCAGATTCCGATTTTCCAGCCGACGTTGGAAAAGTTTGTGCGCGAGACGCCGGAGGCAATTCTGCTGGTCGAATTTGGCGAGGACGACCACGAAGTCAACCTGCGCCTGCTCCAGCAACTCAAGGATCTGATGGGCGATCTCGGTTTCGGCTGGGACAAGAGCGGCGCAAAATGGGGCGGCGTGGTCGAGGTGCTCAATCCCGAATTGCAGGCTGCGATTACGGATGTGCGCACATCAGGCCTCAATATCATGATGTCGATGAAGGAGGAGGGGAAACCGGTTTCTTTCGTCGAAGACTGTGCGGTGCCGCTCGAGCATCTGGCCGACTATACCTCGCGTCTTACGGAGATTTTCGAAAAGCATGGCACCCGCGGTACCTGGTACGCGCATGCCGGTTCTGGCTGCCTGCACGTGCGGCCGATCCTGAATCTGCGGCAAGAGAAAGATGTGCATGCCATGCGCGAAATCGCCGAAGAGGCATTCGCCATGGTGCGCGAATATAAGGGTTCGCATTCGGGCGAGCACGGCGACGGGCTTGTCCGATCGGAATTCAACGAGCCGATGTTCGGCGCACGGCTCGCGCGTGCTTTCGAAGAGGTGAAGGACCGCTTTGACCCAAAGGGCTTCTACAATCCCGGCAAGGTGGTACGGCCGCCGAAATTCGACGACCGCAACCTGTTCCGTTACGCGCCTGGCTATCACGGCGAATCGATCAAAATGCATCTCGACTGGTCGGCCTATCCTGGTGCTGGCGGCGGTTTTCAGGGCGCCGTCGAGATGTGCAACAACAACGGCGCCTGCCGCAAATTGACCGGCGGTGTAATGTGCCCGAGCTATCGTGTCACTCGCGACGAGCGCGACGTCACCCGCGGGCGCGCCAATACACTGCGATTGGCCATCACCGGACAGCTCGGAGGGGCGGCGCTCATCTCCGATGAAATGGCCGAGACACTCAAGCTCTGCGTATCGTGCAAAGCCTGCCGCCGCGAGTGCCCGACGGGCGTCGACATGGCGCGTATGAAAATTGAAGTGCAGGCCGCGCGGGCCGCGAAGTACGAACTCCCATTGCACGACAAGCTGGTTGGTTTCCTGCCGCACTACGCACCTTACGCCGCGCACTGGCATCATTTTTTCAATATGCGTGATCGCAGCGCAATTTTACGTAAAGCTTCGGAATTGGTCGCCGGCTTCTCCTCTCGCCGCAGCCTCCCGAAATGGCGCAAGGACACGTACCGCGACCGCTCCGACTGGCGCTACACGACGGCGGAGCAAAACGCGACAGCGCGCGAAGTGGTGCTATTTGCTGACACGTTCAACCGGTATTTCGAGCGCGAGAATCTGGACGACGCGTTAAGTGTGCTCGTGGCCGGCGGTTATCGCGTCCATGCGCCGCTGCCGGCGAACCCTGATGAGCGGCCACTGTGTTGTGGTCGCACTTTTCTCTCGGTCGGCCTGGTCGACGAGGCGCGGCTTGAAATGCAACGTACGTTGGATGCACTTGCGCCTTATGTTGTACGCGGGCTACCGGTCGTCGGCCTCGAGCCGAGTTGCCTGTTCACCTTCCGCGATGAAATGCCGGCTCTATTCAAGGGTGAGGTGGTGGATGCTCTGCCAGCGAACGCGCTTCTGTTCGAGGAATTCATCGCGCGCGAGCATAAGCAGGGCCACCTGAACTTGCCGCTCGGGGCGTTGCCGAAAAAGGCGCTGCTGCACGGCCATTGCCATCAGAAGGCCTTCGACACGATGGGTGCAGTCGAGAGCACGCTCAGGCTGATCCCGAAGCTTTCGGTCGAGACGATAGAATCGAGTTGTTGTGGCATGGCCGGCTCGTTTGGCTACGACACCGCGACCATCGACGTTTCTCGGAAGATGGGCGAACTGTCGCTGTTGCCTGCGGTGCGCGGGGCGGAAGCTGATGCACTGATTGTGGCCGACGGCACCTCTTGCCGGCACCAGATTCACGATGGCAGCGAACGGGAAGCTGCCCACGTCGCTCGCGTACTGGCGATGAGCGTCGCGGCGGCTAGCTCAACGGCGGCTGCGTCGCCATACTAGGCCCATGGCCGAGCTTCTCCCCACGTCCCTCGTCGGTTCCTACGCACAGCCGGAGTGGCTGATTGACCGCGCCAAGCTTGCCAGTCGCTTTCCGCCGCGTGTGCGCGCCAAAGAGCTTTGGCGTGTTGCACCGGACTATCTCAAGCAGGCGCAGGATGATGCGACCCTGCTTGCGATCCGCGATCAGGAACGCGCTGGGCTCGACATCATCACTGACGGCGAGATGCGGCGCGAAAGCTATTCCAATCGCTTCGCCACCGCGCTCGAAGGTGTCGACATCGACAATCCCGGCACCGCGCTTGACCGCTCCGGCCATCCCAATCCGGTGCCACGCGTTACCGGCAAAGTCCGGCGTCGGCATCCGGTGGAGGTGGAAGATCTAAAATTCCTGCGCGCCAATACCGACCGCATGGTCAAAATGACGGTGCCCGGCCCGTTCACGATGTCGCAGCAAGCGCAGAACGATTACTACAAAGATGAGAAGGAGATGGCGCTCGACTACGCCGCCGCGGTAAACGACGAAATCAAGGATCTGTTTGCAGCCGGCGCCGATATCGTGCAGATCGACGAGCCCTATATGCAGGCGCGGCCGGAAAAAGCGCGTAAATATGGACTCAAGGCGCTCAACGCCGCGCTTGACGGAGTGATCGGACAGACGGCGGTCCACATCTGTTTCGGCTACGCCGCCATCATTCATGTGCGTCCGGAGGGCTATTCATTCCTGCCGGAGCTGGCGGGATCACCGGTCAGGCAAGTTTCGATCGAAACCGCGCAATCCAATCTCGACTGTGTCGTGCTCGAAAAACTGCCGGGCAAGACCATTATCCTCGGCACGCTCGACCTCTCCGATATGACGATCGAGAAACCCGAGATCGTGGCGGCGCGCATCCGGCGCGCGTTGCCGCATGTGCCGGCCGAGCGCATCATCGTTGCTCCTGATTGTGGCCTGAAATATCTGCCGCGAGAAATCGCCTACGGAAAGATGTGCGCCATGGTCGAAGGCGCGAGGATCGTACGCGCCGAATTGTCTAAATGAACGGCAAGGCCGGACCGATGCCCCCGACTGCGGCGTGAAATACCTGCCGCACGACGTGGCATTTGGGAAAATGCAGGCAATGGTGCAGGGGGCAGATATCGTGCGCCGGGAGCAGCGTGACAATTAGACGAGCGGCGGCTTGAACTTGGGCTCAATACCCGCAAAATGGAGCCCAAACAAAAAGGACAGCACGGTCCAATATCGATGGAACCGCTGCAAAGCCAACAAAGGGAGGACAAGATGAAAAACTTTGTCGCTGCCGGCACGGCCGTTGCGGCCATCGCGCTGGCGAATGCCCCGGCCATGGCCTGGGAACCGACCAAGCCAGTCGAAATCGTTGTGGCTGCTGGCGCGGGCGGCGCGTCAGATCAGATGGCGCGTATGATTCAAGCTGCCATCCAGAAGCATAATTTGATGAAGCAGCCGATGATCGTGTCGCTTAAAGGCGGCGCATCGGGTGCCGAAGCGCTGATGTACATGAAGTCGAGCGATGGCGACCCGAATAAGGTGCTGATTGCCTATTCGCTGATCTACATGCTGCCGCTGTCCGCCAAGATCCCATTCAACTGGCGTGAGCTTACGCCTGTGTCTGTGATTGCAATGGATCAGTTCATTCTGTGGGACAACACGACACTTCCATACAAGAGCGTGAAGGAATTTGTCGAAGCGGCCAAAGCTTCTCCACAGCCATTCAAGATGGGTGGCACCGGCTCCAAGCGTGAAGACCATATCCTGACGGTGTTCATGGAGAAAAAGACCGGCGCCAAGTTCGCCTATCTGCCCTACAAGTCAGGCGGCGAGGCGGCGACCCAGCTTGTTGGCAATCACACTGCGTCGAACGTGAACAATCCGTCGGAAAATCTTGAGGTCTGGCGTGCAGGCCAGGTGCGTGCGCTATGCGTGTTCGACAAGGAACGCATCTCGTACAAGACCAAGGTGACCGACACGCAGTCGTGGAACGACATCCCGACCTGCAAAGAGGAAGGGCTCGACGTGCAGTATCTGATGCTGCGCGCCATGTTCCTACCGAGCAAGGTCTCTCCGGAACAGACCGCTTTTTACATCGATCTGTTCAAGAAAGTGTCGGAGACGCCGGAGTACAAGGACTACATGGAAAAGCAGGCACTCAAGCCGGTGTTCCTGACGGGCAAGGATATGCTCAATTTCCTCGAAGAAGACGACAAGCTGAATTCGAGCTTGATGAACGAAGCCGGCTTTGTGGCGAAGTAATCAAGACTTGACGCGATCGCTCTCGGCCTTCTCTTTGTAGAAGGCCGGGAGCGCCTTGCCAGCAGCCAGCAATCCCGTCCCAGACAATGGAGAGGTGGGCCAGAAGCGCCCGCCAAAAAACCAGCGCATGTCCTCTACTGAACCCGAAATTGCAGTAGACGATCCAACCGCGCCGGCCGAGGACTCGCCGGCAGTCACCAGCACGTGGACCGTCGAAACGGTCGTCTACATCGCCTTGCTGGGTTTGGCGTTGCTACTGGCGTTCGACAACTGGCGGACCGGAATGGGCTGGGAATCGGAAGGTCCGCAGGCCGGTTATTTTCCATTCTACCTGTCCATGATTCTCGCCGCTGCCAGTCTTTCCGGCCTTGTCACAATTTTTTTGAACCGCGCGACATCAGACGGAACCTTCGTTACCCGCGACCAGCTTCGCCGCGTGATGCAGGTTTTCGTGCCCACGGTCTTGTTTTGCCTGTTCACGCAATGGCTCGGGCTCTATGTCGCGAGTTGCGTATTGATTGCGGGCTTCATGTGGATGGTCGGCCGCATCGCGCTATGGAAATCGTTGGTTACAAGCCTCGTGTTTACGCTCGCCATGTTTGTCACATTCGAGATCGCGTTCGACGTCATCATGCCGAAGGGGCCGCTCGAAGCCCTGTTCGGATTCTAGCGCTGCAGGGCCGGGATAGCCGCTATGGAAGCTTTCGGTCTTCTTATTCACGGGTTTACCGTTCTGCTGACCTGGAAAACGCTCGCCCTGATGATGGTTGGACTGGTGCTCGGCATCTTCGTCGGCGTATTGCCGGGGCTGGGTGGACCGAACGGCGTCGCTATTTTGCTGCCGCTCACGTTCACGATGGATCCGACATCCGCCATCGTGATGCTGTCCTGCATCTATTGGGGTGCGCTGTTCGGCGGCGCTATCACGTCGATATTGTTCAATATTCCGGGCGAGGCCTGGTCGGTGGCCACGACCTTTGATGGCTATCCGATGGCCCAGCAGGGCAAGGCGGCGGAAGCGCTCACAGCAGCCTTCACGTCTTCCTTCATCGGCTCGCTCTTTGCCGTGTTGCTCATCACGTTCCTCGCGCCTGGAATTGCGTCTTTCGCATTGCGGTTTGGGCCGCCGGAATTCTTTGCGGTCTACCTGCTCACCTTCTGCTCCTTCGTTGGTTTGGGCCGCGAAGCAAAGCACAAGACAATCATTTCGATGGCGCTCGGCCTATTGCTTGCCGGTGTCGGCATGGACACCGTCTCCGGCCAATTGCGCATGACCTTCGGCCTGAGCGAACTGCTGCGCGGCATCAATTTCCTGGTCGCGGTGATCGGGCTATTTGGCATCAGCGAAATTCTGCTCACCATGGAAGAGCGGCTGGCGCTGCGCGGCCATGCGGCGCGCATCAGCCTGCGGGTGCTGCTGAAAGTTTGGAAGGACCTGCCACGCTACTGGGTGACTCTGCTGCGATCCTCTGTCATCGGGGCTTGGCTCGGAATTACGCCCGGCGGTGCGATCGCCGCGTCTTTCATGGGCTACAATCTGGCCAAGCGTTTTTCCAAGGACCCCGAAAGCTTCGGCAAGGGCCGCATCGAAGGCGTGTTCGCGCCGGAAACTGCGGCGCACGCATCCGGCACGGCGGCTCTGCTGCCGATGCTGGCGCTGGGAATTCCCGGATCGGGCACCGCGGCCATCCTGCTCGGCGGGCTGATGGTGTGGGGGCTCAATCCCGGTCCATTGTTGTTCGTCGAGCACAAGGATTTTGTCTGGGGTCTGATCGCCTCCATGTATCTCGGAAACATCGTGGGCCTGGTGATTGTTCTGACCACCGTGCCGGTATTCGCTGCCGTTTTGCGGGTGCCGTTCGCCGCGATCGCGCCGATGATCGTAGTGTCATGCGCGATCGGCGCTTACGCCATCCAGAATGCAATGTTCGATATCTGGCTGATGATGATTTTCGGCGTTGTCGGCTACGTGTTCAAGAAGATCGGTATTCCATTGGCGCCGTTCACGCTCGCACTCGTGCTCGGCAGCCGTGCAGAAGACGCGTTCCGGCTGTCGATGATCGGATCCGGTGGCGACTTGCGGGTATTCTGGTCAAATTTACTGGTCGGCTCCATCACCACGCTCGCACTCGTGCTGCTGCTCTGGCCGGTCATCAGCAAAGCTATTGGGCATATCGGCGAGTTCGTGCAGCCGGCCAAGCGGGCAAGCTGACCTTCTCGTCTTATTCAGCAGGTCCCGCTTCGGCGACGCGGCCACTCCCTGCTGCCGTCCTTCGAACGGTTGGCATGACTAGCCGCGCTAACGTCGGGATTACCAGCAGGCTGCAAATCGGCGACAGGAGCATGCCCCCGACGATCACAGTGGCGAGCGGTTGCTGTACCTGCGAGCCGATGCCGGTGGATATCGCTGCGGGCACCAGGCCGATGCAAGCGGAAAAGCCGGTCATGAAAATCTGCCGCATACGGGCTTGCGCAGCTCCGATGATCGCGTCTTCCTTGCCAAATCCCTCATCCAGGCGCCGGCGGATGTAGGAGACGAGCAGGATGCCGTCCATGGCCGATACGCCGAACAAGGAAATGAAGCCAACGGCGGCCGACACGCTGGCGTTCAGGCCGAAAAAGTAGAGCCCGAGAATTCCACCGCACGTCGCAAATGGAATACCGGACAACGCCAACAGGCTGTCGCGCACGGAATTGAACAGGCTGTAGAGCAGCATCATGATCAGCACCAGGCTGAGGGGGATGATGATCGCAAGCCGCTTCTTGGCCTCGACCAGGGCGCCGAATTCGCCCGACCACTCCAGCCGGTAGCCTTCTTTCAATTGCACGTTTTTGGCGATGCGCGCCTGTGCCTCGGCAACGGTTGAGCCAAGGTCGCGGCCGCGCACGCTGTATTTGATGGGCACGAAACGCTCAGTGTTCTGCCGATAGATATAGGCCGCACCGGTTTCCAGCCTCACTTCGGCGACATCACCCAAAGCAATGTAAGCCGTTGGCGATTTCGGGTCAGAATTTGGCAAGGCCACGGGGACCGAGCGGATGGCGTCTATATTGTCGCGATACTGGGGCGCCAGCCGCACGGCGAGCGCAAAGTTCATCTCACCTTCATAGATGCGGGTCACTTCCTGACCGCCAATCGCGGCCTGAACAACGGTATTCATGTCGCTGACGGTGATGCCGTAACGGGCTGCCTTGGCGCGGTCGACCTGGATCACCAGATTCGGCTGGCCGAGCAGATTGAACGCGCCCGGGTCGGTTACTCCCGGCACCTTCGCGAGTTCGTCCTTCACTGCTTTCGCCAAACGTTCGAGCTCGGCCAGGTCACGACCGAAGATCTTGACTGAATTTTCACCTTTCACACCGGAGACAGCTTCCTCGATGTTGTCCTGGATGTATTGTGAGAAGTTGAAGTCGATGCCGATGAACTCGTTTTCTAGCCGTTCCGCCAATTCCTTCACAAGTTTTGGCTTGGTCAGGCCATTCGGCCATTCCTCAAACGGCTTAAGCGGCACGAAGAATTCGGCGACGAAAGATCCATCCGGATCGGTGGCATCCTCGCCGCGACCTTGCTCGGATACGACCGTTCGCACGGGCGGATAACTGGCGATGACGTCACGGATCTTGTTGACGGTATCCCGGCCGGCATCGAGCGTGATTGTGGGCGGGAGCAGTGCTCGAATCCAGAGATTGCCCTCTTCCAGTTTAGGCAGAAATTCGGTGCCAAGCCGCATACCAAGGGCGCCGCACACGACGAGGAAGGCGGCAGCGATCATCGCCGCCATGTGCGCATTGCGTACGGCAAGGGCGAGCACGGGCTGATAGATGTCGCGGATCTTGCGCACGATGAACGTCTCGATCTCGTCCACTCTTTCGGGCAGCAGGATTGACGACATCACTGGCGTCACTGTGAAGGTCGCAATGACTGCGCCAAGCAACGCATAGGCGTAGGTGCGCGACATCGGGCCGAAGATCTGGCCTTCGACGCCCTGCATGGTGAAAAGAGGCAGAAAGGCTGCGATGGTAATGACTACCGAAAAGAAAATTGGCTTATCCACCTCGACCGCGGCCGCCAGAATCCGGTGCAGCCGGTCACTGCGGCTAGTATCAGACGGATGACGTACTGAGTGGTGTGCGAGATGGCGGAAAATGTTTTCCACCATGATGACGGTGCCGTCGACGATGATACCGAGATCGATTGCACCGACCGACAGCAGATTGGCTGACTCCCCGCGCAGCACCGTAATGATGACGGCGAGAAATAACGCCACCGGGATTGTCGCCGAAACGATTAGTGCGCAGCGCAGATTGCCAAGGAATATCCACTGAATGAGGAAGATTAGCGCAATCCCGAACAGCATATTATGCATCACGGTGCGTACCGTGATCGCGACCAGATCACCACGATCGTAGAATGGCTCGATCTTTACGCCAGGGGGTAGGCTGCCGTCGCTGTTGATGCGTTCGATAGCCGCACGGACGCGTGTAACCACGTCCATGGTGCGCTCAAGCTTCTGCATCAGTACGATGCCGAACAGGATGTCATCCTGGCCATCGCGGCCGGCGATTCCCAGGCGCGGCACGAAACCGACCTGATTTTGCGCGAGATCCGAGAGCACGACTGGCAGTCCGCCTTGCTGGCTCACAACGATGTTATTGATATCGCTGATCGAACCGAGCACGCCAACGCCGCGCACATTGGCCGACTGTTCGCCGATCGCGATGGTGCGTCCGCCCACGTTGGCATTGCTTGTGGAAATCGCACTGATGATCTGCGGCAAAGTGAGGCCGTAGGCGCGCATCCTGTTGAGATCGATCTCGGCCTGATACTCCTTGGTTTTGCCGCCTAACACCACGACGTCGGCGACGCCCGGAACGATGCGCAATTTCCGTTCAACGACCCAATCCTGAATGGTCTTGAGCTCGATGAGGTCCATGCCGGGCGGGCCTTTGAGCTCATAGCGCAGGATTTCGCTGATGCCGCCAGCTGGCGAGATCACCGGCGTAACGGCTGCCGGGAGCGTGGCATCCTTCAGCCGGTTCGTGACCTGCTGGCGCACGAAATTGTAATCGCGGCCATATTCGAATTGCAGGCGGATAAAACCGAGCGCGAAGACTGTGTTGGAGCGTATGTAGGTCAGGCCAGGCGTACTGGCGACCGCGATCTCCAGAGGAATAGTGACGTAGCGCTCAACTTCCTCGGGCGACTGGCCGGGATATTGCGCGATGATCTCGATAATCGGTGGCGCGGGGTCGGGATAGGCTTCGACATTGAGTGTTATGAAGGCGGCGTAGCCGATGCCAATAAAACCTGCATAGGCGACCAGCACCAGCGGCCGCCGCGACAGGCAGAACGACATCAGACTGCGCAACATGGATCGGTCAGCTTCCTGCCGCAGCGCGATCGACGAACAGGCTACCCTTGCTCACGACGGATTCACCGTCGCGCAAACCCTCGATAATCTGGATCATCTGTCCGTTAGACAGCCCGGTCTTGATGTCACGTCGTTCGACCGATTTGTCGTCGCGCGCGACCCAGACATGAGTAACTTTGCCGTCGTAGACGACTGCATCGCGCGGAATTGCCGGTGAACTGTCTCCTTCGCCGGTGAGGATGGTGACACTCGCAAACATTTCGGGGCGCAACAGATGCTCTGAATTGTCGATCGTAGCGCGCACCAGTAGTCGCCGCGTTCCTGTGTCGAGTGAGGTCGCGACAAAGGCGATGTTCGCCGGGAATACGCGGTTCGGATACGCGAGAACGGTAAAATGCAACGCCTGTCCCACCTGCACGCTTGGCGCATTGGATTCGCGCACATAGGCAATGAGCCAAACCGTGGACAGATCACCGATGATGAAGGTCGGATCGCTCGCGCTGCTATTCTGAGATGAGGTGTTGACGTATTGCCCAGGGCCGACCTTGCGCTGAATCACGGTGCCAGCGATCGGCGAATAGATGGTCATTTGTGGGCTGACCGCCCCGGTGTCACCGAATTTTGTGATTTCGTCGTCGGTCATGCCGAGGATGCGCAAGCGGTTTCGCGTCATCTCCACTGAAGTTTGCGAAGAGCGCACATCGTTCTCGGCGGCACGAGCCGTCGCCTGCGATTGTTGCAAATCGCGTAGTGGTCCGGCACGAGATTCGAACAGCGTCTTGTTTTGCTGCTCGACGATCTTCGCAAGTTCCAGCGCCGAGCGGGCCTTATTCAAGTTGGAGATCGCTGCGATGAAATCGTTCTGCGCCTGCACCATGTCCGGCGCTTCGACGATAAAAAGCGGTTGTCCCGCTTTTACTGTATCGCCAGGTTTGGCGAGCAGCTTCGTCACCCGGCCTGAATATGGCGAGAACACCAGCGTTGCGCGATCTTCGTCGACGCCGATCTTTCCCTCGGTCAAATGTTCAGTGCGAAACACGACTTCGGTGACCGGCGCGGTTGTCAGCGAAGCCCATTGCTTTGGCGTCGGGTAATATAATGCACCTTCACGGCGACCTTGGGTTGTCGCTTCCGATTCGCCAAGCTTGTCCGCGCGCGGCGCGTACGTGGTTGCGGCCACCGCAAGCCATGTACACACCATCAAAACGACCGCGGCGATCACACTATTGCGAGTGCGCACCTGCGGCCGCAGCGTAAATTGCGACATAATCGTCCCGACAAGCCGATCCAAGGAATTCGTCCCGGTCTTTTCCTGGTGGCGAGCGTTATAGTGAATTGATGCCGCGTTACGGCATTACCACGAAATAAAGAATTCACGGTCGGTAAATCAGGGTGCCGCTGGGGCTTTGCGGCCGAGCGGTGGGCACCGGCGGCCAGCTAATCTTGGAAAACGCCTTTAGATGTGCGGATTTCGACCTGTTTCGGCCGCGGACAAATTGCCTCGGGCTTTTTCGGGGCTATGCTTGTCAGCCGGACGGGCATTTGGCGGGTCATCCACCTGTCAGTTTTGCTGGGCATAAATGTCCCCTGTTTTCAGGTCCCTCGGCCCTAACTGGCGTCTTGGTGCAGTGCAATAAATGCTATTGCGGTCGGTATGAAGTTACGTCGGTGGCCCATTCACTGTGCGGTGGTTGCGGTCCTTGCCGGCATGGACGCCGCACCACCGCGGGCACAAGGCGCACCGGATAGCCTCGGTATCACCGAACCCTCGATCGCCACCAGCCTTCCGCAGAACGGTGACCCGTTTGGAATTCGTAAGCGGCTCTACGACCATGGCATTTCGTACAACCTGATCTACACGAACGATGTGCTGAGCAATCTGTCCGGAGGCATCCGGCGCGGGACCATTGATCAGGGCAAGCTGGAGGCGCAGCTTTACATCGATCTTGAAAAGCTCGCCGGCTGGAAGGAGTGGACCTTCTACGCCAATGCCTTTGGCATCTACAACGACGGCCGCATACGACGCGACTACGTCGGCGGCACGAACACGATCGCGGCGATCGAAGCGACGCCAACCGTACGCCTGTCGGAATTGTGGCTCGAACGCTGGTTTGGTCCCGTGAGCTTCAGATTTGGCCAACTCGCCGCGGACGCCGAATTCTTCTACAGCGACGTCAATCAGATCTTCCTGCAGAGCGATTGGCCGACGATCGGCGCGGATAACTTGCCGGGCGGTGGCCCCGCCTATCCGTTGTCGGCTGTTGGCGCGCGCGTAAAGTACGAATTACCGAAGGACGCCTCGCTGTTATTTGCCATTTTCAACGGCGATCCGGCGCCATCATGTCCGGGCGCCGATCCCGATACTTGCAATCGCTATGGCCTGAATTTCCGTCTGAGTGATCCGGCCTTTATGATGAGCGAATTTCAGTGGAGACGAAATCGCGGGAAAGATGATACGGGGCTTGCCACGACTTTGAAGATCGGCGGCTGGAGTCATCTCGGCCAATTTCCTGCCCAGCGCGTCGCCAACAACGGCATCCTGTTGGCTAATTCGGCCAGCAATGGCATGCCGCTGATGCATCGCGGCGACTACGGAATTTACGGAGTGATCGACCAGCAGCTCTATCGCCTACCAGGCGGCAGCGGAGATACCGGCATTTCCATTTTCAATCGTTCCGCGATTAGTCCGTCCGACCGCAATCTGGTCAATGTTGAGGTCGATGGTGGAATTGTCTTTGCAGGAATGATCCCGAAGCGGCCGGACGACAGCTTTGGCGCGAGCGTGATTTATTCACGTTTTTCCAACAGCGTTCGCGCCTTCGATCAGAACCAGATCAACTTCGGCACGCTGTCCACGCCGCCGCGCGATTACGAGATGAATCTCGAACTCACTTACGTAGCGCAAATCGTAAAAGGCTGGGTCGTGCAGCCGGTGTATACCTACATCTGGCATCCGAGCGGCACGGGCATCCGGTATCCTGACGCCCAGGTCGTGGGCGTGCGCTCGATCATCAGATTTTAATAAAGCGGACCCGCCAGGTTGGGGACATTGCCGGGCGGGTCGTCTAGATCGGCGCGCGGATGGACGGGGCAGGCGCCAATCTCAGCCTTGAAATCAGCAGTCGCAAACTCGGATGACGCGGATATTGCCCCAGCGGTCGGTAACGCTCGACCAGGCGGCACGATAGCCTGGCGTGACGTACACGGGGCCGCCATAGGTGCTGGTGACGGCCGCCGCGCCGATGCCGATGCCGACGCCGGTGCCCCAGTGATGAGCTTGGGCCGTGCCGCTGGTGGCGGCGAGCGTGCCTGCGAGTGTGAGTGCGGTCAGGGTGGCTGCGGTGATCTTGGACTTGGTCATGGTGGTCTCCATCCGGTTAAAATCAGGGCGACCTGAAGTGGCCGCGAATGGGTCGCGTGGGCCCTGAAAAAGGTTCAAACAGGTTTCGGCGGCCGGGTACCCGGCCCGGCCGGGCAATGAAAAAGTGAGGAAATGAGCAGAATTCCAGCGTTATTGCTGCTTTTCGCCGTCGCTTCGACGGCGCAGGGACAACAGCTGGACAAAGTTCGCTTCGGCACCAACTGGGTCGCCGAAGCCGAGCATGGCGGCTTTTATCAGGCCGTCGCCGACGGCACCTATAGAAAGTACGGGCTCGATGTCACCATCGTGCCGGGCGGGCCGAATGTGAACAACCGGATACTGCTTTCGGTCGGCAAGCTCGACTTCTTCATGAGCGCCAATTCGTTGCAATCCTTCGATGCGATCGAGCAGAATATTCCAACTATCGCGGTGGCAGCGAGCTTTCAGAAGGATCCGCAGGTGTTCGTCGCGCACCCGGGTGTTGCAAAATTCGACGATTTAAAAGCGCGCACGCTGTTCGTCTCCAAGGAAGGCATGACGAGTTATTTCCAGTGGCTGAAGGCCGACTTCAGCTTTAATGAGTCGAAAGTAAAACCCTATACGTTCAATGCGCAGCCATTTCTCGCCGACAAGAATTCGGCAATGCAAGGCTATGTCACGTCAGAGCCGTTTGCGGTTGAGCGTCAGGGTGGGTTCAAGCCGGTGATATTTCTACTCGCCGATTATGGCTTCGATGCCTATTCGACGCTGATTGAAACGCGGCGGAACTTGGTGGAGAAGCGGCCCGATCTGGTGCAGCGTTTCGTCGATGCATCGGCGGTCGGTTGGTATCACTACATCTACGGAGACAACCGGCCGGGTAATGATCTGATCAAGAAACAAAATCCGGAAATGTCCGATGCTCTGTTGGCTTACTCGATCGCAAAAATGAAGGAGTACGGTATCGTCGATTCCGGTGATTCGATTAAGCTCGGTATCGGCGCCATGACTGACGCCCACTGGAAGAGCTTCTTCGAGAAAATGGTGCGCGCCGGTGTGGTCAAGGCGGGGATCGACTACAAGCGCGCCTATACTCTGCAATTCGTCAACAAAGGCGTTGGCGTCGACTTGCGGCTGAAATGAGCGCGTCAGGCCAGACCATCGTTTCGTTACGCGGCGTCGGCAAGACGTTTGAGCGCGGCACTGTTGCGCTCGAAGCGCTGAACCTTGAGGTGCGCGAAGGTGAATTTGTCTCGCTGCTTGGGCCTTCGGGCTGTGGCAAGTCGACTGCGTTGCGCATCATCGCAGGCCTAAGCACGGCGTCGGAAGGACTTGTCGAATGGCCGAACGGTGCCGGCCAGATCGGTTTCGTATTTCAGGAGCCGACGCTGATGCCTTGGGCCAATGTTGCCGGCAATGTGCGGCTCCCGCTCAAACTCGCCCGGGCGGATGAAAAGTTGTCGCACGCGGCCGCCGCGCAATCGCTGGAGCGTGTCGGATTGGTAGATTTTGGGGATGCTTTTCCGCGCGAGCTTTCCGGGGGCATGAAAATGCGTGCTTCGATTGCGCGCGCGCTGGTGACCGAGCCGCAATTGCTGCTGATGGACGAGCCCTTTGCGGCCCTCGACGAGATCACTCGCTTCAAGCTCAACAACGATCTGCTGGCGGTGTGGCACGAACTCCGCCGCACGGTGATCTTCGTTACTCATTCGGTGTTTGAGTCTGTCTATCTGTCGCAGCGCATCGTGGTGATGACGCCGCGGCCAGGTCGGGTCTTTATGGAATTCGCGATCGACGCTCCGCATCCGCGCGACGAGCGTTTCCGTACTTCGACCGAATATGGCGGTTTCTGCCGGCAGGTCGCCCAAGCGCTTGAGAAGGCGATGGCGGCTGGAGGCGCGTCATGAGTGACCGCGCTTTGCGCATCGGTTTGCCTGTCGTGGTGCTAGCGGTCGGCGTGTTGGTTTGGCACTTGGTCGTGCAGGCCTTCGCCATTCCGCCGTTCGTGCTTCCGGGCCCGGGTTTGGTGCTAACGACACTGGTTGCGGATGGCGGCCTGCTCTGGACTTCGCTGCTGGTGACGCTGCGCACCACCTTCGCGGGCTTTTTGCTCGCCGCTTTCGGCGGCGTCAGCCTTGCAATTCTGTTCAATCAGTCACGCCTGGTCGAATATTCCCTCTATCCTTACGCAGTCATCCTTCAAGTGACGCCGGTTGTCGCCATTGCGCCCCTGCTGCTGATCTATCTGCCGCAATCCTTGGCCGTGCTCGCCTGCGCCTGGATCGTCGCCTTCTTTCCGGTTCTCGCCAATACGACGCTGGGGTTGAATTCGGTCGAACATAATCTCCTCGCACTATTCGAGCTTTATAAGGCGTCACGCTGGCAGGTGCTGTGGAATTTAAAATTGCCGTCAGCGCTGCCACAAATGTTGGCAGGCCTGCGTATTGCCGGCGGCCTTTCGCTGATCGGTGCCGTGGTTGCGGAAATCGCGGCCGGCTCAGCCGGCGCGGGGTCTGGATTAGCTTACCGCATCGCCGAATCCGGCTATCGGCTCAACATACCGCGGATGTTTGCGGCATTGCTGCTGTTGTCGCTGGCCGGTGTCGCGATCTTTTTCGCGCTGTCGGCGATCTCGCATCTTGTGCTTCGCCGCTGGCATGAAAGCGCGATAGCGCGCGAACGCTAGCCTCCAAGAACCAGATGCACCAAAATACCGAGCACGGCCATCGCTACCACTACCTCGATAAGGCTGCGGTGCAAACCGAAAGCCAGCACAGCTGCGGTCGCCGCTAGTGCAGTGGCACGAAGATCAAGTGCAAGCGGATCGAAGGCATACCAGCGCAGCGGCCCGGCGTGCATTTCGGTGACTTTTCCGAATAGCACATGCAGCGCGAACCACACCGACAGATTCAGGATTACGCCGACAACGGCGGCGGTGATCGCAGCAAGTGCGCCGGACAATTGCCGATTCGCACGCAATCGCTCGACGAACGGTGCACCGGCAAAAATCCAGAGCATCGAGGGCACGAACGTGACCCAAGTCGTCATCGCCGCGCCGAGAACACCCGCAGTTATCGGTGAGAAAGGCGCAGCGTCACGGAAGGCAGCGAGGAAGCCGACGAATTGCGTGACGAGGATAAGCGGCCCCGGCGTCGTTTCGGCAAGCCCTAGTCCATCGACCATTTCCGGCGCCGTCATCCAGCCGTAGGTCTGTACCGCCTCCTGCGCCATATAGGCGAGCAGGGCATAGGCGCCGCCAAAACTCACCACCGCAAGCTTCGAGAAAAAAACGCCAATGCTCACCAGGACGTGCCGGGGACCAAAAATGAGACCGGCGAATATGATCGGTGTCCACCACACAACGACGCCGACCACCGATGCAATGACGAAGTGCCACCAGCGATCTTTTGCCGGAGGTGGAACGCCTTCAACTTTTTCCGTGAGCCCAAGCTGCTCAGGAGCCCGGCGCGCGACGATATAACCGATCAATGCGGCGGCAGCGACGATCAGCGGGAATGGCAGTTCCAGAAAGAAAATACCAACGAATGCCGCGGCCGCTAGCGACAGTAGCACGGACGTCTTGAGCGCGCGTTTTCCGATCCGGATCAGCGCTTCGATCACGATCACCAGCACGGCTGCCTTAATGCCGAAAAGCGCGCCTTCCACCGCAGAGATGCCGCGCCCGAGCGCGTAGAGCAGGCTCAGGCCCAGCATTACGAAGGCGCCCGGAATAATGAACAAAATTCCGGCACTCAGCCCGCCGCGTACACCATGCAGCAGCCAGCCGAGATAGGTGGCGAGCTTTTGTGCCTCGGGTCCCGGTAACAGCATGCAGAAATTGAGGGCATGCAGGAAGCGCGACTCGTCGATCCATTTCTTTTCGTCAACAACGACGCGATGCATGAGGGCGATCTGTCCGGCCGGCCCACCGAAATTGATGCAGCCGATCTTGAGCCAGATCATGAAAGCTTCGCGAAAGCTCGGCCGGACAGTCATTTCAGTAGTTGTCATGCTTGTTACGCAGCTTTGGCCGGCCAGTTGTGTCGTTCCTCGGCAGCAAAGCGCAGCCAGGCGAACAGAGCATCGTAGACCATGAAACCGCGTTCGAGCAGTCCATGATCGTCGTCGCCCGCCAGGGCTGAAAGGCCAAGCGATACCGCGTGGAGTCCGGCCGCTTCTGGCGCGATATCCGGCCGCGCCGTGTCAGCGCCGCGAACGATCAAGGCAAGCCTTGCCAGAGAGGGTTCATTTTCCAAAACAAACAGTTTGAGCATGGTGTCGAATGAGCAACGTTCACCGACGTGGCTAAGTTCGACATCCTTGATGTCGAATGGCACCCCGCCGCTTTCGCGCGCGACATTGACCACCTGATCCGGGTCGACGAACAAGATACGTGCCTGCGGATCGAGAAAACGGCGGACCAGCCAGGGGCAGGCGACGCGATCGATTTTCGGCCGCCGCCGCATCACCCATAGGCTCGGCCGTTTTGGCACGATGCGATCGAGCTCCGCTTTCGCAACCAGGGGCAGGCCTGCTTTTGTCCAGCCCTCGTAGCCGCCTTCCAGCACGCGCGCATCGATGCCATCGGCGCGCAATTGGGCGACCGTGCTCTGGCTCATCTCGTGGCCGGCTTCGCAGGCGGCGACGATTGGGCGGGCCAAATCGAATTCTGCTAGCCACTGCTTGGCCTTGCCCGCATCACGCCAGACTGCACCAGGTAACAAGTGTGGCGATTGCTCGTAGGCGTCGCGCCGCCGCACATCGACGAGCTGCGTCGCGTCGCGTGTCGCGATCGCATTCCAGAGATCTTTCGGTGAGATCGAATAGCTCGGAGACAGCATAGGTCCCCTCCGTGAACGAAGGAGACGGCGCTTGGGCTCACGAGCCTTTGAAGTGCGGGGCGACCGTCGTTGGCCCCACGTATTCATTTCTACAACACATGGTCCGGCGGTACAAGGCCGTACGGGGCGTGCTGTTGGCATTGCACATCCGTATTTTCATCGCTCGCCATCGGGCGGCACCTTCGCTAGTTTTGCGCGGGAGGCAGCCATGCCTAATAAAATCGATCTCAGCGGACGCAACGCGGTCGTCACAGGCGGGGCGCAAGGCATCGGACGTGCGATCGTCGAGCGCTTCCTCACGTCCGGCGCAGCGGTTGCGATCTGGGATCGTGATATTGGTTTGGCAAAAAAGACCGCGGCCGAATTGCAAAAACGTGGCCGCGTTACGCCTTTCGCGGTCGACGTCACCAGTTATCCCGACGTAGAACACGCGCGACGACACGATCAAGGCGCTGGGGCACATCGACATCCTCGTCAACAATGCAGGCATTGCCGGGCCGAACGTAAAGACCTGGGACTATCCGCTCGATGCCTGGCGCGACGTTCTTTCAATCAATCTCAATGGCCCGTTTCATTGCTGTCGCGCTTTGGTGCCGGCCATGATCGCGCGGAATTATGGCCGCATCGTCAATATCGCTTCCATTGCTGGCAAGGAAGGCAATCCAAACGCTCCGGCTTATTCTGCGTCGAAAGCAGGGGTCATTGCGTTGACCAAATCTCTCGGCAAGGAACTTGCGTCCCATGACATATCGGTCAATTGCATCACGCCGGCAGCCGCGAAAACCGCGATTTTCGAT
The DNA here is from genome assembly GCA_049802775.1 of Pseudolabrys sp. GTDB lineage: Bacteria > Pseudomonadota > Alphaproteobacteria > Rhizobiales > Xanthobacteraceae > Pseudolabrys. Next base: position 5,392 of record JBARNC010000411.1, on the reverse strand, counting down.
CAGATGACGCAAGAGCACATCGGCTTCATGTTGTCGAAAATCCCTCGTGGGCGCTTCGTCACCGTGGATGAAATCGCAAGCCTTGTCGCCTTTTGCGCATCCAGCGAATGTTCTTTCACCACCGGTGCGGTTTTCGACATTTCGGGCGGCCGGGCGACCTATTGAGGGACGCTTCGCACCAGCGCCGCCAGCGGCTCATTGGTATCGCCCTGATGTGCGGAGCAGTCGCACTCTTCGCCTGCCTTGATACCACAGCGAAATACCTCAATACCCAGATGGACTCCCTCGAGATTGCTTGGGCTCGCTACACCAGTGCCTTTGTGCTGACGCTGATCGTGTCTAATCCGCTAACACATAGTGATCTGCTGCGTACCGGTAGTCCCAAGCTTCAGATCATCCGGTCGGTGCTACTGGTCGGTTCGACCGCTCTCAATTTCCTGGGGCTGCGTTGGCTGCAACTCGATGAGGCGCTGTCGATTATCTTCACCTTTCCTTTCATCGTCGCCATCATCTCAGGTCCGCTGTTGGGCGAGTGGATCGGCTGGAGGCGATGGTCCGCGATTGGTTTCGGCTTTGCAGGCGTTCTGTTGATCACACGGCCTGGGCTCGGCGGCATGCATCCGGCTGCCTTGATTACGTTGGGGGCAACCATCTGCTACGGCTTTTACGCAGTGATCACGCGCATCGTGTCGCGGGTCGATTCCAACCAGACCTCACTGTTTTATTCGAATGCCATCGGTGCGCTGGTGATGCTGCCGGTCATCCCCTTCGTCTGGCAGCCGCCAGCGAACTGGGTCATCGCGCTGATGCTCGCAATGACGGGAGTGCTCGGTAGCGCCGGCCACTATTTCTTGATCGCCGGCCACAAACTGGCGCCCGCCTCTGTGTTGTCGCCATTCATCTATACTCAGCTGATCTGGGTGGTGATCCTGGGGTATCTGGTGTTCGACCACGTACCCAATGGCTGGACCATAGCGGGTGCGGCTATGGTCATCGGATCCGGACTCTATTTGCTCTACCGCGAGCGTCAGGTGGGCAAGTCCACAACCAGCGAAGCAGCTATTGAAGGCCCGCTCGAATAGGAGAGTTGCGGGGCCTTCCGTCTAGGCGCTAAGTTGCCGCCGCGTAACACGGATTTTGAGCTTTCGAGGATCATTTATGGCCACAGCAAAGGACCGCGCGCAGGCCAAGGCCGGCTCCGGACTAAATGACGACATTGGCGAGCAAAAGCGGCTCGAAATGTACCGGACCCAGGTAGTGATCCGCGAGGCTGAGCAACGCGCTTACGATCTGTTTCTCCAGAACCTCGTCAAAGGCACTAGTCATTTGTCGCTCGGCCAGGAAGCGGTGGCGGCAGGTTTCGCCGGCGCCATGAAGCCGGGCGACTTGTCTTTTTGCACCTATCGCGGCCACGCCCACACGCTGGCGCGTGGGGTATCGGTGGAGAAGGTGTTGGGCGAGCTGATGCAGCGTGACAACGGCTTGATGCGCGGCAAGGGCGGCTCGATGCATCTGACCTCTGTTGATCACGGCGTGATGGGTTCATATGCCATCGTCGGTGCCCACCTTCCGATCGCTTGTGGCGCCGCCTGGCGCGCGCAGTACAAGGGCGCGAAGGATGTATCGGTCTGTTTCTTCGGAGACGGCACTACGAATATTGGCGCTTTCCATGAGGCGCTTAATTTCGCCGCGGTGTGGAAGCTGCCTGTTGTCTTCGTCTGCGAAAACAATCTGTACATGGAGTACACGCCGATCGGCGATGTGTCGGCGGTGCCGCAGCCCGCTGCCGATCGTGCATCAGCCTATGGGCTCGAACGCATTGTCATCGATGGCAACGATGCCGACGTGGTCTATCGCACGGCGCAGACGGCATTTGACAAGGCACGCGCGGGCGAAGGGCCGTCGCTCATTGAGTGTCTCACCTATCGTTATAGCGGTCACTCACGCGCGGACCCGGCGAAGTACAGGCCTGAGGGCGAACTTGATCGCTGGAAACTGCGTGATCCGATCAAGATCTACCGAGAGCGATTGTTGCAATTCGGGATCGCTGAAAAGGTGATTACCGATATCGAAGCGCAAGTGCGCAAGATCGTCGACGACGCGACCGAGGCCTGCAAGGCCGCGCCGCCGCCGCCGCTCGATATTATCACCACCGATGTCTATGCCGATGGGGGCTGGGCATGGCGGAACTGACCTATCGCGACGCGGTCATCCGCGGCATTGCGCAGGAGATGAGTCGTGATCCCGACGTGGTTTTTCTTGGCGAAGACGTGGCCAAAGCCGGCGGCGTGTTCAAGGCGACTGTTGGTCTCTACGAGCAGTTTGGGCCGTTGCGCGTGCGTGACACGCCGATTTCCGAACAGGCGATTCTCGGTGCTGCCATGGGCGCTGCGATGACCGGCCTGAAGCCGATCGCTGAGATCATGTTTTCGGACTTTTTCGCGGTCTGTTTCGATTACATTGCAAACGAGTTTCCCAAAAGCCGTTACATGTCGAACGGCCAGGTCAAATGCCCCCTGGTTGTGCGTACCGGTAATGGCGCGGGCTCACGCTTCGGCGCACAGCACAGTCAAAGCGTTGAGAACTGGTGCATGATGATTCCCGGGCTCAAGGTGGTCGCGCCGTCAAGTCCGCGCGATGTCATCGGGCTTTTGGCCGCATCCGTGCGCGATCCCAATCCGGTGATTTTCCTCGAGCACAAGTCGCTTTATGCCACAAAGGGCGAGGTTCCGGACGGGGAAATCGTCGACGCTCTCGGAACGGCGAAAATTCTGCGTCCGGGTAAAGACGCCACAATCTGTGCTTTGGCACTGATGGTGCCGCGCGCGCTGGAAGCGGCCGAGAAGCTCAAGGCGGATCACGGCATTGATTGCGAAGTTGTTGACGTGCGCTCGCTGGTGCCGCTCGACACACAAACCATCCTCGGCTCGCTTGCCAAGACGCACCGGCTATTCACAGTCGAGGAAAATCCGCGGCTGTGTGGTTGGGGCGCCGAGATCGTATCGATTGCGGCTGATGAGGCCTTCTACGATCTGGACGGTCCGCCGGTCCGCATCACCACGCCGCATATTCCGCTGCCGGCAGCCGATATTCTGGAAGACATCGTGCTGCCAACACCGGATCGCATCGCGGAAACGGTGCGGCGGAGCTTGGGGAGTTAGACAGCCGCTCGTCCCCGCGAAAGCGGGGACCTAGTCTTTGCGAAAAACTGGATTCCTACTTACGCGGGAATAAGCGGAAAAATTGAGAGGTAAGGTATGTACGAAAATCTTCTCGCCAATGTTCCGACCGACCTGTGGATTGGTGGCAAATGGCGCAAAGCCTCTGATGGCGGCCGCTTCGACGTGATCGATCCGGCGACCGAGCGCAAGATCGCGTCGGTTGCCAGTGCGACGGTCGATGACGCCAAGGCCGCGCTCGACGCAGCCGAAGGCGCTTTCGAAGGTTGGGCCGGGCGCAAGCCGCGCGAACGCGCCGAAATCCTGCGCAAGGCCTACGAACTGATCATGCGCGATGCCGAACGTTTTGCGAAGCTGATCACGCTGGAGAACGGTAAGGCGTTGCCCGATTCGCGGGGCGAGGTCGCGTATGCTGCCGAATTCTTCCGCTGGTATGCGGAGGAAGCCGTACGCAATATCGGTGAAGTGTCGCGCGCGCCGGCTTCAGGTGCTCGCATTTTCGTGCATCACAAGCCGGCCGGTATCGCAGTTCTGGTGACGCCATGGAATTTCCCGGCGGCTATGGCAACGCGCAAGATCGGACCGGCGCTTGCGGCCGGGTGTCCGGTGGTGTTGAAGCCCGCTTCCGACACACCGCTTACCATGCTGGCGCTGATGCCGGCCCTGGAGGAGGCCGGCGTGCCTGCCGGCGTCGTCAATGTCATTCCGTCGCGTTCGTCAGGCAAGGTTGTGGGCGCCATGCTGCATGATCCGCGCGTGCGCGTCGTCTCCTTTACCGGCTCGACTGAGGTCGGGCGTAAGCTTTTGCATGAGGCCGCCAATAACATTGTCAAACCGGCGATGGAGCTAGGCGGGAATGCACCGTTCATTGTGTTCGAGGACGCCGATATCGACGCGGCCATTGATGGCGCCATGATCGCAAAAATGCGCAACATAGGCGAAGCTTGCACCGCAGCCAACCGCTTCTACGTGCATGAGAAAGTGCATGAGGAATTCGCCAAGAAACTAACCGCCAAGATGAGCTCGCTCAAGATGGGCAATGGGCTCGACGAAGGCGTCAATCTCGGACCGCTCGTGAACAAAGACGGCCGCGACAAGGTGATCGAGCTCGTGGACGATGCGGTGAAAAAGGGCGCCAAGGTGTTGGTCGGGGGCAAGCTGCCCGACGGGCCAGGCTTTTTCTATCCGGCGACCGTGCTGACCAATGTGCCGGACTCGGCCAAGATGCTGAACGAGGAAATTTTCGGACCCGTCGCCTCGATCCAGGTCTTCAAGACCGAGGACGAAGCCATCAAGCGCGCAAATGACACGGAATATGGACTGGTCGCCTATCTTTATACGAAGGATTTGAGCCGCGGCATGCGCGTTTCCGAGAAGCTCGATTTCGGAATGGTCGGCCTCAACCGCGGCCTCGTCTCCGATCCGGCGGCGCCGTTTGGCGGCACCAAGCAGTCCGGCCTTGGCCGCGAAGGCGCCCACGAGGGAATGATGGAATTCCTCGAGACGCAATACGTGTCGGTGAGCTGGTAAGCGGCAGTAAGTCGAGGGAAATGCGCGTGGACGTCCTGATGCCGCAGCTCGGCGAAACGGTAGCCGAGGGCAAGATCACGAAATGGTTCAAGGCGGCTGGCGATGCGATAAAGCCGGGCGATAACCTGTTCGAGATTGAAACCGATAAGACATCGATGGAAGTGCCGTCGACCACGGCCGGCACGCTCACCGAAATTCGGTTTCAGGTTGGCGAGGTGGCCAAGGTCGGCGCAGTGGTCGCGGTTATTTCAGGCTCTGGTTCCGCCGCCGGTTTGAGTCCCGTGAGTGTGGGGAAGGCGCCGACGCGTCCGGCGCCTGTTGCTGCAGCGCCGGCGGTACATTTCACGCCGATGCCCAGACCGGCCATCCCAATGGATCCCTTCCGCGAGGTGCGCACGCCCGAGCGAAACTATGGCCCAGCGAAACTTGCAAGCGGTGCGGTGGTGACGCCGCTCGCGCGGCGGCTTGCCGGCGAACGCGGCATCGATTTGTCGCGCGTCGCCGGTTCGGGTCCGCACGGCCGCATTGTCGCACGCGATGTGGAGCTGGCGGCACCGGGTGCGGCGCTGGCCGCAATGGCGAGCGGCGCCAGCGCCGCGCAGGTGAAGGCGCTCTACGAGGGGATCACCTACGAGGAAGTGTCCCTCGATTCCATGCGCCGCACCATCGCCACGCGGCTGGTC
>JBARNC010000410.1:0-2051 GCA_049802775.1 Pseudolabrys sp. | reverse complement strand
ATTTGATATCTGTAGCGGGATTTGCTTGTGTCAACCGCACTCGTTCCAAGAAGGCGCTGCGTCCAACGAGGTCTACCAACCCAGCGGATGGCGAGCGCGGCGCGACGTAGCAACCACCGCGACGGGCAATAGCTCCATTCAGCGCAGCGCCCACGATTGCCGCCTGTCAGCATTTTCTACTTTAGAAACATATAGAATTGACCCGTCAAGCGGCACGAACAACAGGCTAAAAAAAACCTGTGGGCTTACGGCAGTCAAAACAGCGTGGGCGGGCAAGAGCCAACCCCGCATTCCTCGCTGGCGGTCCGTACCTGATCGAGGGCGTCGAATCGGTCAATGCCGCGTGCGATCCAACATATCCTGAATCGGGTCGTAAGTGAGATCATCCGTGTCCCACTCATCATCCGACTGTTCCGCAAGCCGGACATAAGTTTCGGCCAGATTTTCCCATTCAGCCTTCAGCATCGGGCTCGATTCCCTTGATGCCCGGCTTCGAACATCCGTCGCCAAATGTCTGTACTGCTCAGCTCGGCTCATCACTGAACTCCGCTGGTTGAACCCTCCGGTCATAGGGCCAACAGACGAACCTGCATTCCGTTCCTATGGAACTGCCAGGGCGCGAGGATGGCACGGGAAAATGGGTGTGTGAAAAAATCCTGAAATAACGCGGTTAATGGCGGGATTTCCAAAACGAGCGACGGAACCTCTGGCCTTCCAAATCAATTTGATACGGGACCTGACTGGGACTGGGTGAGTTCCGTTGGAGGGCAATCATGGACACCGTGCTTTTAATTTTCAAAGCAATAATCCAGGAAGCCGCCGCGCTCGCCTCGCTGGCGCTGTTCATAGCGATGATCGCCATATGGACCCAGGTACTGGGGAATTTGTAACGATGGTCCTACGGCGTTTCACTTGTCATGCGCCGCCTTGTGCCGGCCATAGAGGCGCTTTACCCCCAAAAGCGGACATGTGCAGTGCAACTCGGTATGTCCGCTTTGTGCCAAAAGCGAACTTAGGCCACTTCATTCGATCACGTCATCGGCGACGGAGTGCAGTCCCGACGGCACCTCGATGCCGAGCATTCGCGCCGTTTGAAGGTTGATGACGAGCTCGAATTTGGTCGATTGCAGCACCGGCAACTCGGCGGGCTTGGCGCCTTTGAGGATTTTGCCCGTATAGACGCCGACTTGACGAAAAGTGTCCCCAAAGTCGGTGCCGTAGCTCATCAGCCCGCCTGCTTCAACATAATCACGCGCCGAAAACATCGCCGGCATCCTGCCGCGCGACGTCAAGGTGGCAAGTTGCACGCGGCGGCTGAGAAAGAATGCGTCGCCGCTGACGAAGAGAGCATCAGAGCGCTCGCGCTCAAGGGTGGCAAACGCCGCATTCATCTCGCCGATCGTACTGGCGTTAAGGATCTGGATTTGCAGTCCGATGGTGCGGGCTGCTTCCTGCACATCCCGCAATGTCGTCTTGGCGTTCGTATTGGCCGGATTGAAGAGCAAGGCAACACGAACGGCCTTGGGCACCATGTCATGCAGGAGCCGCAGCCGTTTGGCATTAGTCTCGGTTGTGAGAAAATTGATGCCGGTCGCATTGCCGCCGGGCTGCGCGAGGCTGGCGACAAGACCTAGCTGGACTGGGTCTGTACCTTCACCGAAGACGATTGGAATTGTCGCTGTTGCGGCTTTCGCCGCGAGCGCAACCTGCGAGGTGCCTATCGTGGCGATCACGGCCACTTGGCGGCGGATCAGATCGGCTATCAACGCCGGCAGACGATCATATGGGCTCTCCAGCCAGTAGTACTCGACTGTCACGTTCTGGCCTTCGACGTAACCAGTTTCGTTGAGGCCTTTGCGGAACGCCGCCACATTGCGTGAGTTGGTATCGGCTGACCCGGTCCGGAGAAAAGCGACCACCGGCAGCGCCTGCTGCTGCGCGCGCACAGCAAGCGGCCAAGCCGTCACCGCGCCGCCAAAAAGTGTGATGAACTCGCGCCGCCTCATCGCCGCCCCCGAGGCTCAGGACGCAATATCCTAACGGTTCAAGCG
>JBARNC010000409.1:0-1603 GCA_049802775.1 Pseudolabrys sp. | reverse complement strand
ATCAGGTTTTCTGCCAATAGCCTGAACCATTGGCTTATTCGGCGGCTACAATTTCCCAGCGGCTACCTACTCTAATCACGCCACTCATGGCAAAATCTCTGTAAATGCCATGAGTTGCTTGATCGCGGCGGGTTCTGACATCGCTGAAATAACCTCTTGATCGGGCTAATGGACCGTTGGTTTGCCACAGCAATGTTTGAACTTCTCGCCTGACCCACATGGGCATGGGTCGTTGCGCCCAACCTTTGGCGTACTGCGGCGAAAGGTGGCGGGATTTCCAAGCCCTTCCTTTCCCAGCAACCGCTGTGATTCAAAGTAATGATAAATCCCGATCACACCCGCAGCGACGCTGACCGTCAGTTTCTCGCGTAAGGCTGGGCTGATCGGCTCGTTATAGGGACGCATTCCAGGATCGGGATCGTGTTCATGTGCGAGCGTAAAAATTGGAACAAGCAAGCCGCCTTGGCTCTCATCCTCTACTAAGCCAGCCCAATTCTCCTTGCGTAATCCCATCCCACGCACGAACCCGGTCGCCCAATCGTTCGCATGGGCGATTCCACTGTTATCCTCCAAGAGCAATGGCACGTACACCTCACCCGAATACAAGGTGTCGGCAATGGTGTTCCAATGACGCATGATGAGCGATAGAAACTTTTCCAATGCGACCTTGTCGTCAAAGACGAGGTTATCGCCAAAAATCTGCGGAAGATATTCGCTTGGAAGGACAAGGTCAGGGCCACAAATGAGCGCAGTTAAAAGCCCATCGAGCGTTTCCAAGTTCATCGACCGTGGACTACCAAAGCGGTTGAGAACGTCGCTCAAATGGTCGAGCTCTGCATTGGTTAACGGTTGAGATTTCATGGAGGACCCTTGGTCACGCTCTTGCAATTCAATCATCGCTGAATACAAAAGTCACCTCCTCCAATACCGAGGGAAAGTTTTTTGCCATCTTGCTTTTAGGTATTATTTTTTCACCACGAGTTATTTGATCACAGCATTTCTGAATTCAATTGCATCAAAATTTGATTGCACTAAGATTCAATCGTTCACTTTGATCGTAACGCATGGCAGGCAAGCAGGCAAAAATCCTCTTTGATCACCACATACAAGCCCTCCTTGCCTACGCCCAACGCTCTCGTTATCCAGTTCGCAATCGCGTTATTGTTTTGCTGTCAGTCAAGGCAGGACTACGCGCCGGGGAAATTGCGAACCTGACCTGGCCGATGGTTCTCGATCCAACCGGCGAGATCGCGACATATATTGAACTCCATGATGCCGCGGCAAAAATGCGGAGCGGCCGCCGTGTTCCATTACATAATGACTTGCGGGAAGCCCTGGCGAGGGCGCGGGAGGTCAGCGACGGCTGTCGGCATGTCGTTTATTCCGAACGCGGCGGCGGGCTGACCCCATCGACCATCGGCAATTGGTTCACCACAGCGTATCGGGCAATCGGCTTGGCAGGCTGTTCGTCGCATTCGGGCCGCCGGACATTCATCACCCGTGCTGCCCGCCTCGTTCATAAGGCTGGTGGGTCGTTACGCGACGTTCAGCTGCTCGCCGGTCACCGATCAATTCAGACAACTCAGGCCTACATTGATGGCGA
>JBARNC010000408.1:0-8889 GCA_049802775.1 Pseudolabrys sp. | reverse complement strand
CTGTCTTGCCGTCCTGATTCATAATGGTCATGCGCCAGTCCGAGAAATTCGATCCATACATAAACATGCCATCTGCCCGAAGCTTGCTGGCGATCTCCCTCGCGCCTTTGCAGGCGGCCTCCACATTCGGGAAATCAAGCTCGTGTTCAGGAAGAGTGGTGGCATTATCTGAGAATTCGACTCTGTATTTTGGCATGATGATATCCAACGCAGCCATTGCTGGCGGGGCCGTTTAGTGGATCCCGTCACCGAACCCCTATAGGAAGGCAGATAAACCTCTAGGCATCATTTGTCAGTTCTGGTTTTACGCTCCGCAGTCCGGGTTATCCACTCGCCGAAGCGGCGACGAATTTGATCGTCAAAGAGCTTTTCGATGCTGTCCTCGCGCACGCTTTCGCTATACGCCAGCGCATCAAATTGATCTTTCAGTAAGTTCCATTCATTGGTTTTCAGATCGCCAGGCACACAAACCTCCGCATCGAGCCAATCAACTCGAGCGGGAGATTGTTCCGATAGGTACCATAAAAAGGAGTGTGTTGTTCGCGTAAGGCAGCCTCCACAGATGATCCGTCCCGAACTTTTAGCTTACGTAGGCGATGCGCTTCTGGGCATCTCCCTCGGCCCGCGGTTGTCCGATGAAATTGGCGACGCAGTTCGGTGGGTGATGCGGATTAACGCCACTCCCTTTCGGCCTTACGAAAAAGCCCGGGGGATAACCCGGGCTTCGAAAAACGTTGTAGTTTGGAGCTTGTCAGCTCAAGTGGGCTGGCCGAATGCCTTGGTAACGCCCGTCTTGAGAGGCTCTACGGTCGCAAGCGTGACCTTCTGAGCCAGCGCTGCAAGTTCCTTGGTCTGCTCGGTGAGTGTCTCGAGCTGCTTGCGTGAATGATCGGTCGACAATTCGATGAAATCTGAAGGTGATTTCACGCCCGACAGCTTTTGGACGAAGTCGCGGGCCGCTTCGGTATTGGCTTGAGCGAATTCGATGACCTTGGTGTTGTAGTCCTGCGCACCTTTAACGGCCGTCGAGTAGCAGTTCTTGATCAAATCAGTGGCGTCAGCCGTGGCGGCGCTCATCTTCTCCAAAGCTTCTTTGGCCTGCGCGGACGTGTTTTCGGCCGTCGCGCGGAACGCTTGCGTAACGTCCGTCCTGGGAGAGCCGACGGGCTTTGTCGTCGTGGTTTTGGTCGGAGTATCCATCATGGCACTTATCCTTAGGGGCGTTTCCTGTTGCGCACTTCCGGACGCGACGCCCTGGGCGCTGGTCGGATGCTTCTTAGATCGCATAGATCGCACGGGGCGAGTTCTCTAACCACTCAGTGGAATACGGCGTTGAGCGCGAGCATCGCGATAAACAAGCCACCGAGCGACCATCCGTATAGTTGGGCCGTTGCTCTTTCGCTCATAGGCCTATAACGGCTGAACGGAAGGAACGTTCATAAATTTCTTAAAGCGACAGTGCGAGGGTTCGAGGTTTAATGCATCGTCCTGACGTTACTTGGTCAAAACCCACAGCGCTAATGTCTCTTGCGGATCAAAGCAGAATGACGCGAGCACAGCACGGGGCGGCAAGCCGTCTCACGTGCAATATTGATCAGGTGTTTGCGACTGGAATAGCCACGCATTGATCTGAGCAGACATTCGTTGGCACGACTGAATCGTAGCGGTGAAAGCGGCCGGAAAAGTCCCCGGCCGCCTACCGATTGTCGTGATACGCGATGCTTTACGCTTCGAGAATGGCGACGATCTGGTGCGTGCGCGGGTCGATGACGAGGATCTGGTCGCCGACCAGGATGTAGTCGTAACCGCGCCACTCGGGATAGACCACGAACACCTCCACCGGCAGCGGATAGAAGTGCACGCTGTCCGGAACACGGGTGCCGACAGACACTGTAACATTCAGACGTGCCGGTTCCACCTTGTGCTGCTTGATGATGGTGGTGATCTTGGTGCGTTGTTCGGTCGTAAGATTCGCTGAGCCAGCCGCTGCGCCTTGACCTGTGGTGGCACGGTTTTGCTCGCCGGCGGGCTTGGCCACAGCGGGAGCCGCTTCTTTGGCGCCCGCGTTTTCGCTACTCTTTTTGCTTTCCTTGGGCGTGGCTTCGCTTTTGACGTCGCCCTTAGCGCCGGCCTTGACGTCTGCTGCGGCGCCGGCCGGGGCGCTCTTGTCCATCGTCTGGCTCTTGCCGGAATCGGATGCTTTCGGCGCCTGGCCGATCGTGTCAGGGGCCTTTTTCGTACCGGCCTTCTGCTCGCCTGGCTTCATGGCCGGAGCTACCTTTTCTGCCGGGGCGTTCTGCTGTGCGGCCGGGGCGCGCGCCGGCGCCTCGTCGTTCTTCATGCCTTGCGCCGAAACGGCGCCAGCACCCAGCAGCAATACCGCCGCCGTGGTGGATAATAGTCGTAGGGTTTTCATGGATGTCTCCTTTGGACATTCCGCAAATGTTTAGTTTTAGCTTTTGGATTTACCAGTAACGACCGCGAGCCAAGTAGCCTCCGCCTCCGAACAGCAGCACGAGGATGACGATAAACAAGAGCAAATCCATGAATTCCTCCGTTCAGAATTGAGCGCGGCGGAATCGCATTATCGAATTGCGGCTTCAGATTTAGTTGCGTGGCTGAATCCAACGCGCCTATCGCCAAAAAGTTCCAAAATCTTGTCTGTAATTTCTTAGCCTGTTGTTCGATTGGAAACTATCTGATCAAAACAGACCACTTTTGGACTGCGCGCTAACATGCCGATTAAAGCGATTCGGCGGCCATTCAAAATGACTCGTCGGCCTGTGATTTTCTTCCAGTCATACATATATGAACTATAGGAGTGCCCAATGCGCACGCACCGGTTTGGACGAAAAATCAAACTTCCTGCGACAATTGCCATCAAGCATCAGATCAGAATGCTGATGGCTCAAGATGATGTTGGGAAAGCAGAGGCCCAACTTATCGAACAGTCAGCGCGCCGAGCTGTTCGAAGTGCTGTGCAGCAAATTGCACCCGCCTGCTTCCGATTGATCTCGATCAAAGACGGGGCAGACGTGGTGGCTTAATTTTCACAGTGGACCAGAGGCTTTCAGGCCATTTGGGGAATGTCGGTCAAGAGGAGAGGTGATGATGACGGTTGCGGACGATAAGGGCCCTGCGGGGTCGAGCAAGCGGCACGCGGAATCCGCGACCGGCCGCATCGGCGACGACGTGCAGCGGGCGAAGGAGAACATCTCTGGCGCCGCCGTCTCTGCGCGCGACGACATCGCCGCTGATCTGCGCCGGCTGAGCGCCGACGTCACCAGCCTGAAGGATACCATTGCCGCGTTGGCCAAGACCGTGACGGCGGAGGTCGGCGAAGCGGCGACCGGCATTGGGGGGGACATCGCATCGGCCGCGAAGGACCAAGCAAACACCCTGCTTTCCGAATTCGAGGCCGTCGCACGGCGCAATCCGCTGGGCGTCGTCATTGGCGCATTCGGAATCGGCATACTCATCGGTATAATGAAAGGCCGCCGTTGATGGTCGCAACGCTCCTGCGACTCGTCGGCATTGACGTCAAGCGCTTGGCGCGGGAAACCGCGATCACCATCGTACTCGTCATACTCGGCGCGTTCACGGCGATGCTGGCGCTCGCCCTCTGCTTCGTCGCACTCTATCTCTGGCTCGAGCTCGAGCTCGGCATCTTCGCGGCGCTCGGCATTCTCGGGGGGACGTCGGCATTGCTAGCCGCTGTCCTCTTCGCCATCGCTTTTCTGCGCGGACCGCGCAAGCCGCGTGCCCGCGCCGAAGATGCGTTGCGGGCGGTAGCCGATCCGGTGCAGGCATCAACCGCGGCCATCGCGCGGGCCGCCGATGAGGCGGTGAACGGAGCAGCCGATATCGTGCGCAACGGCTCGCGTCAGCAGATCGCCGGCACCATTGCTGCGGCCGTGCTCATCGGCTGGGTGCTTGGGCGCCGATTTTAGGTCGGCGCTCCCGCCCGGTCGTGCAGCACGTTAACGTCAAAAGGGGCTGTCCAGTAAGGCCGAGCCATTGAAGGCGGCTGGCATTCAACCCTCAAGGAAGTGGCCAAATGCAGCCAGCGGCTGAAGACGGTCGCAAATGATTTTAGTGATCGCTAACATGGGCATAGAGAGAATCACGCCCGGAACACCCCACATCCAGAACCAGAAGACGAGCGAGATAATAACGAGGACGGGATTTAGGGTGAACCGTCTGGCTAGAAGCAACGGCGTTATAGTCTCGCCCTCGATCAAATGAAATCCAAAATAAAGCCCCGCCGGAAGTAGTGCTTGCCAGAGTATGTCGTGGGTCAACAGGCCAGCGAGCAGAAAGATCAAAACGCCCAAAGCAGTGCCGAGGATCGGCACATAGTTTAGCAAAAAGGCCACCGTCCCCCAGAGGATTGGATCGCCCACTCCCGTGAGCCACATCGCAATTGCCGTAGCGATACCGACCGCCGCGTTCATGATCGTTATTGTGACCAGATATGCGGAGACGTCGCTTTCGATTTGCTGCGAGATTTCTACGACCTGGCGCTTGCTCTTAAAGCGCGGCAGTATCTCGACAAGACGGTGCAGAAAAATATCGCCAGACACGAGAAGGAAAAAAAGAAACAGCACTGTCGTGAAGAAACCGCTGGCAAAGTTTCGGGTCCCGGTAAATAGCTTCGACAGAAGAGTTGGGCCTTGCGCCGGCGCTGCGACAGTTGGTGATGGTCCCGTTTCTCCAAAATCTTCTAGCTGTCGCAAAAACCGTTGCAGTGTATCGACGGGCTCTCGCATGAAACTCAGCCGCTCCTGAAGCCGAGGAATGCCCTCTGGAAGCTTGGCTGCCCAGGTGCGTGCGGGGCTAGAAATGGCCGTACCCAAGCCGACGACCGTTCCGAATAGCGCGAGGATCAGCAGCAGCGCCGCGATTGTCCGCGGTACATGCAATCGCTCCAATATGCGAAAGGCTGGCTGTAGGAGGAGCTTGAGAACGATAGCAAAGACAAATGGCAATATGATCTCGCGTGCCATATAGGCTGCCGCCAGCAGCGCCAGGACGAATAGACCACCAAGGAATATGACTTTCGGATCCGACGGCAGAGGCAAGTCCTCCGGCACTTCTGCCGGCGACACGATCTCGGTCTTCGGGTCGGTAGGTGCCATATCCGAAGCAGGACTGGGTCAAGACCAAAACTTGTTGTCAGTTCAAAGCCTGCCCATGAGAAGCAGTACGACGAGGACGATCAAGATGATGCCGATGACACCTACGCCGCCATGACCGTAACCGTAGCCGTAGCCGCCGAAGCGGCCGCTGAAGCCGCCAAGCAAGAAGATGACGAGAATGATGATAAGTATGAGTCCTAACGACATGGTGTTGTCCTTTCGAGAACACTAACCGTTCGGCACTGACAGGATGGCGAGGCTAAGCGCCGTGACAACGATGGCACATACGCCGACGGCCTGCGTGGCAGCCTGTACAGGACCGGTACCCCCAAGTTCACTGAAGTGATGCAATGCACGGGCCATCACAATCATTGCAACCACGAGAGCCGTAGAGGTGCATAACCAAGCCATAACTTCGAACTCTGTCAACACGGGGACATTCCGACCGAGACATCGCCAGCTGTCGTTTCAATGGCAACGTTACGGCCGGCGCGCTTAGATAAAAGAGGTCGCTTCGGCGGCCTCTCTCTTGTCAGATCGGAGTGGATGGAGCGGGCGTTACTGCTTCTCGCCACCGCCGCCCTTGCCGCCTTGTGCACCACCCTCCGCCTTGCCACCACCGTCGTGGGCCTTGGTGCCGCCTTGTGCACCACCCTGCACCTTGCCGCCGCCGGCGGGCGCAGCGTCCTTCTGCATCTGGGCGCCGCCTTTGATTTCTCCGCCGCCCTGCGATCCCGCTCCAGTTGTGCTGCGGCGAATGGTGGTGGTGCCACCGACGTTCTTGCTTGGGCCTTCGGCCTTTTCACGAACTGTCGATTTACTGCGGACCGTCGTGCCTTCCCGAACGGTCGTGCCGCCGTGCCCGTAGCGCTTCTCCGCGGGTCCGTAGCTCCAGCCCTGCCAACCATATTCGCCGCCCCAACCGAGGTTGCGCCGGTGGGCAAAGCCGCAGCGATACCAGCCGGCACCGTGCCAGCCATCGAAATAGAAACAATAGGGGCGGCCTTCGACGATGTAGACCGCGGCCTTTTGTATCACGTCGGTAGCATCGAGCGCAGGCTTCACTCCGGCGCCGATGTTCATCGACCCCCGAGCCGCGATGGCTCGGGGTTACAAAGCGCCTAGCGGAGAACGAAACCCGGCAGTCAATCGATGCCGAGCTGTCACTTCCCAGTATCGCTAATACCGGTAGTAGGGAGCGCCGCCGTAGTAGGGACCACCGCCGCCGTAGTAAGGACCACCACCGTAGTAGCCTCTCCCATAATATCCTCGGTTGCCGTAGTAACCATTCCCATAGGTGGCAGCTCCGGCGACCGCACCGGCGGCAGCCAGCGCGCCGAGCGCAACGCCCGGACCATAATAATGGCGGTAGTGGCGCCCACGATAATAGCGGACATCAATTACCGAAGATGGAGCCGCATTATTGACAGCTGTCGTGCTCGATAGCACCGGAGCGGCCGATACAGTGGTAACTGCCCCGAGACCGACCGCGCCGGCGATTGCGATGACGACCGCACGCTTCATTGTTTCCTTATTCATGATCATGACCTCTCGTTTTTGCGCGCCGTCTCTCAGGCGGGCAAATCTCTCGTTCGTCACCGTTGACGCAACGAGGAGCGCTGCTAGAAAACGAGGATGAGCGCGCGCCAAATGCCGCTGCTCTGGTTCGTTTACCCACTCAACGGGTCGGGGCGTCGTAACCCTGATGCCGCTGATCGCGGCCAGGACTCATTTCTCTTCTATTTCTTCTACGTTCGAGAAAGGAGCCCTACCTGAGGCAACCTACGAGCCGCCTTATCGTTCCGCTCGCCCGACCCAATTCGGTCTGTCTGGGCGCCGGCGCGGGTGTTGATATTGAGCGGGAACTCGCTCAGCGCCTGAGCGACGGTTGTTTAAGAACTACACCGATCAAAAGACCTATCGGTCACGTGGGCAGCGGTTTCGTCGGCTTATTTAAATGAGTTTGAGCGGTACCTTGCAAATGATCCACGTTGCGGCCAACACGGCCCAGAGGGCCTCTTTTGCCAAATTCTTCAACGGAACTCCTTTCACGCAGCTCGGGCTTTCTTTGCCGCGAAAGTGGCGTGAGTGACCGATACGGACGTTCCGCGGGGGCCGCTCAAAGTTTCAACCTTGGCGTTGAGTTGTTTGGCGAGTGCGTTGACGATGCCGGTCCCAAGCCCAGTTTTTGGTTGGGCAAAGACGCCGTCCGGCGTGCCAACTCCGTTGTCGGTAACCGAAAGCTTCCAATCCGTTCCGGACACATCAAACGCAACGCTGATCTGCGCATCTTTGGCGGTGTCTTTGAATGCATGCTTGATAGCATTGATGACAAGTTCGGTGACGATCAATCCGAGGCTCTCGGCATCACGGGACGTCGCCGTTTTTTCGTCGCCGCGCACCTTCAGCGCGATTGCCCGATTGTCGCCGATCATCGACTGTCCCAGGGCCTCGCAAAGCTTCTTAAGATAAGGTTCGAGTTCGACGGATGCGCCGGGCGCAGCAGCATGAAGTTGCTGCTGCACGGCTGCAACCGACATGACCCGCTGATGAGTTTCCTGCAGATGACGGCGCGCTTCTTCCGATTCCACGGCCCGCGCTTTCATCATAATGATGCTTGCGATAATTTGGAGGCTATTGGCGACACGGTGCTGAAGTTCTTCGAGCAGCACGTCCTTTTGCCGCAGCAGATCGTCCTTTTCGCCCTGCAAGATGAGACGTTCAGTGATGTCCTCGATGCCCAGCAGAATATTGGCGCGTGAACCTGTCTCATAGAGCACCTTGCGGGCGTTCAGGCACATCGTGCGGCGTCCGATGCCGGGAAAATCACGCTCTATTTCATAGGCCTCGATCGCACCGGCCTCGATCGCGCCGTCCGCCGGCAAGATTTTTTCCAGCAGCGACCGAAGCTTTGGAATATCCCACACGCCGTCACTCAACTCGTAAAGGAGCTTGCCTTCGATATCCTCGGGATTGACCTGGAACGTTCGATAGAATGAGCGACTCGCAGCGACAACGCGCAGGTCTTGGTCGAGCACGACGAGCGGTTCCCGCACGGTGTTCACAATCGCTTCCGCAAATGCGCAGGCGTTTTGCAGGTGGGTAAACTGTTTTCTGAACATGGTTAGCCTCGAAACAATTGCCCGCCCCCACACATAAAAGGAACCCCGGACGTTGGAACCGCGGGGCCTACTGGATGCTTTCGATCTAAGGGGGAACGCCGCGGACGTGGGGAAGCCGCGAAGCGTCCAGCGGCATTAGGCTATGTCCGCGGCTTGCGTGCGTCTGTATAATATTGACCACTTATTTTAGGTGAGTAGCTTGAAACATTAACGGACCAAGCCGAGGGCCAAACACTCCTTAACGCAAGCGCTGCATGATGAGGTAACACGCCCGCAGGTTGTCGAGATCATCCGTTCGCTTATCGATCGAATCGAAGTTAAACCCGGCCTGGCGCGGGGCCACTGCGACGTCACCATCGTCGGTGCACTGGCTCAAATCCTCGCTTTCACCCATCAAAAAACGACCGCCGCCTCCGCGGGAGACGGCGGTACGTCCTTAATGGTTGCGGGGGTAGGATTTGAACCTACGACCTTCAGGTTATGAGGCTTGTTGAGGCACAATTTTGTAATTTCCTGGCGTTGCCATTTGTGGTATAAGCTATTGAAAATAAAGCAGTTATTGTTCCTGGCGTTTCCTGGAGGTGGACTGGCTTTCCGATTGCGGTGCCGACATGGTGCCGACAATTGCC
>JBARNC010000407.1:0-6508 GCA_049802775.1 Pseudolabrys sp. | reverse complement strand
GGACCCGGAAGCTAGAGCCGCTAAACTTGAGATGGCGCGCAAATATGAGCGGCTCGCCGCCCGAGCGACGGAGTGGATGAACAAGACTGAGGATATTCCGCGGTTCCTTAAGTCGCCACCCACCGAGTCCTGAACTCCTCCCCACGGAGGGATATGCCATGTGGATCGATGCCGCCGGTTTCCAGAAAAGCCTCGCCGCCCTTCCGCTTACAACCTGCCAGGCCGGCGAGACGGTGCTTGCCGATGGTTCGAGGACGGACCGGATGCTGATCCTCAAGACGGGCAATGTCGCAGTCGTTAAGGAAGGCGTCGAGCTCGCTACGGTGACGGAGCCTGGTGCGGTGTTCGGTGAAATCTCCGCTTTGCTAGATTGCCCGCACACGACGGACGTGCGTGCCTTGGCAACCTCGCAGTTTTACGTCGCGCACCCAGCCTCTCTGCAAGACCCGGCCACGCTCCTCTACGTAGCGGCGATCCTGGCACGGCGTCTTGACGGCGCCAATCAGGCCTTCCTTGAGCTAACAGCTCAGGTTCAGGTCGGCGAGCCGCGCAGCGTGATTGATAAATCAATTGAGAAGGTCAAAGGATTGCTGCTGGGCGCCAGCGGTGTCAATCTCGACCCTCAATCGGAAAAGCGGCCAGCGCACGTTTCTCAATGAGACGAACCAGGCCATAACAGCCATCGCGCCCGCATTTCTCACAGCTCACGCGCAGCACATCGAGCTTGCCAATTAGATCGCTAAAGGTGATTGCGCCGTCGCGGGGCATAACCTGTCGCACAAACAAAAGGCCAATCAATCAGATCGCCATCTTGAGTTCCTTGCTGGCGCGGAAGGCGATCTTCTTGCTGGCCTTGATCTCGATCGCCTCGCCGGTCCTCGGATTGCGGCCCATGCGTGCAGCACGATTCCGCACTTGCAGAATTCCGAGTCCGGCGATCTTCACCCGCTCACCGTTCTTCAAGTGTACGATGATAAGGCCGACGAGGTCTTCCAGCACCACCAGCGCCTGCGTCTTGGTAAGCTGATGCTGCTCCGCCAGCGCATAGGCCAAATGCTTGGTGGTGATCGTCGTAGGCTTGGGTGGCGCTGCCATGTCCTTGAATGCCGTCATATCGTCCTCCCAATGGTGAAGGCAGCTTTGTGCCTGAGACCCACGATGTATGGCAGCCGCCTGCTGACGAAACTTGGATGCGCCCATCGCACCTGCGCATATAGGTATCAAGTTAATCGGTGCCGACGCATTACTGCAGGACAGGGGGTTGCCAAGCGACCCTCGCTTCTATTTTTTCGGGCCCTCACCGTGCGCATGATCTGCTATTATATAGATAGTTCTTCGCATGCCTGAGCATCGTCTGCAGCTCCGACTTGTCTCAGCCCATGCCGAAGCGCACCGACGGAACATGCGCATGTTCCGTCGGTAGTCGTGAGTGGCTAAACCTCCGATAAAACTTTCTGCGCAGGCCCATAGGGCGCCGTGTGGCCTCACCGCTAAATTCCAGAAATTTTGTGACAGCAACCACTCTGCTACCACCAAGCGGCCACGATTCATTGTAAAAAAAACGGCCCCGACCTCGGGGACGGGGTACGGGGGATACCAGGTTGAGATCGGAGCCGCGCTCTCTTGGGGATGAGAGCGGCCCCTTTTTACCATCGGTCTGGTGTCAACAATATCAGTATTTTTACCTACAACGTTGTACTTTTAGAACGCTGCGAAAAGCGCCTGATCGGGCGCTTATTTTTGCATTAGGCCCTTCGAAATCCTCGATCAGGTACGATCGGCGCCGTCCAAGGTCTGTGTTCTACGACGATAGGGCCGCCATTCAGACGAACGCCAGATCGTCCAATGGCCCGATCAAGGCGCAAGGCATGCAAACCGGCCGGCAAACCGAAGCACCGATCGACCACCAAGGGGTAAATTGCGCTCGATTGGTCCCTGTTCTCTCTCGCGCCGCCGCTCAAAAAGTTTCCCCTCCCTTCTGCTAATCGGCTCGCCTGTAGGTATTGGCCTGTTTCGACCGCCAGTGGTCGTTTTTGAATTTAAGAATGGCCGAATTTGATTTTGCTCAATGCCCCCGGATACCAGCTTGGACTAAAGTTTTACAAAATCTGCGGACGCTGGACCCCTAAAATTAGGGGCAATCCGCTCCCTAAAAGGTGGTGTCGGCTTTCCGCGCGGGCAGAAGAAGCCCAAGGAGATGTCCGATGACAATGCAAAGCGATAATCGTGCCCACGCCCATGGCCTAAGCAACAACCTATGGGCACAAATGGGGTTGCTGGCCGCAGCGGTAATTATCCTGCTGGCTATCGCATCGCTCTATGTTTGGTGACACACATTAGAAGCCGCCTCAGTTGGTGGCCTCTTTCTTCTTGATGCGATTTCAGACGCATCGAGTCGTCGCTCGGTGGCCCGCGCTGACTCAAAAACGAGCGCCTGTGCGTTTTCGGTGGTCGAACCCAAGCATTAGGAGCTCACCGTGGATTCTTGGTGCGCCCCCTAATGGGTTTTCCCTGCTCATCTGCTGGATGAGATCACGCAGACCGCGATCGATCTTCGGTCGCCCTGCCCGATTCCGAGATTTCCAGCGCCAGAAAGCCCTGAAGCCCGCGCGATGCCACCGCAGAATTGTTTGCGGCTTCACCACCTGAGCCAAATCGAGCAGCCCGGGACACATTCGAGCCATCCAGACCAGCAAGGCCCGATCCCTACCGCGCAATCGACGCCGAGGCAGTGCCCGCAACGCAATATTAAGTTGATGGCGCAGAAACAGATTCTCGGCCTGAAGCCGCCGCCGCGACTTGAATAGATCGCAAAGGGATATTGCGAGCGCGTACAGGATAACGGACATCACGCAAGATGATGCCACGATTCTCACTCAATGCACGAACCACGCTCGGGATGGAATTTTCGGAAGGGACAATAGTCCAGATTTCCGGATAACGTTTTCGGAAGACACGCTGTCTTCCTGCCTTTCGATGCTTAGTTAGCCGGCCATTGTGAGACCGCCCGATACGCTAATCACTTGTCCAGTGATGTAGGCTGCGTCATCGCTAGCGAGAAAACAGATCGCGCCCGGCAGGTCCGCCGGTTCGCCAAGGCGGCCGAAAGGAATCGCGCGGCGAAAGGCGTCGTCGAGCTTGTCCGGATTACGGGCGCCCTTCTTGTAATCAGCATAGAGCTTCGTATTTACGATGCCCGGACAAACCACGTTGACGTTAATGTTATGGCGCGCGTGCTCACGCGCAATGGTCTTGGAAAAGCCGATCAAGCCCGCCTTGCACGCCGCGTAAACCGCTTCGCCGGAAGAACCCACCCGCGCCGCATCCGAGGAGATGTTGACGATATTGCCGCGATGTCGCGCGACCATGCTGGGAAGCACCGCATGATGCATGTTGAGTGCGCCGGTCAGATTGATGCTGATAGTCTTCTGCCAATCTGAGGGAGAGGTCTCGACGAACGGCCGAAACACGTCCCAACCAGCATTGTTCACGAGGATATCGATAGGACCCATTGCCAGCTCCGCTGCGCTCACCGCTCTCTGACAGGCAGCATGCTCGGTGATGTCACAAGCGAAAGCTTCGGCCTTGCCCCCCGCTTCGGTGATCTGCGCGGCAGTCCGACGCCCTGAATCCGCGTCGATATCGAACACGGCGACCTTGGCGCCTTCTTGGGCAAATCGTTGGCAGGTCGCCGTTCCGATTCCGCCTCCGCCGCCCGTTACGATCACGACCTTGTCCGACAATCCGCGCATACAAAAGATTCTCCAATGCTTAAAAAGTATAATGTTGGTATTCTTTATTTTCTAGGCCGTGTGGTCGGACTCACTCGGTGTGTGTAGCGAATACGTCATCCATATTGATTAGCTGGAATCACAGGAGAGGAAATGCAATTCGATCCAATCCTGCCGCAGGCGCGGGTCAAGGCGATGAAAGCGCAGGGTTATTGGAATGATCTTATCTTGACTGACTATTTTGACCGTTGCGTGGCCGAGATGCCTAACAAGACGGCTGTGAGCGACTTCAATTCGACCGCCCTAGTCGCGAACCGTTTGACCTATCGAGAGCTGGCTGGGCGTGTCGATCGTATCGCGATCGGGCTGATGCGACTGGGCGTTGAGAAGAACGACGTCGTCTCCTGTCAGTTCCCCAACTGGTGGCAATTCACCGCGTTAAGTCTGGCCTGCGTGCGCATCGGCGCCATCATCAATCCGATAATGCCGATCTTCCGTGAGCGCGAACTGAAATTCATGCTCGGCCTGGCAGAGAGCAAGGTGTTCGTGATCCCGCGCGAGTTTCGCGGCTTCGACTATGCGGCGATGGCGCGCGGCATTCGTTCGGAACTGCCTAGCCTGCACCATCTCCTCATCGTCGGTGGCGAAGGGCCGGACAGCTTCGAGCAAGCCCTGCTCGACCTTCAG
The DNA here is from genome assembly GCA_049802775.1 of Pseudolabrys sp. GTDB lineage: Bacteria > Pseudomonadota > Alphaproteobacteria > Rhizobiales > Xanthobacteraceae > Pseudolabrys. Next base: position 2,090 of record JBARNC010000407.1, on the reverse strand, counting down.
CGAGATGCGGATCAGGATGAACGTTTCAAGGCGCGTCGGCCGACCGCCGATAACGTCATGGAACTCCTCTACACGTCCGGAACGACGGGCGAACCGAAGGGCGTGATGCATACCGCCAATACGCTGTTTTCAAATCTACGTCCGTACGCGGAGCGGCTGCGGCTGGGTCGCGACGACGTTGTTTTGATGGCCTCGCCGATGGCGCATCAGACCGGCTTCATGTATGGCCTGATGATGCCGATTATGCTCGGCGCCACCGCAGTGCTGCAGGACATTTGGGAACCAAAGCAAGCCGCCACGCGAATTGGCAATGAGCACGTAACGTTTACAATGGCGTCGACGCCATTTCTCTCCGACCTCACCGACGTCGTCGAGACGAATAGTCACGATGTCTCAAGCCTGCGCGTTTTTCTCTCTGCCGGCGCGCCAATCCCACGCGTTCTCGTCGAACGCGCGACACAAGTGCTGAAAGCGAATATCGTGTCCGCCTGGGGAATGACGGAGAACGGCGCGGTTACTACCACGAAACTCGATGATCCTCCACAGAAGGCCTTCCATACCGATGGCTGTACGCTGCCAGGGATGGAAGTGCGCATTACCGATCACGTCACCAATCCTCTACCACCCGGCGCGGAAGGGAGGTTGATGACCCGTGGCTGTTCGAACTTCGTCGGCTACCTCAAACGCCCACAGCTATACGGCCACGATACCGAGGGCTGGTTCGATACCGGCGACCTCGCCCGCATCGACGCCGACGGCTATATCCGCATCACCGGCCGATCGAAAGACATCATCATCCGTGGGGGTGAAAATATTCCGGTAGTTGAAATCGAAGGCCTGCTGTTTCGCCACCCGGCGATCCAGGCGGTCGCCATTGTAGGCTATCCGGATCCACGGCTGGGCGAGCGCGCCTGCGCATTCGTCGTTCTGAAGGCCGGACACACCTTCTCCCAGGCGGAAATGGTTCAGTTTCTCGAGCGGGAAAAAGTCATCAAGCAGTATCTGCCAGAACGCTTGGAGATCGTCGCCGAACTGCCGCGCACGCCGAGCGGTAAGGTGCAAAAATTCAAATTACGGGAGATCGCCAAGGACTTTTGATGCTGATCGCCATCGCCCGATGTGCGAGGCTGCCTGTCGGATGAGGAGGCACGTTTGACGAGCGTTAAAACCTACGCCGATTTGCTTTATGACGAGCAAAACGGACTTGCCACTATCACGATCAATCGGCCGGAGAAGTACAATGCCTTTCGCGGCTTGACCTGCGAAGAGCTGATCGATGCATTCAACAACGCCGGTTGGAACCGAGCCATTGGCGTTATCGTCCTCACTGGCGCTGGCACCAAAGCCTTCTGCACCGGCGGCGATCAATCTGCTCATCAAGGCGGCTACGACGGGCGCGGGACGATTGGTTTGCCGATGGAGGCGCTGCACGCGATTATCCGAAACGTCCCGAAGCCAGTTATTGCCAAGGTACGCGGCTACGCGATCGGCGGCGGTAACGTGCTTGCGACGCTGTGCGACCTCACGATCGCGGGGGAGAGCGCGCAATTCGGACAAGTGGGCCCCAAGGTCGGCTCGGTCGACCCCGGCTTCGGCACCGCCTATCTGGCGCGTGTAGTCGGCGAGAAGAAAGCGCGGGAAATCTGGTATTTGTGCCGACGCTATAGCGCGCAGGAGGCGTTGGCCATGGGGCTCATTAATAAGGTAGTGCCAGACGATCAGCTGGACGCCGAGGTCGCCGCCTGGTGTCGCGAGATCTTGGAGCGCAGCCCGACCGCGATCGCTGTGGCCAAACGGTCATTCAACGCCGACAGCGACAACATCACCGGTATCGCGGCGATGGGATTACAGGCGCTGAAGCTCTATTACGAGACTGAGGAATCGAAGGAAGGCGTGCGCGCGTTCAACGAAAAACGGAAGCCTGATTTTCGCCGCTACACAAAGTAGTCATTGCTTTGCCCCTGGCAATGCTAGCGCAAATTCAGGAGGCTGCAGATCGACCACCGTCCAACCAATGAGCCTGCAAAGATCCCTCATCCCACAACAGGTTTGCCTGATTCTCGATCAACTGCCAGCCGGATGAGGTTTGC
>JBARNC010000406.1:0-23622 GCA_049802775.1 Pseudolabrys sp. | reverse complement strand
CAGTCGTCCACCTGTAAAGCGCAAATGTGAGCACCAGCGAGGCGGCGAAGAAGATCATCACGATCGGCTTGCGTCCGAAACGGTCGGCCAAGAAGCCAAGGCCGATATAGCCGCAGATGGCGCCGAGGTTGTAACTCATGCCGGCATAGCTCGCCCATGTTTGCGGCGGCAGTCCAGCCTTGCCCGCGGCGGCGGCAATGAAGGGCGGCACCCAGGTCGAGATGCCCCACCACGCCACCGTCGTCGTCAGCGACATCAGAAATACGATGATGGTGCGCTTGCGGATTTCTGGATCAGCGAACAGATCGGCGAAGGTAAAGCGGGTGAGGGCGTGGTCCTCCTCACTCATTGCGGCACCGCCCTTTTTTCGCGCCTTGGCGGATTTTCGCTTTTCGTTGCTGTGCTCCCATTTTTGCGACTCGGGAACGCCGGTGCGCAGCCAGAGCGCAAACAGCGCCGGGAGGACCCCGATGAAGAACATAATGCGCCAGGCGTGCGGCCCATAGCCGCTGACGAACAGCCATGTGAAGGAAGCCAGGAAGAAGCCGATACCGAGTCCGCATTGCATCAGGCCGGCGCCCCGGCCGCGCGCATTGTCGGGCCACACTTCCGCAGTCAGGGAGGCGCCGGTTGACCATTCAGAGCCGATGGCGATGCCAACTAGGAAGCGCAAAAGCGCGAACGACACCCAGTCCCACGCAAAGGCCGAAAGGCCGGTCGTTATCGAATAGGCCAGGATCGCGAAGATCATGGTGCGCCGGCGGCCGATATAGTCGGCAAGCACGCCGCCGATCACGCCGCCGATGCCCCAGCCTAGCAGCGTGATTCCGATGATCGTGCCGGCAAAGGCCGGGATCTGGACGAATTGAGACGGATCAAGCAGATCGCGAAGCGCCACGCCGACCACTAGGATCAACGCGAAAGTCTCGTAGCCGTCGAACATCCAGCCGAGGTTCGAGGCGAGCACGGTTTTCCACTGCGTGGCGTTGAGGCTGCGATACCAAGTCTCCGAAGCGGCCGCAGTTGCCGTTGTCATAGATCAGTCCCTCCCTGTAGGTCGCGTTTTGGTTCAGCCGGTTGATCCGGCCTTACTTTTACGTGCGGCCATTTTGACCGCATTTACGATTTCTGGATAGGCGCCACAGCGGCATAGATTTCCGGACAGGTAGTCCCGGATCTGCTCGTCACTGGGATCGGGATGCTGCCCAATGAGCGCCTTGGTCATTATCACGAAGCCGGGCGTACAATAGCCGCACTGGAAGGCGCCGCATTCGATGAACGCCTGCTGCACTGGGTCGAGCTTGCCCGGTTCGCCCAGGTGCTCGATCGTGACGACCTCGGTGCCGTCGAGAAAAACTGCGAGATAAAGACAGCCCGATACCGGGCGCCCATCCACCAGCACGGTGCAGCAGCCGCACAGGCCCTGCCCGCAACTTTCGCGCGCGCCGAACAAGGCAAATTGCGTTTGCAGCATCTCGACGACGTTGTGGTGCGGCTTCACATCGGCCGCGACCGGCCGGCCATTCAGCATGAAATTGATCGTTGTCGCCGCCGTGCTCATATCATTCGTCCCCGAGCGGCTTGTTATCTTTGGCACGTAGCGCGCGGAACACCGCCTCCGCAGTCAGCGGCAATTCGGTAAGGCGCACGCCAATGGCATCGTCGATGGCGTTGGCGATCGCTGGCGACACGCCAAAGGTTGCGAGTTCACCTACGCCTTTGGCGCCGAACGGGCCGTTGCCCTGATAGGTGTCGACCGCCTCATTTTCCATGACCGGAGGCACATCGTGGATGCTCGGAATTTTATAGTCGGCGAGCGAGGCATTGGTGACCTGGCCGCCGTCGATATACATCTTCTCGAACATGCTGAAGCCGAGCTGCATCAAGGATGCGCCCGACAATTGGGTCTCGACGATCTTCGGATTGATCGGCTTGCCGACGTCAGCAACGTTGATGAGACGGGTAATACGCACCTGCCCGGTCTCGGTATCCACTTCGATCTCGACGCCGCTGCCAGCTACCATCCAGAACGGAGTTGCGTTGGTGGTGAGTCCATTAGCGTCGGGCGGGATGTAGTCCGGCTTGTAGATGCCAGTGCCAACAATGTTGCCCGCCTGCATACCATATTTCTTCCGGAACAGATCGGCGAGCGGTGCATTGCTGCCTTCCGGCTCGCCCAGTTCGCGCCGCAAATCGTCAATCTTGGCGCGCGCATCTTCGGCGGCGAGCCGAACGGCGTGGCCCATGTGGAACAGCGAGCGCGAACCTAGCGTGCCCATGTCATACGGCGTCACATCGGTATCGCGCGGCACGATCCGCACCGACTTGGCCGGCATGTTGAGCACCTCTCCGACCATCTGCGCCATCGCCGTGTCGGAGCCCTGGCCCATGTCAACGGTGCCGCAATACAGCGTGGCGCTGCCGTCGGCTGCGACGTTCACGATCGCCACCGAGGTTGTCGGCGAAATCACCGCCTTAAGCGCGACCGCGAACCCACGGCCGCGCCGAACCACGCCCTTGCTGCGATCAAACGGCTGCTTCCAATTGAGCCGCTCGGCGATGCGGTCGAGCACTTTCTCGATGGCGGTGTCCTTCAAGATTGTGCCCGTCGCCTGCGGCCGACCGTCGCGCAGCAAATTCTGCTTACGGAATTCGAGCGGATCGCGTTTGAGCGCGCGCGCGATCATGTCCGTGTGGCTTTCGTAGGCCCAGACGAGCTGTGGAACGCCGAAGCCGCGCAGTGCGCCGGCCGGCGTCAGGTTAGTATAGAGCGCGTAGGAATCGATGGAGACATTATCGATGTCGTATGGGCCTGAAGCGGTGAAGCCGGATTTTTGCGTCACACGCGGGCCGACATCGGCATAGGCGCCGCCGTTCCACCATACCTCGCATTTGCGTGCGATGATGCGGCCGTCCTTGTCGAGGCCGCTTTTGATGCGGAACGTGCTCGGGTGTTTGGTGATTGTGTAGAAGTGCTCTTCCATCGTATGCGCGATCTTCACCGGTCGGCGCGCCAGCATCGACATCGCGGTCGCTAGTGCCTCCAATTTGATGTAGAGCTTGCCGCCGTAACCGCCGCCCAAATACGGCACTTTGACACGCACTCGGTTCTCCGGCCAACCGAGCAGACGCGCGATCTCGGTGCGGACGAACGACGGCCCTTGTGCCGACGAATAGATGGTGATGCCGTCGTCACGGTAATCCGCGATCGAGGCGTGCGGTTCGAGTGACAGGTGCAACACTTTCTGGGTGCGGAACGTGTGCTCAAACACATGCGCCGCCGCTGCAAAGGCCTTGTCGACATCGCCGCGCCGCAACCTGAAATCGAGGGCGATGTTGGTGCCCTTGCGGCCCTTGAGATGCTTGAGGTCGGCGAAGGTGCCAGCCGGCCTCAATTCATCATGCACAAGCGTCTTGTTTTCGGCCGCCTCGACCTCGTCGAAAACTGCCGGCAGTTCCTCGTATTCCGCCACGATCTGCTGCGCGGCCTGGTCGGCAACATGCGGGTCGCTGGCAAGTACAACAGCAACCGGTTCGCCAACAAAATGTACCTTACCAATGGCTAGGATTGGCTGGTCGTGGAAGGCCGGCCCGTAATAGGGATCAGGAATGACTTTCCGCACATCGTCGCTGGTATAGACCGCGTAGACCCCGGGCACTTTGCGGGCGGCGCCGGTGTCGATCGACTTGATGCGGCCATGCGCGACCGTACTGCGGAAGATTTTTGCATGTAGCATGCCGGGCAATTGCATCAGATGCGTGTATTCGGCACGGCCGGTCACTTTGTCGCGCCCTTCAAGCCGCGGCAGCGAGCGGCCAACCTGTCCGCCGGATACAGTAGTCGTGGCCATCAGTGGGGTACTCCGCTTGTCTGCATGGCTGAGCGCACCGCGCGCGCCACGTAGACCCGCAGCAGTTCGCGCTTGTAGGAGGCCGAGCCGCGCAGGTCGGCGATGATGTCGGCCTCGTCTACGGCGGCGTCCGCCATCTTTTTAAGCGTCTTATCGTCGTCACCGGTGCCGATCAGCACCGCTTCCGCGGCTTTCAGGCGCGTGGCCTTGGAGCTTGCTGCGCTGACGACAATGCGGGCAGATTTGGCGGTCGTGCCATCGGTGTGCAGCGCGACGGCAACGCCGAGCGACGGCCAGTCGTCGGCGGAGCCAGAAGTGACTTTGAAGTAGACTGCGCGGGCTTCGCCTTGCGCCGGGATACGCAATTGAGTGATCAACTCATTCTTGGCGAGTGCCGTTTCGTAATAGCCGGTAAAAAGATCTTCGACCGCCATCGTACGCTCGCCCGTGAGACCAGCGACCGCTATGGTGGCGCCCAGCGCGATCAGGACCGGCGGCAGATCCATATGCGGGTCTGCATGGGCCAGCGCACCGCCGACCGTAGCAACATTCCGCACCCGCACATTCGATAACCGCCGCATGGTGCGCACGATCACCGGCGCACCACATGCAACCGCTGGCGAATGTTCGAGCGCGCTGAGCGGCGCCATCGCGCCGATGGTTAGCTCGCCCCCCGGCGCCGCGGCGATACGGCTGAATCCGTCGCCCAGTTTGCGCAAGCTGACCAGGCGCCTGGGCCGGAATACGCCGGCCTTCATCATCAGCATCAGCGCCGTGCCGCCGGCGATCGGGCGCACTTCCGGATCGTCGGGATCGATCAGCGCAATGGCTTCCTTGAGAGAGCTCGGCTCCAGCAGCTCAAAAGCCATCATGGCGGCGTTCCAGGCTGCTCGCCGGCGAAGGCAGCGGCTAGCCGCGCGGAGAACTGCTTTTCCATTTCCTTGGCCTTTGCCTTGAGCACAGGTTGACCCATGCTACCGAGTTTTCCGGTCAACGTCGCGTCGATCGAATAGCGAATGAGCGTCCCTCCGTCGGCATCGGCAAGCCGCGTCGTCGCGATTGCGGTCAGCCGGCCGACCATACCCATCGGTGTGCCTTCAACCTTTGCCTCGATCTCTTCGGGCGGCGTTACATGGCTCATTTGCACTGCGACCTTGAAGTTGAACCGCATGTAGGCAATGCGGGTTTCCAACACCGCGTCGTAATGGGTAGCGTCGATCGCCTTGAGATCCCGGACACCCTCGATGCAAGACGCAAAAAACGGCGCGTCGCTGAGCGCCTTGAATACCGCTTCTCGCGGTGCAGCTACCGTGATTTCACCAACAAAATTCAAAACACAGTTTCTTTGGCGCTCGAGATCGGATCGTCGCGAGGATTACTTCTAATCTACCAAGTTCGCCACGTCTGGCGACTGCGTCATGAGTGCTGACTTTTCAAGTTTTAGGCTAGAGAACGGGCGGCGTAAGAAGGTGGCAGAGGGAGAGAAATTGCAAAACAAATTCTTTCCTCGCAATCCAGCGTAATTGCCATGAATTCAAACGAAATATCAGTGGGTTGGCTGCTGCTAACCAACTTTTTTCGACCCGTTTAAGGGCTTTAGCCATTAGCTTGCCAGAACTCCGTCAGGAGTGGGGTCGCAGTAGCCCCACACTTCCGCTTTGGGCTAATTGCGGTCATTCCCTATCGATGCAGCGTACATATATTGGGGAGGGCCGGGGGTAGAGCACTTGTTTATGTCTACTATCAATCGCCTCACCGCGCCGCTGACCGCCGCCGCCATCGCGGTGCTCGTGTTTGATCAAGCCGCCCACGCCGACCTTCTCATCAATGTCGACAAGTCCGCGCAGCGCATGACGGTAACGGTCAATGGCAAGCAGCTCTACGACTGGCCGGTGTCGACCGGGGGACGCAGCTACGACACGCCGAGCGGCACCTTTAAGCCATTCCGCATGGAAATCGACCACTACAGCGAGGAGTGGGACAATGCGCCGATGCCTTATTCGATATTCTTCACCAAGACCGGCGACGCCGTGCACGGCACTTACGAGCAGCGCAATCTCGGCCGTGCGGTGTCGCACGGCTGCGTTCGGCTGTCAGTGAAGAACGCCGCCACGCTATGGGAACTGGTGAAGCGGGAGAAGATGGCCAACACCACCGTGGTGCTGAGCGGCGCGATCCCTGGTGCCGGGCCGCCCGCGGTAGCGCGCTCCCAACCGCTGCCGTTAGCCGCAGATGACCCACGCTACCGTGCGTCGCCACCGCAGGATGAACGGAGCTACGACACCGATCGGCCGCCGCCGTTCCCATTCTTCATGTTCGGGCGCTAGGGGCCAGACGTCTGCTTTTGCCCTCAACACAAATATTCGCGGGCGCGGTCAAAATATCCGCATCGTGCGAGAAGCGGAAATGCGGCTTCAGGATTCATCTCGAAATTCGCACGTAGACGCTGAGTCATTTGTGCGCCTCAAAACGACTCCCAAGCCAGTTGTCCCTTCCCACAAGTTCGTCGTTCAGCGCGCGTTCGGTCGAATCGCACCAGCGACGTGTCGTATAATGCGTAATGATTGCATTTTTAGAATGCACGCACTGCCCCAGGAACGCAGTCAAGCGCTCAAATAGACGTTTGATCGTTCGAACGGCCAGCAAGACAAATCGAATGTACATGATGCCACCTACAGTCTTGTTCGCTTCAAGCGGCCGCCCGCGCCTTGAGATGGCTTTCACTTTTTGAATTGCGTCGATGCTTTGCCGCGCAATGAGCTGTGATGAGCGTAAGGGTTTCTTTGAAATGAGTCAGCGGAAGCATGTGGCCAGCATCGTCGATCGTCCGCAGCTTCACGTCAGGCAGCGCGCGTGCCAGGTGGAAGCAGACCCGCCGTGCCGGGAATGGTGAAAGCCCGCCGGACATGATCAGAGTTGGCACGGCCAGATCGACCAGATCGTCCAGGCGCACGGGATCGTTGAGCGTGGCCCAGAAATCAAGCGTTACCTTATTGATCCGGGTCGCAAGCGCGATGCGTTGGGGATTTGGCAGGATATCCCACGCTCCCTCGCCGTTCCAATAATTGACAAAGCGTCGCATCCCTCCGAGGTAATCACCACAGTTCACGGCATTCGCGACCGTCGCCGCAACTCCGGAAATCTGCCTGAGCGCGCGCTCATCCTCGTCATCCCCATCGCGCAGCAAGTGGAATGCGGTCGGTTCAATAAGAGTCAAACTCTTGAGATGTTGCGGGTACCGCAATGCCAGCTGCAGCGCGACGGCGCCACCGAATGAATGGGCGACGATGTGCGCCGGCTTTTTGAGATTATCGACAAGAGCGCCGACAAGGTCGGCCTCAATAGCCAGTTTGAACGTACCATTACCTGGCCAGTGCGTCGTACCGCCGTAACCGCAGAGGTCCGGAGCGAGCACCTGGAAGTTTGCGCGAAGAGCTTCGGCCAGCTCTGCCCACTGCCGACCCGAACCGCCCGTGCAATGCAAAAGCACGATCGGCTCGCCGGCGCCAATAACAAAGTATTTAAGATTGATATCTCCGACGTCGATGCTGGTTATGCTCATGTCTTGCTCCAAGTCCGATCAGGCAGCTCGAAGGGACCTTGAAGATGCTTCAAGGCCGTGCCTGATGTCCGCGACGATGTCGTCGATATGCTCAATACCCACCGACAAGCGCACGTAGCCATCTGAAACGCCGGTGGCCAGCTGCTCTTCGGCTGTCAATTGCGAATGCGTCGTCGTGGCTGGATGGATCGCAAGACTCCGGGCATCACCAATATTGGCGACATGATAGTGAAGCTGCAAAGCATCAATAAACCTACGCCCGGCTTCCTTGCCGCCAGCAAGTTCGAACCCGACGAGGCCGCCGAAATGGCCATTCAGGTACCGGTCTGCGCGCTCGCGATGAACGCCCTGCTGCAACGAGGGATAAATTATCCGCGTCACTTCTCTTCGCTTGAGCAGAAAGTCGACTACAGCTTGTGCATTTTTGCAGTGCTGCTTCATGCGCAACACAAGCGTCTCGAGACCTTGAATGATGAGGAAGGCATTAAAGGGCGAAAGCGTGGCACCGATATCGCGAAGGAGCGTGACCCGGGCCTTGATCGCATAGGCAATGGGGCCGAGCGGTTTGACCGCTTCCGTCCAGATCGCTCCGTGGTAGCTGGGATCGGGGGTATTGAGCGCCGGCTGTCGCTTGGGGTGCGACGCCCAGTCGAAATTACCGCCATCAACAATCAGGCCGCCGATCGAGTTTCCATGCCCGCCGAGATATTTCGTCGTGGAATACACGATGATCGCGGCACCGTGCTCAAGCGGCCTTACAAGGAATGGCGCCGCCGTATTGTCAACGATGAGCGGAATGCCGAGCGGGCGGCCTATAGCCGCTACTTCGGCAATCGGGAAGACCGTCAGTTTCGGATTTGGGAGAGTTTCGGCATAGTAAGCGCGCGTCCTTTCATCAGTCGCACGCTGAAAATTTTGCGGGTCAACCGGGTCGACAAAACGAACCTCGATTCCTTGATCTTTGAGGGTATGTGCAAATAGATTCCACGTTCCCCCATAAAGATCAGTCGAACTAACAACGTTGTCGCCTGCACGGGCAAGATTCTGAATCGCATAGGCAGAGGCTGCTTGACCGGATGCAAGCGCCAATGCAGCAACACCGCCTTCAAGGGCGGCAACGCGCTTTTCTAGCACATCATTGGTAGGATTCATGATGCGCGTATAAATGTTGCCCAGTTCTTTCAGCGCAAAAAGATTGGTCGCGTGCTCGGTATCGCGAAATTGGTAAGACGTCGTTTGATAAATCGGCACAGCGACCGCGCCGGTTGAGGGATCTGCACGCCAACCAGCGTGAAGAGCAATAGTTTCAGCGTGAGGTGAGTGTTTAGACATTTGTCGATTTCCCAAATGAAGCTGCCGCGTTTCGTCCGCCCTTTCACTGAAGGAGGCTGGTCTATAGCGGCAGGCCAGCTGGCAGTCCTTTAGCTACTCTTGATTTTCCCTTGAGGACTGCTGGATTCTTCTTGGGTGCGGCCTATAGCGCGAGGGATAAGACATAACGGCCCGCGTCTGTCTGCTTTGAGCCACAAGCGGGTATTCGACCGCTCGGCCACGATGTCCATTTTGGGTCAGAAGCGGACATAACGTCCGTCAATTGCGATGTCCGCTGTTACCCCGAAAGCAGACATTCCGTGCAGCTAGTGGCGTGTCCGCTTTGTGCCAATAGGCGACATCGCACCAGGGCCGGCATGACCGCTCACAAGATGTAGCTGGCCTCGGCCAAGTAGATTTTATTGATTTGATTTAACTTGGGTTTGCCGGCTTCGTGGCTTCGAGTCTGGCCGACACCAGGTGACCTCATATTTAATCTCGCGGCAGTTTGCCTGATAATCGCCCCTTTTCCTTAGCTACTTCGTCGTTGAGGCTTGCAGGGAAATCGCAAGTATCAAACAACTTAGCTAGCGTTGCGTTGTTCAATGATGCGTGAGAAGCAGAAGAAGGACGCTGCCCGCACTGACGCTGCAAAGAAAAACCCTAGCGGGTTTCGGAAAGACTCCGAGGCGGTCTTTCTGTGCCAATTATTTTTTTGCCTCCGCCAATCCCTCATGTGGATGACGGTGGTCGCCACGACGATTGGACTTGCGGACGTAAGTAATTACTGCCTCGGGATTTTCATGCTTGGCCCTGAGCGCCGCGACTAAGGCGTCCTCGGCTTCTATGGTTAGGACCTTCGAGCGCGTCTTATGCCTCAGACCCACGATATATGAGGTCATGGAGCTATCCTCCCGAGACTTTCTCAAGCATCCGCAATCGGAACCTTGTCGACCGTGTGTCCGTGCTGGTCCACTATAGTGACGAACCAGCCAGTCCAGTTCCAGCCCGGCATGACCGCACCGTTTTTGAGGTCGCGCGCGAGTGCCACCGCATCGGTGCGAGCGGCGGCATTGCCGGACAGGTCAATGCCTTTGTGGTTGTTCAGAACTTGATTGCCATCGGTGAGATGGAAATAGTAACGCGGCATGGTGGGTCCCGTGTGCTTGCAGTCTTCAAGCGGGAGCGGCCCGGTCGTAGCGGTGCAGCGGTTTTCCGCTCGGCGAGGACCGCCCTAAGCGAGACAGGCCATGCTGAAACCGCCTCGCTCGGCCGACATTTATAACGAAACTGGCCAACAGCGGCTTTGATGTAGCGCAAGCCTCTCGCCTAGAGAGATAGGCGATCCAATCGCCCAATCATAAGCGCGACGGTGGGATCAGCGCCATTGTGGTGCCCGCCTCCAATTATTGGGCGCAACGAGGTGGAAAGCAGCCCCTATGCACGCATTTTCCAATTGCCCATCGGATATTTTGGCGTTGTGTACTATCTTTACATGTTTGGCTTGGCGGCACTGCTCGCATTGGATCCATTCTCAAGAGCACTTCGTTTGGCTGCTCTTCTTTATGTCGTCATAAATGTCTGCTTCTCAAGCTATTTCAAGTATATGCAGGTGTCCTTCATCCATGCCTTTTGCATCTATTGTTTCGTCTCTGCAGTCACAACGCTTTTTTTGTTTATCGCAGCGGTTTCGCATTTTAGGATCATTGGAAACGTTGAAGCAGCTGACCTTGGAACGCCCGCCGATATAACAATGGTCTATCGAACATTAATATTGGCGGATAAAAAACTGACCTTTTGAGCTAGATCAACGCAACAGGGCTTAACTTGTAGAATTTTGCATAAATGGAAAAAACTATTTCCAATCCCGCCTGGAACCCGATCGTCACAGCTCCTGCTGACGCGGACCTAGAGCTATGTGTTTATGATAATGGAGAATACCACGCGCTGGCTTTTCCCTGTCGGCGGAACGGGGTGGGCTGGTCCGATGTGCGTCGCAATAAGATGTTGCCAATTCGGCCTACGCATTGGCGTCTGTGGAAACGCGAGGCTATGTGATTAGCTGCCAGTTCGCACCCTCGGTTAAAGTTGGATGCGATTCCGCTAATGGCACAAGACGGACATCGCGCTGGCTAGCCGTCACATCCGCTTTTGACCCAAAGCGGACATCGCAAATTAGCTGCCGCTAAAGCCCCAAATTAGACCGGTATGTGGAACGATCGGCGTGACGAGTAACTGGGAACTTAGTTTTTTAAACTTCCTCGGTTGCCAAACAAAGCCGATCTTATTGAGCCGCTGCTTGTGTTCATTACTCATTCTATTTTTCTTCCTGCGTTGGGTACTAACCCAATATCCAAGCTTATGCTTTTCTTCGATATGCAGTGCGGGTACCAAGCAGTGACCCTCGCGCGACTTGAATGCCTCTAACGCTGCAAATCCCTTCTCCCATAACCAATCACGTCGGCTCCATATAAAGCCGAGTTCATTGAGCCTAGCTTTGCGCTCGGCAGCGATGATGTCTTTGCCGTAGCGTTGCACTGCCACCCACTGGCCTAGCTTATAATTCCCTTCGAGGTAGTGACGAGGCACACGGCAATGTCCCTCGCGTCCTTTAAATTCTTTAAGTGCAGAAAATCCTCTTTGCCATGCTTGTTCAGAAAAGAACTGTCTGTTTTTTGCGAACATAATTGCCCCTCCAATCGTGGGTCGTCCATAATTGTCAAAGCGCTCAGATTCCGTCCATTAAGCACGAGGGAAATCGATTACGCCCGCTGTCGAAGCTTCCAAATTGTGTTGACCACTATCCAGATAGTTTCTCTGACTGAGGTGCGCATAAAAGTAATTGAAGACGAATACACGGATTGCAGACGACAGATTGTTTGTAGTGCGGCCAGCGTCTATCTGCTTCACCAGCGTCGAAAGCGCTACGTTTTTGTGGCTGGCGATTTCGCGTAACCCGTCCCAAAATTCATTTTCGAGCGACACGCTCGTTTTCTGTCCATCGATAACGATTGAGCGCTTGATGACAAGTGATATCATGACATCTCCTTGCTATCCGCAGATAGACGCTACAACCAGCCCCGGCCGCCCAGAGCGGCCGGGGCTGCTCAGCATCACACCCCCCTCGAGATTCCCCGGACACTGAGCATTGCTGAGCAAGGCGAGAGTAGAATGCAGCTGCCCGGAGATATTGAGATGGATCAAAAGCTGGCGCAGCGGCTTGTCGGCTGGGGAGCAGATATTATCCGCTAGTGGCGCTTAACGGACATGGCAACACGGCTGGCTGATGTCCGCAATTGCGGTAAGAACGGACCATCGCGATTGGCCAGGCTTCATGTCCGCTTATGACCTAAAGCGGACATATCGGGCTGTCACTGTCGCCGTCGCTTTATTGACCTATCTCAATCAGTTCGTCTCCGATTGTTGCTATCATTTTAAATGAGGACTGGTCAGTCCTTGGCAGCCTGCCAATCGGTAATTCTAAGCTAGGGAACCTTCATGTTTCAGGTGCGCTTCCATGGCCGCGGTGGGCAGGGCGTGGTGACGGCGGCGGAGCTTCTCTCGGTTGCCGCATTTTTAGAACACCGACACGCGCAAGCCTTTCCTAGCTTCGGCTCCGAGCGCACCGGCGCACCGGTGGTGTCGTTCTGCCGTATCGACGATAAGGAAATCCGGCTACGGGAGCCGATCCTCGAACCCGATGCTTTGATCGTGCAGGACCCGACGCTATTCAAGGCGATCGACGTCTGCCAGGGCCTGAAACTGACCGGCTATCTGCTCGTCAACAGCAATCGCAACGTGAGCGATCTCCACCTCGATGCGATTGCTAAGCAACTTCCTGACGGGCAAGTCATCACCGTGCCAGCGTCAGAGCTCGCACTCAAACATGTCGGACGCCCGCTTCCCAATGCAGCGCTGCTTGGCGCATTCGCCGCTCTCACCGGCATCGTCCATTTGAAATCGGTCGCGGCGGCGATCCGCGAGGCATTTCCCGCAAAAATCGCGGAAGCGAATATCACTGCCGCCACCGCGGCACATAATGCAGTTGCTAACGTTCAGGCGGTCACTTGAAGGTTCAACGCCATGCTCAAACAAATTGAAGGTTCAAGGGCGATGGCCGAGGCCATTGGGCTATGTCGGCCCGAGGTAATTTGCGCTTATCCAATCACGCCGCAGACCCACATCGTCGAGGGCCTCGGCGAGATGGTGCGGACCGGCGAACTCGACAGGTGCGAGTTCATCAATGTCGAATCCGAATTTGCCGCGCTGTCGGTGGCGATCGGTGCTTCCGCGGCCGGCGCGCGAGCGTATACGGCCACCGCAAGCCAGGGCCTGCTTTACATGGCGGAGGCCGTCTACAACGCCTCTGGTCTCGGCCTGCCGATCGTGATGACGATCGGTAACCGGGCGATTGGAGCGCCGATCAATATCTGGAACGATCATTCTGACGCTATGTCGATGAGCGACGCCGGTTGGATGCAGCTGTTTGCGGAAACCAACCAAGAAGCCGCCGACCTGCATATCCAGGCCTTCCGCCTGGCCGAAGAATTGTCGATGCCGGTAATGGTATGTGTCGATGGATTCATTCTTACGCACGCAGTCGAGCGCGTCGACCTGCCGGAGCAGGCCGAGGTCGATGCCTATCTGCCTGCTTATGAGCCGGTGCAGGTGCTCGATCCGGCAGACCCGATATCGATCGGCGCGATGGTCGGCCCCGATGCATTCACCGAAGTTCGCTTCCTCCAGCACTATAAACAGACACTGGCCTTGCGGCTGATCACCGAATTGGCCGACGAATTTAAGACGCAGTTCGGCCGCGACTCCGGCGGCTTGCTGCGCACCTATAAGACTGATGATGCCGAAATGCTGGTGATTGCCATGGGTTCGGTCAACGGCACCATCAAGGACACGATCGACGAGATGCGCGCGGACGGGTTTCGTATTGGTCTCGTCACGCTGGTGGCGTTTCGCCCGTTCCCGGTCGAGCAATTGCGCAAGGTGCTGGTCGGGCGCAAACACGTCGTCGTGGTGGAGAAAAGTCTGGCCGTCGGTATGGGCGGCCAGCTCGCGCTGCACGTCGATCTGGCGCTGCGCAATGTTGCCGGTGCACCGCATGTACACTCGTCGGTGGCGGGTCTTGGCGGACGACCGATCACGCGTCCAGCTCTGCATCGGTTGTTCCGCCGCGCGCTGGTGCAGTCGTGGGAAGGCACGCACTTCCTCGACCTCAACGAGGAGGTGGTCGCCAAGGAACTGCATTATGTCCGCAAGGTTCGCCGCTCCGGACCAACGGCGGAAAACATCCTGCGACGCCTTAGTGGCGGCGCGCAGATGCCGGCCGCGGAATAAGGGAGCGCCAGATGGACGACATCAACACCTTAGCAGCGACCCAGAAGCTGCGCTTTTATCAGAAGGGGACTTTCACGGTTGGCAATCGCCTTGTGTCAGAAGCCAATCGCTCGGTCCAGGCCTCAATCGACCGCTCTAATGCTTTGACCTGCGGGCATCGCGCCTGTCAGGGATGCGGCGAGGCGCTCGGCGCGCGCTATGCGTTAGACAGCGCGTTGCGGGCGGCTGGCGGCAATCTGATCGCAGTCAACGCCACCGGCTGTCTGGAAGTGTTCACTACACCCTATCCGGAAACTTCGTGGCAGATTCCGTGGCTACACTCGCTGTTCGGTAATGCCGCCGCGGTTGCGACGGGAGTTGCCGCCGCTATGCGCGCAAAAAACCGGCCTGAAGTGCGGGTGGTGGCTCAAGGCGGTGATGGCGGTACCACTGATATCGGATTCGGTTGTCTGTCGGGCATGTTCGAGCGCAACGACGACGTGCTGTATATTTGTTACGATAACGAAGGCTACATGAATACCGGCGTGCAGCGCTCGTCGGCGACGCCGCCTGCGGCGCGCACCGCAACGACACCCGCAATGGGACCGGAGCCGGGAAACGCTTTCGGTACCGGAAAGAGCGTACCAAAGATAGCCGTTGCCCACGGCATCCCCTACGTTGCCACCGCCACAGTCGCCGACCTGCACGACCTCGAGCGCAAGGTTGTGAAAGCGATGGGCATTCTCGGCGCGCGCTATTTGCATATCCACGTGCCCTGCCCGCTCGGCTGGGGCGCGGCCTCGCACGATACGATTCGGCTCGCGCGACTCGCCGTAGAATGCGGGCTATTTCCGGTGTTCGAAGCCGACCACGGCGTTGTCACCGGCAGCCGGAAGATCCGGCACCGAGTGTCGGTCGACGATTACTTGAAGCCGCAGAGACGCTTTGCCCACTTGTTCACGTCGGACGAAGGCAAGCAGCACCTCGGCCGGTTGCAAGCGCTGGCCGACCGCAACATCGCCGAATATCACCTGCTCGATCGCGAGGGAGACACCTGATGGAACATCCCTTCGGGATCAGCCTCGACGTCGGTAGCAGCCTTGCCAACCTGACCGGTTCGTGGCGCACCACGCGGCCGATCTATGTTGACCGTCTGCCGCCCTGCAACAATGCTTGTCCGGCCGGCGAAAACATTCAGAACTGGCTCTCTCACGCCGAGTCCGGCGACTACGAGGGTGCTTGGCGCACTTTGACGGCAGACAATCCACTGCCGGCGGTGATGGGTAGAGTCTGTTATCACCCCTGCGAAAGCGCGTGTAATCGCACGCAAATCGACGAGGCGGTTGGCATTAATTCGGTCGAGCGTTTCCTCGGGGACGTCGCAATCCGCAATGGCTGGCGATTTGCCCCGCCGCTGACCGACAGCGGCAAACGCGTGCTAGTGGTCGGTGCGGGGCCGTCCGGTCTGTCAGCCGCTTACCACTTGCGGCGCATGGGTCACACGGTCGAAATTCACGAGGCCGGGCCGTTCGCCGGCGGCATGATGCGCTTCGGGATTCCGAAATATCGGCTGCCGCGTGACGTGCTCGACGCCGAGATCAGTCGGATCATCGACCTCGGCGTGGTACTGAAGCTCAACACTAAGGTCGATCGCATCGTCGATAGCATGCAGGCCGGACGCTTCAACGCAGCGTTTCTTGCCGTTGGCGCCCATATTGGTAAGCGCACCTTTATTCCCGCCGGTTCCGCCGCAAAGATTCTTGATGCTGTCTCATTGCTGCGGTCGATGGAAGGTGAAGACAAGCCGCTGCTCGGCCGGCGTGTCGTTGTCTACGGCGGCGGCAACACCGCGCTTGATGCGGCCCGCACCGCCAAGCGGCTTGGCGCAACCGAAGCGATCATCGTCTATCGCCGGACCCGCGATCGCATGCCGGCGCACGACTTCGAGGTCGAGGAAGCCTTGCAGGAAGGCATCATGATGAAATGGCTCTCGACCATCAAACGTATGGACGAGGGCGTGCTCACTGTCGAAAAAATGCGACTCGACGAAACCGGCTTCCCGCAGCCAACCGGCGAGTTTGAGACGCTAGAGACCGACTCATTGGTGCTGGCGCTCGGCCAGGATGTTGACCTGTCGCTGCTCGACGGCGTGCCGGGGCTGGAAATTAAGGACGGCGTGGTGCAGGTCGCATCCAACATGATGACTGGTTTTGCCGGGATTTTCGCCGGCGGCGACATGGTACCATCCGAGCGGACGGTCACAGTAGCGGTCGGCCACGGTAAGAAGGCGGCGCGCCATATCGACGCGTGGCTGCGCGGCGCGGTGTATGCGCCCGCGGAAAAGCATGAGCTGGCAAGCATCGACAAGCTCAACGACTGGTATTATGCCGATGCGCCGAAGACGGTACGGCCGAAGCTCGAAGCCGCTCGCCGGCAAAACACCTTCGAAGAGGTGCAGGGCGGGCTCGACGAAACCAACGCGCTCTATGAAGCGCGCCGCTGCCTGTCGTGCGGCAATTGCTTCGAGTGTGACAACTGCTACGGCGTATGTCCGGACAATGCGGTGATCAAGCTTGGGCCGGGTCGACGCTTCCGCTTCAATTACGACTACTGCAAGGGTTGTGGCGTGTGCGCGCAGGAATGCCCATGCGGAGCCATCGCAATGGTGCCGGAGGAGATTTAGCCGAGGCGCCGATTTTTTCGTCGCACTTTGATTCAGGTCAATGCACGAATGAATAGTTTTCGGCGTGATTTTAACTTGAGAACACAGGAGGATTCGATGCAGATTGGAAATCCTCGCTCAACCGCAAAACCCGTGGACAAGCTGCTCGCCTGCCGAATGGCCATGCTGGGTCTCGATCCTGACACGATCGAAAGTGGCGAGTTCTATATTTTCGCTGAGATCAGACGACGCTGCGCAAATTGTTGGGCTCGGGAAGCCTGTGCAGTGGACTTAAAGCGTGATCCTAACAATCCGGTATGGGAAACTTATTGTCCAAACTCGGACACGCTGATTGCGCTCGCCCAGGCGCAGTGGCTAACACAATAACCTAGGGCAGCGCTCACACGGCCCAGTTCGCTTATGTTTGTGGGTAGATGCGGGAACATAAATTCACAGGAATAATCACGAGTCGGATCAATGTCTTGGCTCTATTCGACCGGCTCTGCGGCGGCAGGCGAGCGTCGCGCCAGGCCAGCAGAGATGCATACATCCGCGTCGGCGAAGCAGCATACGCCGGCATTGGGCGCGCTCTCGCATTGTGCCAGAATTGGTCTGATGGTATTCGGACGGGCAGGCGCATATTGCATCGGCTGATCGTCATTGCGGTGACGCTTCTTTCTGGCTTCGCCGGTGATCAGGCCGCGGCGCAGGAGGCGATCGGCGCGGTCAGCCGCATACAGGGGGAGGCGAGCGGAACGCGTGGCGGCGCCCCACGGGCGCTCGGCCTCAACGCGTCCGTCTTTCTCAACGAGATCGTGTCGACCGGTGAAGCGGCGCGGCTGGAAGTCACCTTCACCGACAACACGCGGCTGACGCTCAGCGCGAAGGCAGAGCTTACGCTCGATGCGTACGTCTTCAACCCGGCCGCGGGCAGCGGAACGATCAAGTTCGGGGTGGTCGGCGCCTTCCGGTTTCTCTCCGGCCAGGTGTCGAAGCTGGCGCGCTCTGACGTCAACGTGACGACGCCTGTCGCGATTGTCGGCATTCGCGGGACGGAATTCTGGGGCGGGCCGATCGACGATCAGACGCTTGGCGTGTTCCTTATCGAAGGTGCCGTGAGCGTGTCGAACGCGGCGGGCGAGCAGATCCTGAGCCAGCCTGGCCAAGGCACCAATATCCCCACGCCGGGTGCAGCGCCCGGGCCCGTCACCTTCTGGCCACCGGACAAGGTCAATCGCGCCATCGCGGCCGTGACGTTCCAATAGCGAGTGACGCCGTCATGGCCGAACTGAACTAGGTAGAACTGTCTCGGCTGAGTCCCCACTCCGCCTCCCGCCGCCGCTGGGGCATCAAACGAGATTTATTCCTGGGCAGTCTTCGCAATCTCGTTATCCAGAAGAAGCATTGTCTTCCAACTACCGGGAATAGCGCAGGCCGTTTTGCGATCTCCTCCGCGTATAGTTTTCAACCGCAAGAGAAGCAACATGATGAAGTTTCTTAGTACCTTGGACGAAGAAAACCTCCTCACTTACGAAGTACCCGATGAGGCACTGGAAACTGCAGGAGGGAATGAAATTGCAGCGAACTACACCCTCGCGGCCTGTACCGGTCTGTCTGTTTGCCCAGGCTGATCAGTCCGACTGACCGGCTCCAAAGATTGGAGGCACCTGTGTCAAACAGCTTTTTGAACTGGACTAGCCGGGTCGCTATCGCAGGACGGATCGCGGAATATCGTCGCCCCCAAAACTGGAATGGGTTGACGATTCCAGGCGATTACCACCTACCCTTCGGCAAGGCCGAAGCCCAGGCAAAAGCCGCGAGGTGGCTCTGGCAGAGTTGCATCATCTGATCGAGAAGTAGAACCGCGCCCCCAAACAGGGGGCGCGATTCTTTTTTGCTACGGCCGCATCCACTTACGTGAGAAAGATTTTGGACGGTGCGAAGCTTGGCGACCTGCCGGTCCAAGCGGTTTGAGTTGTCGGCGTGCCGAACAATGCGACGGTGTGATTGCACACCGAACGGACGTCAATGATATTTTTGTGATGTTACTTCGCGCGGGAATAGATCGTCGTCATGATCGGTCTGATCTCTGTAAACGCTCATCGAACCAAACGCGAGATGCAAAATGCCGTTGTTATTCTATTTGCCGATCATCATTTGAATGGGCCTGTTTGAGGTCGCGCAGGACGAAATGCGGGTCCCCGTCAAAGTCAAGGCGTTACGGGAGACTCGACGATGACAGAAAGCGAAAACGGCTTGAACCGCCGCAAGGTACTCGACATTCGAATTGGTCGGCTTGTCGAAGGCTTTATGGCGCTGATTTGCGGAAAGGTAATCACTTGGTTTATCGGCTGCCGACTTTGACCCCCGCGAGGTTCATCGAACCGGGAATAGAAGCGCCTTAGACGTCGGCGAGATGGCTGTGGGCGTGCTTCTCGATTATCCGGGACGGCCTGCTGCCACGGTGGTTCACTCCTGTCGGTATCCACGTGCACACTTTCGAAGGGTCGGCCCACACGGTCGCAACCGCGCTCGGTACAAAAAACTCCGAAAAGATCAAGTCGCCATCGGCGCCGCCCTTCACCCAGTGCGGCTCGAGGTCGTAATAATAGATGACGTCACCGGACCGCACTGTCATGACCTGGTCGGCGCCTGCGTAGCAGATACCCTGCCCAGCGAGGAAGAACATGAAATGGGCTCCTCCCCGGTGGTGGTGTGCCGGGCATTCGGTGCCGGGTGGATAGATGATCATCTCGCCGCGGATGGCCCGGGTCCCGAACATCTTCGGGGTCACTATATAGATGCGCTTGCGCGCGTCGTGCTCGGATTGCAATAGCGGCTCGTCTTGCCAGTCTATGACACGGAAAGGTGGCGGATCGGTGCTGATAGCGGGATCGAGCCTTTCCACATTGGGCACCAAAGCGAGCAACAAGGTAGCGCCAGCATCGCTCACGAGCGATCCTTCGAAACTGGGGGGCAACAAGCCAATATGGCTCGCTCCGACCGACAACTCACGCCCCGCGGTGTGTATGGTCGCTGTACCGTCAATCATATGAAACCAGGCGAGTTCGCCGGGCGCAATCGTCAGCGCCTTGTGACCGCCCGGCGAAATTGTCAGTCGATCGAGCTCGAACAAAATGTCCGGCACACGCTGTTTGTTTAGCAATGGCTGGCGTGCAACGCCATCGGCCGTGATGATCGGCGCAATCGTGCTCTGGTTGAAATGGATCGCCATCGCCCGCCTTTTTTTTGCGCCGATACAGTGGCAAACGGTTCCGATGCATTGAAGTGCGGCCGTCCGCTCGGATATATTCTGCGGCAAACTGACAACAATTTCCAGGCACCGCTTGCGTCCGCTTTCGTTCCGAATCTCAACGCAAGAACGGGCGTAACGGATCGACAGGACGAGCTGGAGATTTGTGGGTAGATTTAGGGGTAGCCTGCACACGTTTCGAAAACTCAATAATCAACACCGTTTAGTGCTTCTTTTGGCGGAGGCTGTTCCCTCCTCAATAGAAGTACCAACGGTGCTAAAGCGGATGCGCGACCCAATGTCCGCTTTCGGGGTAAAGCGGACATCGCGCTGACTTGTCGCTATGTCTGCTTTTGATCCGAAGGCGACATGTCGAAAACGATATTGGAAACTTGGATCACGCCTTTGCCAAAGCCCACGGCTTGCGGCCCCAGAAAATCTCAATTCCCTTCCAGACGAAGTAGTCCGGATCGATGACAAGGCCCTTGAAAGCCGAGGCCAGATCCTGCGGGCTGTAATAGGGGAACTGCTCCAGCCTCCAGCCAACCCTGGAGAGTAGTTTGTCGAAGACGTACTCGATGTGCATGTCGAGCCCGATTTTCATCCGCGTCTCCGGGCTGTAAGCGATTTCGGCCAGCACGATATTACGGCCGCGTTTCATCACTCGCAGCATTTCCGCGCCGGTCTCGCGCCAGTCGTCGGTGTGCTGCACCCCCTGCAGGCAGACGGCGCAGTCAAAGTTGCCGTCTGGTATGTCGCGAGTGTAGGTCCAGGCCCAGGTGGCGAGTTGGCCACCACGGCCGCGCCTCTTGGCGATGTAATTGTCGCGTGCCTCGTCAGTTATGTCGAAAACTTTGATCTCACCACGTGGCCCGATCCGATTGCGCATGTCGTCGACGAAGCCGCAGGATTCGATGCATTCGCCGATGATGAGCACCTTGTCGCCTTCGCGCAGTTCGAGGCGGTCGTAAATCAGGTTGCGTGCAACCTCGGCCTTGCGCCACATGAAGGGCAGGCCCCCGAGCAGCACCGCGCGGCACCAGCGCTCCTGCTCCTTCGAGTCCGTGATGACCTCGCCGAACCGGCGCACGTCATAGGGCTGCATCCAGGTCCAGGGGTCTTCGTTCTCCATATTGCTCATGATTCACCAATTTGTTTCGCCGTCGTTGGTGTCGACCCGGAATGGCGGGGTCCAAGGCCGATGCTTTGTATCGCCGATCGTCTCGCTCAATTCATTGTTAGGCCGAGCGTGGTGACCATCTTTCCCCACTTCGCGACCTCGGACTTGAACATCGCCTGCGCTTCGCTCTGCGTCCCAGTGACCGCATCGAAGCCTAGAGATGCGAGCCGCTGCTGCATGTCGGCTTCCTTGACGATCGCATCAATCGCATCATGGAGCTTGGCGATCACGTCGGGAGGGGTCTTCGCCGGCACGAAGAACCCGACCCAAGAGGCGGCAGTGAAGCCCGGAAATCCGCCCTCGGCGAAGGTCTCCACCCCGGGTGTGACCGCGATCCGCTTCTCGCTTGCCATCGCGATACCTCTGAGCTTTCCCGCATTGATCTGCGCCGCAACGCCGCCGCCGACGGTCGCTGCGAGGAGATCGATGTGGCCGGCGACCGCCGCGTTCATTGCTGGCGCGCCGCCCTGGAACGGCACATGGGTGGCAGGCACTTTGGCGAGCACCTTCAAGAAATACTCGGCCGCGATGTGCGAGCCGCTGCCGGCACCGGCACTGCCGAAATTGATCGGCTTGCCCTGCATCGTCTTTAGGAATTCGCCGATGTTGTTGGCCTGAGTGGTGGGCGGCGCGGAGAGCGATTCAGGGCTCGAGGCAGCGATCGCGATAGTCGTGAAATCGTCCGTCGTGAAGCCCTTGTTCTTATGCAGCGTCTCGTTGATCGCGAGCGCAGTCGTTGTCACCAGAATGGTGTATCCGTCTGCTTCCGATCTGGCGACGCTCTTGGCGGCGATATTGCCGCCCGCCCCGCCGCGATTCTCGACCACCACCGTCTGGCCGAACCGCTCGGCGAGCTTCTGGCCGACGAGGCGGCCGATGCTATCGGCGACTCCGCCGGCAGCGAAACCGACAACGAGCGTGATGTTTCGGTTTGGATAAACCTGGGCGCTGGTCGGAGCCACCGGCAAAACGACGAACGCAAGTGTCATCACCAGAGCGTCTCTCAAGACCCGACATCGCGACATCGAATTCCCTCAATGCTTTCCCGAACGCGTAAAGATTCCGAGCCGACAAATCGCAGATTTAATTGAGATTTTCGGACGCCCGCGAAACCTCCGCGAACGGATATGGCGGAGGGAGTGTCCGCCCGAAGTCGAATATTCTCACGTATAATCAATCTATTATGAATCCGTTCTGTTTGTACCCCCAAATTTACCCGCGCATTGACGCGGGATCTCAGCGATCAGGGCGAACGCCAGCGACGAAACTCACAATCAATAATGTGACCAACGCTCGCAGCAGGTCAACCAAATCTCTCAACCGCGACACGCCGCATTCTAATCGCGATGTCCGCTCTACCCCCGAAAGCGGGCATGTGCGGTGCAAAAGCAAATGTCCGCTTTGTGCCAATAGCGGACATACGTGAACAAAGATTATTGAGATTGAAGTACGTGTCGAGTTGTTACCCTTGGTGGGGTGACGCGTCGAGAACAGACGTACTGGAAGCCCGAGGCCTGGGTCTCGCCGGTTGCGGTTGTGATTACTAAGTCTTTACAGACAATACCGCAGCTTCCGCCTGTCTTGGTATTGGTAAGGTTCATTCTCTCACACTTACTGTCCGATCTATCCTGTCCTTTAATTTCGGCAAGCGCGGTGGTGCTAACTGTCAAAAGACCAATGAAAAGAATGGTACGCACCGGCGTCATCCCAAACTGTAGATCAGTTCATTTCATAGCGCCTTGTCGATACGGTCAACCGCGTAAAGGAGTGAGGAGCCAACGGCGATTTCAAACTAGAGGCTGCTGTGGGCCATTAGAAGACTACTTCCACTTTACAGCCATACGCAGTCGGTGGCCGCGTCGCATGTCCGCTTTGGGTCATTAGCGGACAAGCGGCTCTGGTTCAAACTTCGGCCTACTTTTGTTTGAATAAGGTATCGCCTACCAATCCCAGCGCGATAAACTTGGCCACTCCAAGCTACTCCGAGGCCTAAAATAGACGCGGCAATCCGAGACATGCCGCACGATAGTCTCAGATTACGATTGTGACTAGGGACTCGTCCATACGCGCGCCAGCTAGGCACCGGACGAACATTTTCGAAACGCGGCGCGATCAAAACGGACATTGGGCGCTGTCTCGCGGATGTCCGCTAAGTGCCAATAGCCGACATCAGCCACATATCTGCTCTAATGAAAATAGAAAGACCGCCTCGCAGCGGTCTCTCCGAAAATTCGCGCTTACTAGCATATCTCCGGCAGCGCTATTGATGCTGCACCAAGACCTTGGTCCCGATCGGCACGCGCGAGTAAAGATCGGCGACATCGTCGTTGACCAGCCGGAAGCAACCTGACGACACTGCCTGTCCGATCGTCTCAGGCGCATTGGTGCCGTGGATACGGTAAACCGTCGCGCCGAGGTTCATCGCACGCGCCCCGAGCGGATTGCCAGGGCCGCCCGCCATCCAGCGCGGCAGAT
>JBARNC010000405.1:0-31525 GCA_049802775.1 Pseudolabrys sp. | reverse complement strand
GGCGCGCTCGCCGCCGGCACGGCGCGCTTTTGGAATGGTCCATTCCAACGCTGCCTCGACCGGTGACGTTGTGTTATCGAGGTCGGAGCCGTATAGGCAGAGGCCCGCTTCGAGTCGCAAGCTGTCGCGCGCCCCGAGGCCAATCGGCGCCACGGCGGGATCGCGCAGCAGCGCTTCGCACAAAGCTTTGGCCACCTCCGCCGGTACGCTGATCTCGAAACCATCTTCGCCGGTATAGCCCGATCGAGATACGTTGCAAGGCGCACCGAGCAGCGTGACGGTCCGCACATCCATGAATGCCATGGCGCGTGGTTCGGGCGCAAACGCAGCAAACACGGCCTCCGCCTTCGGTCCCTGCAGTGCGAGGAGCACGCGATCGACCAAGGGTTCGATCAAACATGAGTCCGATAGAGACAGGCGCAAATGGACCTCGTCGGCAGCTTTGCGCGCCGCGTTGACCACCAGCATTAGATGATCGCTCTGGTGCGACACCATTAGATCATCAAGCACGCCGCCGGCCGCGTTGGTAAACGACGTGTAACGCTGCCGGCCCGCAGGAAGGCTGACAATATCGCCGGGCACCAGCGTTTCGAGCGCCCGCGCTGCATCCTCGACACGGCCGGAGCGCGGCCGGAGCGCGATCTGACCCATATGAGAAACATCGAACAACCCGGCGGCGGCGCGGGTGTGCAAGTGCTCTTCGATGATTCCGAACGGATACTGCACCGGCATCTCATAGCCCGCGAACGCTACCATGCGTGCGCCGAGCCGCACATGCAGGCCATGGAGCGGCGTGCGGCTCAGCTTGGTCGGGGCCTGTAGCTCCGGCATTTGCTGTCTTGCCTCGCGTCAGTCGTTGGCAACGTTGGCTTGATCAGAGAGTATCAGTTCGCGCGCGGCCTTGACCTCGTCGAGCCGTTTGACTGGCGTCTCATGTGGGGCTCCTTTCACCAGCGCGGGATCGTGTCGCACCTCGTTTGCGATGGCTTGCATCGCTGCGATGAAGGCATCAAGGGTCGGCTTGGCTTCGGTCTCGGTCGGCTCGATCATCAGAGCCTCCGGCACAATCAGCGGAAAATAATTGGTTGGCGGATGAAAACCGTAGTCGAGCAGCCGCTTGCTCACGTCGAGCGCGCGAACGCCTGTGCCATCGATTGCGCCGCGGCACACGAATTCGTGCATGTTGGTGCGATCGAACGGCACAGCAAATGTATCACGCAGCTTGACCCGCAAATAATTGGCATTGAGCACCGCGTGCTCAGAATTCTCACGCAGTCCCTCCGCGCCATGCTGGCGGATGTAGGCGTAAGCGCGCACCAACATGCCAAAATTGCCGAAGAAGGTGGAGACCCGGCCGATCGACTTGACCGGCATCGCCAAGATATAGCGTGCGCCGTCCGCATCGCGCGTATATTCGACCACTGGCCCCGGCAGGAACTCCTTGAGCCGCGCCGACACCCCAACCGGACCCGAACCTGGTCCGCCGCCACCGTGCGGCGTAGAGAAGGTTTTGTGCAAATTGTAGTGCATCACATCGAAACCGAGCTCACCCGGGCGCGCAATGCCGGCGAGCGCGTTCATGTTGGCGCCATCGCCATAAACCAGACCGCCGCATGCATGCACTAGCCGCACCACCTCTCCGATGTGCTCCTCGAACAGCCCGAGCGTGTTCGGGTTGGTGATCATGATGCCGGCAACAGTGTCGTCGCAGGCGACGCGTACCGCTTCGAGGTCGACATTGCCGCGTGCGTCGGACGGCAGTTCGATTGCAGTGAAGCCCGCCATAGTAGTCGAAGCCGGGTTGGTACCATGGGCGGAGTCGGGGATGAGAATGCGCGTCCGCTTTAAATCGCCGCACTTGCGGTAATAGGCGCGCATCATCAAAAGGCCAGTGAATTCGCCTTGCGCACCAGCCGCAGGTTGCAGCGATACGCCGGCAAAGCCGCCGATCTCGGCCAGCCACTGCTGCAGCTCAAACATCAGCGTGAGGTTGCCCTGCACCGTGTCTGGCTCCTGCAAAGGATGCGACTCCGCGAAGCCAGGCAACTGCGCAATCTGCTCGTTGATCTTCGGATTGAGTTTCATGGTGCAGGAGCCGAGCGGATAGAACCCGGTATCGACGCCGAAATTGCGCTGGGAGAGCAAGAGGTAGTGCCGCACCACATCGAGCTGCGACAGTTCGGGCAGGCCGCAATCGGCGCGCAACTCGACCGCGGGTAGTGCTGTTTCGGGCACGTCGGGTGCGGGCAGATCGACGCCGTGCCGATCGGACACGCTGCGTTCATAAAGCGTGGGGATTTTGTTGCGGATCATTTTGCGACCTCGCCCAGCGCCGCCACCAGCCGATCGATATTGGCGCGCGTGTTGATCTCCGTCACAGCGACGAGCATGTGGCTTTTCAGATGCGGATCGTCGCGGCCAAGATCGTAGCCGCCGATGATGCCGTGCTGTTTCCGCAAGTGCGCATTGACTTCAGCGGCAGGAGCAGGCAGCCGCACCACAAATTCCTTGAAGTACGGCTTTGTGGGGGCCAGAGGGTTGATCTCAAAGCCTTTGAGCTTGCCGATTTCGGCTGCCGCGTAATGGCTCTTATGGAAGCAAATCTCGGCCACTTGCCTAAGTCCGCGCTTGCCCATGGTTGCCAGATAAGCTGCGGCAGCGAGCGCGCAGAGCGCGGAATTGGTGCAGATGTTGCTTGTCGCCTTTGCGCGGCGGATATGTTGTTCGCGCGTGGCTAGCGTCAGCACATAACCACGCCGGCCGTCGGCATCGACAGTCTCGCCGACGAGATGGCCGGACAGCCGCCGTACCTGCGCCATTCGCGCTGAAAAAATGCCGAGGTGCGGCCCTCCAAAGCAGGGCGGAATCCCGAGGCATTGTCCGTTGGCAACCACCACGTCGGCGCCGTAGGCGCCTGGCGGCCGGAACAGGCCAAGCGAAATCGGATCAGTTACCACGATGAGCAGAGCGCCGGCTCGATGAACCGCCTCGGCAAGGCCGTCGATCGGCTCGCATTGACCAAAGAAGTTGGGGTTCTGGATGACCAGCGCTGCGGTGTTCTGATCGAGCAGGCCCTTGAGCTGGTCGAAATCGGCCGCACCGTCTTCGTCACCAGCGATGGTCGCCGCGTGCGTCCCGCGCAGGTAAGCCCTGACCACGGTGCGGTATTGCGGATGAACGGCTGGTGACAGCACGATCTTGTTGCGTTTGCCAGCCGCCACGTTGAGCGCGAGCAGGGCTGCCTCCGCCAGCGCGGTCGCGCCGTCGTAGTGGCTGGCGTTACTCACGTCCATGTCCGTGAGCCGGCAGATCATGCTCTGGTACTCGAACAGCGCCTGCAGCATGCCCTGGCTCACCTCCGGTTGGTACTGCGTGTAGGAGGTGTAGAACTCACCGCGCGATAGCACGTAATCCACGATCGCCGGCCGAAAGTGATGGTAGGTACCGGCGCCGAGGAACGACGACGGGGGATCGGCTGCAAAGTTGCGCGCGACGAGCGCCTGCATCTCGCGCATGATCTCGAGCTCGGAGGCAGCAGGGGGGAGCTTCAGAGCCGGGAAGCGAACTTGCGCCGGCACGTCGGCGAACAAGTCCTCCATACGGGCGACACCGATCGCGGCTAGCATTTCACTTCGCTCCTGCTGGGTGTGCGGCACGTAGCTCATCGGTCGATCCTCGCTCTTTGTTGGCGCATCTTGGTCCAACACACCTAACCAGAAAGACCGCCCGCCTCACGCAGTCTCTCTGAAATCCGATCAGGTATTTTGATCAAGCGCATGCGATAGCGGCAGTGTTCCTCCGTCTCTGCGCTGGCAAGCAAATCAGCGCGCCGAGGCCGGTGGCGAAGACCGGCGACGAACCGCCGGGAGGGGAATAGCTGAAGGAGTTGCAAACAACTTGACTAAGATCGCTGTTAGTATCCATATAGCATCTAGCTAGATGGTATATGGATGGTGTAAGGATGGCGGAAAATATACATCAATTACGGGCAAAGCCTGGCGACACGGAGAAGATCACTATCAACCTCGGCTTCGTCGATCTTGGCCACATCGATTTGATGGTGCAGGACGGCTTCTACTCGAACCGGACCGATTTCATTCGAACCGCAATACGTAACCAACTCGAACGCCATATCGACGTCATCAAGCAGTCCACGGTTCGGAATCGTTTGCACCTCGGTCTGCGGCACTACAGCTTCGAAGATCTCGAGGCGGCGCGTGCCGCTGGAGAGATGTTGCACATCCATGTGCTGGGCCTCGCAAGTATCGCCACGGATGTCACCCCCGAGCTAGCTCGCGCCACAATCGCTTCGGTCGTCGTGTTGGGGGCGCTCCACGCCAGTCCAGAGGTCAAGTCTGCTCTGGCCGACCGGATGCGGTGATGCGATGCCGGATTGGATCGAAAATTCATGTGGAGACTCCGCATGCCACACTCGATTATTCCCGATCAAAGGAAGCTCTGGACATGCATGAAATACTGAATTCAAAAAAAATGTTCGAAGCCACACGCCTGACCCGTGCGGGCCGGCTCAACGAAGCCACCGCATTGCTTCAGCGCATGCTCTCCGATCCGGATATAACATTCAACACCGGTGATATCGTTCATCCCGGTCAAAAGCCGCCAACCATTAACGCGACGGTTGAAAGCAAGAAAACGGATCGTCCGCCCGCTTCGCGCTTCGGGATCGATGGTCGACCGGCGGGTCTATCGTACGAAAGTGCGGCTACGACCGCTCAACCGCGTTCGTTCCGCAGACTGAACGCTCTCCGATTGAGACCTCTAAGTTCCGGGGTCGGATTACACGGCTTGGTGCAACCGGCCCCGGTGTCCAAGGCGGACATCCTGCCGGAGGGCGGAAGGTTCATTGAGGCATCATACAACAATCCAGCCGGAAGCCGTGCTTACAAACTGTACATCCCTAGTCGGTATCACGGACAGGCACTTCCTTTGGTGGTCATGCTGCACGGCTGCACCCAGTCACCTGACGATTTCGCCGCCGGCACACGCATGAATCTGATCGCCGAAGAGCAGACATGCCTCGTTGCCTATCCTGCACAGCCTCACGAGGCCAACGCGGCGAAATGCTGGAACTGGTTTCGCCCGAGCGATCAACGGCGCGGTCAAGGTGAACCTTCGCTGATCGCCGGCATCACCCGCCAGATTATGCGCGACTATTCTGTCGATCCGCAGCGCGTCTATATCGGGGGACTATCGGCCGGAGCGGCGGCGGCCGCCGTCATGGGGGCAACATACCCCGATCTTTATGCGGCGATCGGCGTGCATTCAGGTCTCGCTTGCGGGGTCGCCAATGACTTGCCGTCTGCGTTCGTTGCGATGCGGCACGGCAAATTGCCAAGTTCATCCCGGTCCAGCAGCGCCTCGACGACGCGTGCCCCGACCATCGTTTTTCATGGGGATAGAGACAACACAGTGCATCCACGCAACGGTGATCATGTCATTGCTGAGAGGACGAGGAACTTGCAAAAGAAAGTGCATCGCGGTCGGGTCCCTAAAGGCCATGCCTATACCCGCACAATCCATACCGACGCGAGCGGACGGACAATCCTTGAGCACTGGGAAATCCATGGAGCCGGGCACGCTTGGTCGGGAGGCAGCCCCGCTGGTTCCTACACCGATCCGCGGGGGCCAGACGCCGCGAGGGAGATGCTACGCTTCTTCCTTGAACACCGGAGCCTAAAACGGTCCTCAGCCGCACCCGAATGAACTTTCTTCACGGAACGAAGCGCCGACGGCTACAGAGGAAGCGACACTGAAGAGAGTTGTTGTGGCGACCCTAATGTCCTGTGTGTACCGAAAACCTCATCCGGTGGTGATTTCGAATTTGAGCGGGAAAATTCCCTGTTCTTGCGTACAAATTCCCTGTTCTTTTGAAAAAAATCCCTGTTCCTTTGAGCAGGGAAATTTTGCCGTAAGCCTCTGAATTTGCAGGCGTGTCAGCCTTCAAAATTGCACCAAGCGGGCGGATTCCAACAATTTCCCTGTTCTTTTCCCTGTTAGCAGGGAAACCGAGTGCGGAGACCGGTTCGACTGCGACTGCGTCCGCCGCCACGCCTCAGGATATTGGCCTGGCTCCGAGTTTGATCTTCGCGAAGTCGAGACTTGATCCGGTATTTTGGGGCTTTCCCGTTACCGTTTGATGGCATGCGTCGACCGGAGACCATTGAGCCCTCGTTTGCGCGTCGCAAATGCGCTCTTGTCTCGTCGCCGGAATTTGGTGGTACGGGCATCTCCGGCGTCATCGTCGAATTCCTGCTGGGAGAGATGAACGCAAAAAAGAGAACAGCCAGTGGGGAATAGAATTGAGGCGCAGACTTTGAATTTAGCACTTTTTAAGCAAACCCCAGATTTCGCCGCTGTTCGTTCCAATCGAGCGGCAATCGCGTGTCATCAAGGAGTTTGCGCGCCGTCAGTTCAGGGGGATGCTTTCCACTAAGCACTGCGCTGACAATATCAGGCGCCATCAGCGTGAGACGGAACAGCCGCGTCGCATAGGACGGGACTATATTCTCCGATTTAGCGATTTCTTCAACCGTGAGACCCTTGTCTGTAAGCATCCGTTCTCGGATCACATAGGCGCGGACGAGTGCGCGCACCAAGCTGGGATCAGGAGTTGCGGGAAGGGATCCATCTGAGATGATCATCTTCATCTCATTGCCAACGCGCTTGAGACGAATAGGAACCGTTAGTGTCACAAAACGAGCGTCAGTGTCGTTCTGAGTTGTCGCAGACGGCTGAGCATCACAACTCATTCGACCAAGCCATCGAGGAAGGTTGATCGGATTTAGGGTAATATCGATGCGGTCCGCGTGGGCCTGAATGCGCGCCGCGATTGACAGCATGAATTTGCGAATATCATCGGCCTTAAGTTCAGACCATGTCGCCACGCATTTTTCGAGGCCATTCATCAATCTTTTCTGGGTTGCGGCATCGGACGTGTGGCTCTCGATGATATCGAGCATCGCTGCGCGATCGCCCAGCCAGTTATGGATGCGACCAATGACAAGAGCCTCCAGGCTGGTGGCCGGAACACGCTGGCCCGAGTACTTCATGGGGCCGGCGAGCAGCGACCGCGAAACATAATAGCGATAACGGACGTCGTTTTTTGTCGCATGGGTCGGAGACAGCTCGCCGCGGGCATCGAATAGAATGCCGGACAATAGGCTAACTTGCTTTTCGGCCGTCCCGAGCATGCGATCAGTCCGGTTTTCAGTGAGAATCGCCTGGACCTCGCTCCAGAGCGCTTCATCGACGATGGCCTCATGCTCGCCGGGGTAGCTCTTATCTTTATGCATGATCTCGCCGCGATAGATTCGATTCTGCAGCATGAGATAGAGCGCGCCGCGGGCGAGTGGCTTTTCGCCATAGCGAGTACCGTCGGATGCGTTCCGAGGCTTACTGACGATACCCCGTGCATCGAGGTCGGCTTTGAGCAGTCGAACAGATTTTAGCTCGGTATAGCGCTTGAAGATGTCTCGGACTGTTTTGGCTTCCGCCTCGTTGATAACGAGCCTCCTGTCCTTGACGTCGTAACCAAGTGACGGCAGGCCGGCCATCCACATGCCTTTCTCCTTCGAGGCAGCAATCTTGTCGCGAATACGTTCGCCGGTGACTTCCCGCTCGAACTGGGCAAAGGACAGAAGAATATTAAGCGTAAGGCGTCCCATTGACGTCGTGGTGTTGAACTGTTGAGTCACCGAGACGAAAGAAACGTTCCGTTTGTCAAAGATCTCGACGATCTTGGCGAAGTCCGATAGCGATCGCGTCAAGCGGTCGACCTTGTAGACTACGACCACATCGATCTTGCCTTCGCCTACGTCCACCAGTAACCGCTGGAATGCCGGCCGCTCTATTGTCGCGCCCGAAAACCCTCCATCGTCATACATCTCAGGGAGAATGGTCCAACCCTCATGCTTCTGACTCGCAATGAAGGCCTCGCATGCCTCGCGTTGAGCATCGAGAGAGTTGAAGTCCTGCTCCAAACCTTCCTCGCTACTCTTACGAGTATAAATCGCGCAACGAAGGCGTAGGGCACGCCTTGCTTATATGTTGGTAGAACCGGCCAACGTGTCCTTGAACGTTCTCGCGGTCATCTCGTCTGGGCTAAAAGTTCTGTTTGAGCGCGTCGGCAAGCCTGAGATCGTAAACCGGCCCAACTTGTTTCGGTCCGGTGGGGCGGGGGTGGTCATCGCCTGCAATCACGTCGGCTGGGCGGACAACCTATGGATGGCCTACGCCGTAACCCAAGACAGCTCCGCGGTCGTCGTTCCACTGCAGGCAGCGTCGCATGGCCGGCAATTATACCGGCCGGGTTCTCAAGGGCGACAAGCCCGCCGTCCCCGGCCACTGTTGCAACAGACATCGAATCATTATTCGGTGGCCATGCGCATCAGCGCGCGCCGGGTGATCGTAATCATGCCTTCCGCCAGTTATCGCGGCGCGCTTTGATCTACATGCCTCGGTGGGACTTACATTTTGATTTAAGGCACGCGCCCCCTTATTGCCATAACAATAAACCAGGGCGGACGACGTTGTTTGTTGTTTAACGCTATTACACCTTTACGCTTTCCATCCATCATAACCGAGGTGGGCCTGCGCCAACTCTGATCACGCCACCAGGCGCTACGACGTAAATCCGATTGGGCGTCTAACCGGCCCAGGCGATCCCCGCCGTGTGCCTAGGCCAGCATCCATATCTCCGTCGGTCATCGGTATAAGGATTGGGGTGACACTGTTCCGCTTTTCAATTTCGTTAGCGGTCATGCGCAAAAAAGGCCACCGCGATACTCAAATCGCGACGGCCTCGGAAGTTGTTTACCATATCACCAACGGCAGTGGCGATGACCATAGCGCCACCAACAGTGACGGTAATGGCGATGATGATAATACCCATAGTAGTGAACTGTCGAACGAGAATCGATCGTGTTAGCTGCCTTGCCGATTGGCGCCACCGGAGCGGCGAAAGCGCCAGACATTGGAGCTAAAGCAAGAAGGCCGCCACAAAGTGCAGCAGCCGCAAAAGTCAGTTTTATTTTGTTCATGAGCATTTCCTCCACAAGATGCGCCCTTACGCGATGCGCCCTTACGCGCGATTCTGCTTGTATGCCACCTTATGTGAATGAGGATTGAGTGCAGTTGTTCGCTGCCATTCATCTAGATGGCATTGCCGTAATACTCTAGGCGGATGTGCGCCTTTCTTTCGACTTAACTGGCACAAAGCGGACAATCCGTCCTTTCTCCGCTATTGGAGTAACAGCGGACAAGTACGAGCGTCGGCCTTGACCAGCTAGGTCGCGAATGACCCAAAGCGAACGTGCATCGCTTCGGATTTGTTCAATCTTCTGTGCCACCGGCGGAATGCCCATCATTGATTTAGGCATGTCGCAACATCACATGTACCCCAAAGGTGAACCATGGCTGCTTATTCCAGAAATTGGATGTGGTCGGAAGCTTGCGAGATGCTCACTCGTGCCGAGCGATTGCACCATGAATTTTTCCGACCGGCACGGTCCGCTTCTGGATTGCCGACTTGGGAGCCCCCGGTCGACGTGCTCGAAACCGAGCGAGAGGTACTGGTACTGATGGCACTTCCGGGCGTGGATCCAGAACGAGTCGAAGCCCTGATTGACGGTACCGACCTGGCGGTCGCCGGCAGCCGAGTCTTGCCGGCCGTCTTGCGAACTGCGGTCATTCACCGCCTCGAGCTGCCGCAGGGCCGTTTCGAGCGACGGGTGCGCCTGCCACCCGGTCGTTATGCCAACGTGCGGCGGACTATGGTGAACGGGTGTCTAGTGATCACCCTCCAGAAAGGCTGAGTTGTTGCGTGGCTGACATAGAAGATATGCGTTCATTCGAGCATGGTTCGGAGCCTATGGGCGAAACCCCGGCGAGTGCGCGCCAGGAAACAAATTTTGCGCCACTGCCGCCGGATGCCATGATCATCGTTCCGGTGCGCAATTTCGTACTGTTTCCCGGCATGGTGATGCCGGTGAGCATCGGCCGTCCGAAGTCGATAGCCGCCGCACAGCAGGCGGTGCGCGAGCAGCGTCAGGTGGGCATCCTCAAGCAGCGTGATCCCAATGTCGCGGATCCGACTGCGATTGATATGCACCGCATGGGAACGGTGGCCAATGTTGTGCGCTACATCACCGGTCCGGATGGCACGAACCATCTTGTCTGCCAGGGGGAACAGCGGTTCCAAGTACTCGAGTTTCTCGGTGGCTGGCCTTTTCTCGTGGCACGAGTGCTGCGCATTCCGGAATCGCTGTCTCGAACGCCGGAGGTCGAGGCGCGCTTCCTCCATTTGCGTGGGCAGGCCCTGGAAGCGCTCGAACTGATGCCGCAGGCTCCTCAGGAGCTATCAGCGGCAATTCAGTCCATCGACTCTCCGGGAGCGCTGGCCGATCTGGCCGTCGCCTATATGGACGTAAAGCCTGAGGAAAAGCAGGAAATCCTCGAAACTGTCGACGTCGCTGCGCGAATAGAGAAGGTCTCGCGGCTGCTAGCGCAGCGCATCGAAGTGCTTCGGCTGTCCGCCGAGATCGGAAAGCAAACCAAGGCTGCACTCGACGAGCGGCAGCGCGAGGTCTTGTTGCGGGAGCAGATGGCTGCGATCCAGAAGCAGCTCGGAGAAGGTGAGGAGGGCAAGGCCGCCGAGATGGCCGAGCTTGAGAAGGCTATCACCGATGCGGGCATGCCCAAGGAGGTCGAGGAGGCTGCCCGCAAAGAGCTGCGCCGCCTGCAACGCATGCCTGAAAGCGCCGCCGAATACGGCATGGTGCGCACTTATCTCGATTGGCTGATCGAGCTGCCCTGGAAACTGCCAGAGGAAAGCACCATCGACATTGTTCAGGCGCGCGGGATTCTGGATGCGGACCACTACGGCCTCGAGAAAGTCAAGCGACGTATTGTTGAATTTCTCGCAGTCCGCAAACTAGCGCCGCTCGGCAAGGCGCCCATCCTTTGCTTCGTCGGCCCGCCCGGTGTCGGCAAGACCTCACTCGGCCAATCGATCGCCCGTGCGATGACCCGTAAATTCGTGCGAGTCAGCCTCGGCGGGGTCCATGACGAAGCGGAAATACGTGGTCATCGGCGCACCTATATCGGCGCGCTGCCCGGCAACATCATCCAGAGCATCCGAAAAGCCGGTTCGCGCAATTGCGTCATGATGCTGGATGAAATCGACAAGCTCGGCACCGGCATCCACGGTGATCCTGCCTCGGCGCTTCTGGAGGTGCTCGATCCAGAGCAGAACAATACGTTCCGGGACAACTACTTGGGCGTGCCATACGACCTCAGTCGGGTGGTATTCATCACCACCGCGAACATGCTCGATACTATCCCGGGGCCATTACGCGATCGTATGGAGATCATCAGCCTTCCGGGCTACACCGATTCCGAGAAGCTGCAGATCGCATTGCGCTATCTCGTTCGCCGGCAAATGGAGGCGAACGGCATCAAGGAGGGTCAGGTCGAGATCGCTGAGGACGCACTGCGTGAGATCATTCAGTCCTATACGCGCGAAGCCGGGGTGCGCAACCTTGAGCGCGAGATCGGGAAGGCTCTGCGGCATGCCGCAGTGCGCCTTGCCGAAGGCGCTAGTGGGCCGATCCGAATTGATCGCAATGACCTGACAACCATTCTGGGGCCTCGGCAGTTCGAGAGTGAGGTCGCGATGCGCACCAGCGTGCCGGGCGTAGCTACCGGCCTGGCTTGGACGCCCGTCGGCGGCGACATTCTATTCATTGAGGCGACCCGCGTGCCCGGCTCCGGCAAGCTGATCCTCACCGGTCAACTTGGTGACGTCATGCGGGAAAGTGCGCAGGCGGCGCTCAGCGTCGTCAAGAATCGCGCTGTCGCCTTGGATATCGAACCTAACCGTTTCGAGAAAAGCGACATCCACATCCACGTACCGGCCGGCGCTACACCGAAGGACGGCCCTAGTGCTGGAGTAGCAATGTTTATGGCGTTGGTTTCGTTGATGTCTGACCGAACCATTCGCAGCGATACAGCTATGACCGGCGAGATAAGCTTACGCGGTCTGGTTTTGCCGGTAGGCGGCATCAAGGAGAAAGTAATAGCGGCGGCGCGAGCCGGCCTTAAGCGTGTCATGCTGCCCGCTCGCAATCGAAAAGACTACGAGGACATCCCGCAGGAAGTGCGCAATCAACTCGAATTCATTTGGCTTGAGCGGGTTGAGGAGGCGGCCTCTGCTGCACTCGAGACTGCGATCTCCGCGCCGGGAGCAACCGAAGCATCTGGCGTGAATGCCGCAGCCTAGGCTGGCCCCGGTGCGCCCAACCTCTTACATGAAGAGCGAGGTTCGAGAATTCAATTTTTGAACGTGTGTGTACCGAAAACCTCATCCGGTGATGATTTCGGATTTGACCAGGAAAATTCCCTGTTCCTGAACCAGAATTCCCTGTTCCGCCGAACTAATTCCCTGTTCTGTTGCGTAGGGAATTTCTCCACCGTCCAACCAATGAGCCTGCAAAGAACCCTCATCCCACAACAGGTTTGCCTGATTCTCGATCAACTGCCAGCTGGATGAGGTTTGCGACAGGGACAGGCCTACTTTTGCACCGCCCCGGGGCTCTGGAGTCACTCGACCGTTGATAGCCGTCCGATGAAGGAAAGGACAGCGGCGGAGAAGTGATCGTTACGGTCGCCCGCCACCATATGCCGTGCACCACTGACGTCGACGTAATCGGCGTGCGGTACGAGGTCGAGAAATTCCCTGGCATGGGCCTCCTTCACGAGCTCGGACGATGCGCCGCGCACAAGGAGGGCGGGGATTTGGATCCTGCGCGCGGCTTCGATCAACGCCGCCTCGAGCGCCCGGCGGTCCGCTCCGGCCGCACGCGGACCATCGAGAAAGCGCGGATCCCAGTGCCAACGCCAGCGGCCATCGGGCGATAGGCGGAGATTCTTCTTCAGTCCCTCATTGCTCTTCGGCCGCGGCCGCTGCGGAAGATAGTTGGCGACCGCCTGCGCGGCGTCGGCGATCGACGCAAAGCCTCCCCTGGCATGCGCGCGCATGAAGCCGAGAACTTTTGCAACGCCGGTTTGGTCCACGCGCGGGGTGATATCGACAAGCACCAGCGCGGAGAAGACATTAGCGCCCTTGTCGCGTTCGGACTCGCCTTCAGCGAGAAGCGAAGCAATGCCGCCGAGTGAAGCACCAATTGCGATCGGCTTTGCGCCCGAACGACGGGTGAGTTCGGCCGCGACGGCCTTCGCGTCCGCGGCATAATCCGAGAACTCGTAGGCACCAGTCGCCACCCAATCGGAGTCTCCATGGCCCCGTTGATCGAGCGCATAGGCTGTATGGCCTTTGTGCGCGATCTCTTCCGCGGTCTTGTGCCAGGCGTGGCGTGTCTGGCCGCCGCCATGCAACAACAATACGGGAGAGCCGCTGTCGCCGAACACGTCGGCAACGAGCTTGTTGCCGGCGGCGCCGATGAAGGTCGCGGTGGCGGGAGTCGGGTGCCGGGTCATGGCCGCTCGTTGCGAAAGTTTAAGACCGCCTCGGCCGCGCGGTCAGGTTATGAGCCGAGTGGGGAGGAGACTGTCCTAGCGGCTGTCACGCCCGCAGGCCATTTAATTGTGCTCCGCGCGTTCACGCATTTCCCGAGCGATTACGAGTTGTTGAATTTGGGTCGTGCCCTCGTAAATTCGGAACACGCGCACATCTCGGTAAAAGCGTTCGATGTCATACCTCGCTCATGTAGGCGGCGCCGCCATGAATCGACACTGCGCGGTCGGCGACGCGGCCGACCATTTCCGAGCAGAACATCTTGCAGCACGAAGCTTCAAGGGTGATGTGCTCGCCTCGCGCATGACGGCGGGCGGCGTCCAGCACCATTGTCTCGGCCGCGTAACATTCGGCCTGGCTGTCAGCGAGCATCGCCTGCAGCAGCTGCAATTCGCCAATCGGACGCCCGAATTGTTTCCGCTCCCCGGAATAGGCGAGCGACTGAGCGATCAGCCGGCGGGCGGCGCCAACGCACAGCGCGGCTATATGAATCCGGCCTGTCAAGAACCTTCATCGCGGTCTTAAAACCTCGGCCTTCAAATTCAGGACCGCCGATAATCGCTGTCGCTGGAACGTAGACGTTATCGAACACCACGTCAGCGGTCAGTGCTCCGCGCTGGCCCATCTTTTTGTCTGCTGGTCCGATCGAAATGCCACACAATTTGGCATCGACGAGAAATGCGGTAATGCCGTCGGCGCGCGGGATGCCAACCACTTTTGCAGATTCAGTTTCTTTGGTCATAGATGCCGAGTTCGCGCCACATCCATCCGGCAATTCGCAGGAACTTGCGTTCGATGAGCAGGTCTGCCGTCAGTATCTCGGCGTCACTGCATCTATGGCAGGTTGAGGACTAGCGGCACAGGGACGGCCGGTCGCGGAGGCGGTGCGATCGATAGGTGTGACGGAAGGTATCTGGGGATCTATGCGCTCGCATGGCGAAAACAGGGGTTCGAGTCCTGTTTCAGCGAGAGCACCTGACCTTCGATTTATAACCGTTCTCCTTTCCTCGGGCCGTGCTCAAGCCATTCGATCTTTTGGACTCTGTAGGCCTTGGCGCCACCCGGGGCCTCAACCTCTACGGCAGTGCCCTTGGCCTTACCAATCAGCGCGCGCGCGATCGGTGAAGTAACCGAAATCTTTCCTTTGTTCGCGTCGGCTTCCGGCTCACCAACGATCTGCCACACCTTCTTCTCGTCGCTGTTCTCATCGATCAGCGTCACCGTAGCCCCGAACTTGATGGTATCGCCGGAAAGCTTTGATATGTCGATCACTTCGGCACGCGCCAGCTTGTCTTCCAGCTCGGCAATGCGGGCCTCATTGATTTCTTGCTCGGTCTTGGCAGCGTAGTATTCCGAATTCTCAGCCAGGTTGGAATCGTCAGCGATCGCTTCTTGAAGCCGCTGAATGAGGCGAGGTCGCTCGACCCGAATACGATGCTTCAGCTCATCTTCAAGAGCCGATTGGCCTGCGGCGGTCATCGGGAGCTTGCTCATTGATTTTTGGCATCCGTTGCGGGAGACGAAGTCGCGATATTCGAGTTGGGGACCGTCTGGCTTGTCAAGCAGCATACATGAAAGCTGTTGGGAATGTGTGCTTTCTAGGAGAACAGGGACCACGCGTTAAAAACAACACCCTAGGCGTGGTCCGCAATGCAGCCGGAAATGTTGGCAGCGATTTCAAGACTCCCGAGTCACAGAGGAGATTGGTTGGGATAGCATCACAGGCTCGGTTTGGCCTCTTTAATGGCCGGTCCCATTGCGCCGCTGCCCTTCCAGTCCTCGCCTTTTTCTTCTTCCAAGGCAAAACAGCTTGGTTGATGCTCGTCGGGTGCCATTGGTGGTGGAGTCTCTGGTTTCGCTGGCTCGATCTTAAAGCCGCTGGCGTTAGCATTTAGCCTTTGTAGGTCCACAATGAAGTCGAAAAAACAATCAAGGGGCACAGAAAACTTTCGGTCAACATTCGAATATTTTGTTGTTACCGACATAATTACGTTCTTGCCATCGGGTGAGTAATCATCCGCTCTCAAAGCAATGACGCTGATTGGGAGTTTTTTATCCTCTGTCATGCACTTAACTCAAACGAATGGGTGGCCATTTAGGCGCTAATTTTTAGGCGAATTTGTCGTCTAACACATCTAACGACCACGCATTCTGATTTGCGTCAACGAAGCATGGCTCACCGGGGTTCCATAGGTGCTCACATATGTCCGACTGTTTGCACCGGATATTTTGCGCGAGATATTGGTCCTGTCCCACGCGAAGACGGCGACGGAAAACGCGACAACCGTGCACACTGCGCCCGTGGACATGCCGCTAAACTGGAATTTTCCAGCAATGATCGGTCCAAAAACAAGGTGGCAGGTCACGCACCTTAAGGCTGATCAGCGCGCGTAGGCGTTAATTCCGGCGCGCGGCGGTCTTGGCGGAGCGAAACGTGGTCCTCCAAATAGGAAACCAAAGAAGCTCGGGCCGCGATAATAGCCCTGATATATGTGCATCGGTCTGGGCGAGCTATTAGACCGCTGCCCGATTGCGTTGTCGGCGACCTTGCGCTCGCTCCCTTTAAGAAGAGCAATCATCCGAGAATCTCGGCCATAGATGTCTTCACGTAGTTGCAGCTTACCCTGCTCGTCCACGAACGCCGTTTGATATGTCAGGTGAACTTGGATAAACTTCGGGAAGTTGAGATTGATCTCCTTACCCCCGAACATCTTTTCCAGACGCGCCTCGGTGTAGTTCTCGTTCGGCATTACCAGCGACAACAGCTTTTCAGCATAGGTGAGCGGATTCTCAACCCGCATGCAGCCGTGACTGAAGGCGCGCCTCTCGCGCGCGAACAGATACTTATCCGGCGTGTCGTGCTGATAGACCAGGAACTTGTTGGGGAAATTGAAGCGGATGCGGCCAAGCGCGTTGGCAGCGCCCGGTGGCTGCCAAATATGGATGCTGCCGTCCTGGTTGTAGGCGACCTTCAAGCCGATCCGCTCGAGCGCC
Organism: Pseudolabrys sp.; assembly: GCA_049802775.1. Classification (GTDB taxonomy): domain Bacteria; phylum Pseudomonadota; class Alphaproteobacteria; order Rhizobiales; family Xanthobacteraceae; genus Pseudolabrys. Next base: position 14,979 of record JBARNC010000405.1, on the reverse strand, counting down.
TGCGGATCTACCTGCAACGCGGGAAGGTATTCTTTCTCGATGATTGACTGTGGCACGTTCCAGGTCGGGTTGACGGTGATGAACTTCATCTCCGCGCTAATCATCGGGGTCGCCAGAGTTGGTTTGCCAACCACTATTTTGGATTTCCAATATGCGTGTCCTTCATTGTAAAGCGTCAATGTATAGTCTGGCACATTGACAATGACGTGCGGGTTGCCAAGATCGCGCGGCAGCCAGCGCCAACGTTCCATATTGACGATAATAGTGTCGATTGGATTGACTAACGGGCCGCGCGTTTCCTTGCGCTCTCCATTGAGCGCGCGCACGGTATTGGGACCGATATTGCCATCAACGCCGATGTCATTTTCAGTCTGGAAAATCTTCACTGCGTCTCGCACCGCCTCATCGTACAGCGGGTTGTCTTTGTCACCTGGGATGTCGAGGCGTTTGCGCAGCACGACGACGCGCGCATCCTGCATTCCGGGACGTAGGATCTTCCCATCAGGAACGTACACCCGCGGTGGCCCGGACATCTCAGCCTTCTTAACATCGGGAGCTGCCGACCCCTTGCGCAACTCGGCGAGTTTGGCCCGAAGCGCCTTGAAACCAGATTGCGGCGGATTGAACGCATTGAGCACTTTGCCAGCATCGTTGCCGTCTGCGAGCCTAGACAAGACGTCCGCCGGGTCAGGCGCGACTAGCTCATACTGGATGTCCGTACCAACGCGAGTGAAGTGGATGCGGCCGATCTGCGCATGACGCGCGAAGGTCAGCGCAGAGGTGGTGAGTTTGAGCTCGGCCTCAGCCAGCGAGTCAGCCGTGACCGCCGACTTGAAATCGGGCGTCGGATAGTCGTTCGGATCGAGGCCGACCGCATCTGCCTGGGCGAGATAGGCAGTCGCTGATTTAGCGCGCTCGTTGACAGCGCTGTTGCTCACCCATAGAGGCACGTAATTGTGAGCGCTGTAATAGGCAGCGATGCCTTCGCGGTCGATTTTGCGGCTGACTAGGCGATCGAGCGCGCTGCCGGTAATCAGATCACGCAGCTTGTTGGGCACGGCACTTTCTGCGCTGGCGGCCTGTAAGGTATCCGTCTTTGCCGTGGGTTCCTGTTTCGGTTCGCCCGGCGTGACCTTTCGGACTGCTGGCGCAACGTCGTTCTCGGTCAAGGGTGGAAGGAACGAGGGGTCCAGTAGCGGCACCTGTGCTACGGCTGCATGGCTTGAGAGCATAAGGGCTAGCCCGAGCCCAGTCGAAACCAAGAGACAATCGAATCCGAAGCTTTTCACCTGTCTCACCAAGGACTGCGGGTGAAGCTTTGCTCTTCTAATACCAAATTAGTCCGTGATGATAGCTGAGCGATAGGAGCGGGTGGCGGTACTCACCTGCCGCCTGTTTTTGAGCTGTGGCGCCGCGCCTCCTCCGGGTGCGCTAGCTTGAGCCGCTAGCTTCGAGGGCAGCTGAACGAATTGTCCAGATCAACGTCGTGTCACGCGCATCCGTTGTCCAATCATGACCGTTGCAACAACGGCGATACAAAAAACAATAGTCTCAAGATTCATCCGTTCGCCGTTCACCGGCACCGCGAGCGCGACAATCACGAAAGGCTGTAGCAGCATAATCTGCCCTACTCGGGCAATGCCACCGATCGCCATCGCCGCGTTAAAGACAAAGAATGCAATGTACTGGCTTACGAAGCCGACGTAGGCAAGACCGGCCCAGGCTGAGACTGGCGCAGTCGCGACATCGACTGGCCACATGAGGAATGTTGCCAACGCTGCGAGCGGGAGGAAGATCACGACCTGCCAGGATATGACCTCCCAGCCGGGCATTAATGCTGCGAGGCGGCCGGAAAGCGTATATCCAATCGCGCCACAGACGACCGTACCGAGTAAGAACAGGTCGCCGGATAGAAAATATTCTCCTCCGTTTCGGTGAAACATGAAAGTCAAAACTAAAATCGCACCGATGCCGCTCGCTAACCAAAAACCGAAACTCGGACGTTCATGAGCAAAGATCGCCGCCGCACCTGCCGTTGCAAGCGGCATAATACCGAGGACAACGCCGCCGTGGGCGGCGGGTACCGTCATCATTGCGAGCGCCGCGAGTAGTGGAAAGCCGACGACCGTACAGAGCGCGGCGAAGAATATTTCTCGCCACAGCGAGCGCGGGGGAACACGCCGCTGCTGCGCAATCAGGACAGCAAGCGCTGCTAATCCAGCGATCGTGGCGCGAGCAACAGTTACAAACAACGGGTCGAATCCGGATACTGCGAGTCGTGTCGCCGGCAGCGTTCCAGCGAACAGGCACATGCCGATAAAGCCGAGCAGTAATCCAAACTTAGTTTGGAAAGCCGTCATGACAGGCGTGGAGATAGGACAGGGGAGCGACTAAATCTCCGACGATGGGGTTGTGCCGCTGAAAACCACCGCGGCAGATTCATTGCGGTACCGTCATGAGCTCCAGAATGTGGCCATCGAGATCCTTGAAGTAAACCCCTCGTCCGCCGTTCCAATCGTTGAGCTTTGCGTCATCGAGCGCCCAAGGAGCACTCCCGAATGCGAGCCCAGCGGCTTTCACTCGATGTAGGATCGCGTCGAATTCTGCGTCGTTGACGTGGAACGCATAATGGTGGCTCTCGAATGCTTCTATGCTGTCGCTAAAGAGCAGTGTAAAACTTGCGTTGACGCGCACAGGTGCGAAGTGGCCGTCGTGACCCTCGAGGCTGAGCCCAAAGAGCTGCGCTAAAAAGCGGGCGGAAGCTTTCTTGTCACGCGCTGGAACGATGGTGTGGTTGAGCACGATCGTCATGGGCCATCTCCTGCGGGTTTGAATGCCCTCTGTCTGTCTATTTAGCGCAATCGTCGCCAAGTCAGACCGTATGAGCCTGCACGGCCGTGTGCAAAAGAAAAATTTATAAGAGATTTCTCGTTACAGAGAAGGTCGGAACGCTCTTCGGCATCGTCATTTTCGCGTTCCGCAAACCAATGCGAGCGGTCTCGTCATTTATCGTTGATTTCGCTTCGCCAATGGGCGGGTGCGATGTCGGAACGACAAATGGCACTGTATTCTCGCCATAAACGTTGAATCAAGGGCGTGATGACGCTTAAAGGAAAGAATTATGAGTCCTTGAAAATTTCTGACGCAGTCGTGCAAGAAATTTAATTCTAAATTTGCATAACGGTCGTGGCTGTCCTTGACTTCACTACGCTTGCCGAAAAGCGCGTCCGCCTCGTCAAAGAACAAAATCGCACTTGAATCTTCCGCCTCATCGAACAGACGACGCAGGGCGCCTTTCCTTATCTCGCCGGGCGCTTCGACATCAGGCATGCGCGCATGGATCGACAGGCACAAGGTGACGTGGCGGTTCACAAGCCGTCCGATTACGCCGGGCGTTTCGCTTATGACAGCATCCTCCATGCGGGCAAGCCCTGCGGTTCTTGGCCGAAGTAGTCGGCATCGATCGCATCAGCACGGACTACTCATTTCCGCCTGCCGACTTGACCCCTATGCACACGCTTCGACAAGCGGGCTTTTCGGGGCGGGAGATCGAGCAGATTGCTGAGCAGAACCCGCGCAACGTGTTCCACATCGATCGAGTGATCTGAGAGCTTCTTCTTTATCTCATTGCTTGAAACGTCTGATTGCTCCGGTGATGATGTGTGTCGACGCGCCAGGTGGCGCGACAGTCTGACTTGATTCAGCTTTGTCCCAAGAGAATGCCTCCCGATCAGCCGTTCGGAGCATGCGCCAAAAGCGCTGGAGGTCAAAAATTGATGCCAAGCCAGGCTTTCACCTGCTCGTGCAGATCGCCAGCGAAAGCCTCTGGTTCGCCTTGTGCGGTGATCTCGCCGAGGCTCAGCACATAGATATAAGTCGACATCTTCACAACGCGGCGAACGTTGTGGTCGACGAGCAGAATCGCGGTCTGCTCGGACGCAAAAAGGCCGATCCACTTATAGACCTCCTCGGCGATCTTGGGTGCTAATCCGATGCTCGGCTCATCGACCAGGCACAGACGCGGTCGAACTAAATAGGCCTTGGCGAATTCAACCATTTTCTGCTGGCCACCGGAGAGATCACCGGCCTTGTCGTACCGCTTATTCCTAAGCACCGGAAATTTTGCGTAGGTATCATCAAAGCGATCGGCGATATCGGCGCGCGTAAGACCGACCGCTCGCCGGACGAGGTGCTCGAGTGGCAGGCGCAGATTATCCTCGACGGTCATGAAATTGAACAGGCTCGATTCCTGCGGGATATAGAAGATGTCATGGTCGATGACGGTATGCGGCGCAATCCCGGTGATATCGGCGCCATCGAACATGATGAGGCCTGAGCTTGGCCGCAGGAACCCGCAGATCGTCTTCAGGATGGTAGACTTGCCGGCCCCGTTAAGGCCGATCAAGCCGGTGATCACGCCCGGCGCGACCTTGATGCTGACCCCGCGCAAGATGTCGATATCGGCGACGTAGCCGGCGCTCACGTTGTCGAGCACGAGAAGCGCGGTCATGCGGCGGCCTCGCCGAGATAGGCCTCGATCACGACGGGATCGGTGAGTACCGCGCGGGTCTTCTCGTCGGCGATGACGGTACCGGCGTTCATGCAAATCGCGCGCGGGCAAAGTTCGACGATCACTGGCATGTCGTGACTGACGAGCAGGAAGGTTTGGCCGGCGGCGTGCCGACGGCGGATGACGCCCGCCATGATCTCCTTCATGGTCGGGTGGACTGCGGCGAACGGTTCGTCGAGTAACGCGATGCGCGGTGGAACCATGAAACAGGAGCCGAACTCGAGCAGCTTTCGCTGACCGCCCGACAACTGGCCGGCGTCGAGATGCATCATGCGTGTAAGTGTCAGATCTTCGATTAGTTCGCGCGCGCGCCCGTCGGCCTCGGCTTCGGGTAGCCCCAGCGCACTGCCGGTGACCAGCAGATTGTCGAGCACGCTCATACGCGGGAAGACCCGCGTGAGTTGGAACATGCGCAGCACGCCGAGCCGTGCCAGCGCCTCAGGCCGCAGCCCGCTGATCGGGCGGCCGTGGAGAACAACGTCACCGGAATCAGCAGAGAGATAACCGCTCAGGATATTGAGCAGCGTCGTCTTGCCGGAGCCGTTCGGGCCGATGAGGCCGACAAGCTCACCCTCGTTCACGGAGAAAGTCACGTTGTCGAGGGCCTTGAGGCCGCCGAAGAACTTGCTCACGCGATCGATGGAAAGGCAGGCCATGACGCCTCACTCCGCCGCGGAGGGCGCGGGCGCCGGTCGGTGCCCGGTGCGTTCGATGGCCCGGCGGAAGAAACCCCACAGGCCTTCGCGGAAGAAGCGGCCAAAAATGATGACAAGCAGCGCGAACACGATGAGCTGATAGCCGCCGAAGTCGCGCAAGAACTCGGAGGCGACATAGACCAGGAAGGCGCCGCCGATCGGGCCGGGGAGGGTGCCGAGGCCGCCGATTACCACCATGCTGACAATAATGCCGGTCTGCGAAAGGAGGCCGAGTTCGGGACTGACGAACTGTGCGAAATGCCCGTAGAGCGCACCGGCAAGCCCGCTGATGGCGGCACTGAGCGTAAAGGCGTTGGTCTTCCACAGCACGATATTCACGCCGCGGCTCGCGGCAGCAATCTCATCGTCGCGAATGGCGCGCAGATAAAGGCCTGCGGGTGCGCGCAGAAGGAAATAGAGCCCGAGCTGGATGACGACGAGCACGCCGAGCATCACATAATACCAAGTGAGCCGGTGGTCGAAGAGCCCCGGCACGTTGAGGCCGAGGTCGCCGCGCGTGATCTCTATTGAATTGCTGATCACAAGGCGGAAGATCTCGGCGAATGACAGCGTGGTCAATGCAAGATAGGGGCCGCGCAGTCGAAGAACGATGCGGCCAAGGCCGAACCCGATCGCCGCTGCAACCACTACGGACGCGGGAATGCCAACGAGCGGCGGCGCGTTGAAATCATAGGACAGCAAGCCAGTCACATAGGCGCCGATCATGCCGAATGCTGCCGGTGCAAGCGAGAATTGTCCCGTATAGCCGGCCAGCAAATTCCACGCCGCCGCCAGCATCGCGAAATACATCGAGACGATGAGGACGCCCTGCCAATATTCGTTGCGCACGATCGCGGGCAGCAGAGCGACCAGCGCGAATATCCCAAGTGAAAACGCGAGCTGGATTCGGTCGCGCATGCGCGTATCGCTGAAGGTTACAGCCATCAAACCTCGCGGCTCCGCTCGCCGAATAGGCCCTGCGGCCGGAACAGCAAGACCATAATGAGGATCACCAGACCGAAGGTGTCGCGATATTGATAGGAGATGTAAACCCCGCCGAAGCTCTCGAGCACGCCGAGGATCAGACTGGCGACGATGCTGCCGGGCAGCGAACCCATGCCGCCGAGCACGACGATGACGTAGGACTTAATCGCGGGAAACACGCCCACGTCCGGTGTCGGATTGAAGATGTTGGCCAGCAGTGCACCCGAAATAGCAGCAAGTCCGCCCGCGAGCGCGAAAACGATGGCGCTCGCTTTCGCCGTGTCGATGCCGGCGAGCGAGGCTCCGAGCCGGTTCTGCGCCACCGCCTGGATTTGCCGGCCCCAATAGGAATAGCGCACGACCAGCGCGGTCGCGACGATGACCCCGATGGCGATGATGGCGGCAACCAGTCGATGGCCGCTGACAAGAATTGGGCCCAGAACCATGCGCGTGATGCCGACCAACGCTGGGCCCTTGTAGGCATAGGGGCCAACGATCTTGTCGACCAGATTGATCAGCAGCAGCGACAAGCCGAAGGTGATGATGACGGCATATTCGTCTCTCATTACGCCCCAGCTTGCGTATCCGGAATAGAGCGGCCGCATCAACAATCGTTCGACGACGAGGCCAAGGATCACTCCGACTAGGAATGCAAACGGCAAAGCCAGCCACGGCGGCACGCCCAGTGCGAGCGCGACGAGCGTATAGGCATAGGCGCCGACGGTGTAAAACTCGCCGTGCGCAAAGTTCACAATCTTGAGAATGCCGAAGATCAGCGACAGACCGATTGCCATCAGTGCGTAGAACACACCAATGATAAGGCCGTTGATCGTGAGGTCGAGCGTGAGCATGCGGCGGCGCCGGACAGGCAGGAGGCGCCGGGTTCGGCGTCTCCCACTTTAGGCGGCTTTACCGAATTGGCTTCACTTCGCTTTCTCGATGCGCGAGATGTCGAGCGGCTTGCCGGGATCCTGGACCAGTTTCGTGTCGGCGACCGACTGCTTCACCGCAGTGACCTGGAAAGTCACATAGGGGACGTCGAGCCATTGCTGGAACTTATAGCCACCCTTCTCCTTTGAAAATGTGATCTCACCCCGCGTACCGGTCCACTTCAAGGTTGCGAGAGCGTTGATGACGGCCTCGGGCTCGCTCGAGCCTCCGCTCTTGATCGCTTCGACGACGATGAACAGACTGTCGGCTGCTTGGAACAGCAGGCGGTTCGGCTCGTTCTTGGTCTTGGCGGTGTAGTTGGCAGCTACCTTCTTGCCGAGCTCGGGCAGTGCCATCTTCGGATGATAGAGACCGAACACGAGCATGCCCTTCGCGGCGTCGCTCACATTCTGCCAGAAATCCGGATAGTCGGCGATGCCGGACGCATCGTAGATCAAGGTCTTCGCGGTCGGAGCGATGCCTTGCTCGTAGAGCTGGTTAAGCAGGATGTAGGCAGCGGGCGGAAGCATGATTTCGACCACCACATCGGGCGGATTGGCCTTCAACGGCAGCAGCGCCGGGAGGAAATCCTTTCCGGCGCGGTCGAGCGTCTCGTATTTGTATTCGACGCCGGCCGCGCGCTCCTTAATCTGATCGCCGAGCAGCTTGGCGAGGCCGACGCCGTAATCCGTGTTCTCCGCGAAGGCGACGACGCGCTTCGCGCCCAGCGCCTTCATGGTATCGGCCATGGCGATGGCGACGCGGCTATTGTAGTTGCCGGGATTGAAAACTTCAGGATAGGCCTTGTCGCGGATGGCGTCGGACCAGCCGTTGGTGTTGACGTAGGCCACATGGTAGCGATGCGCCACTTCCATAGCGGCCAGCACCGCCGAGCTCTGGTGCTCGCCCACGACGGCGACGACCTTGTCACGGGTGATCAGCTTCTCGACCGCGGCGCGAGCCTTCTCGGGAATTCCCTGGGTATCCTCGAAAACGAGCTCGATCGGCCGGCCCAGCACGCCGCCCGCGTCATTGATGATCTTGGCCGCGACCTCGACCCCATCCTTAACCTGGGTGCCCTGTGACACCGAGCCGGGGGGAGATTGGGCGATCGTGACGCCGATTTTGATTGGATCGGCGGCGATTGCGGCGTTGGCAAAGGCAAACACACCGGCGGCAACCGCCAGCAAACCGATGCGATGCGAACTCGTGACGGTTTTACGGCTCATAATTCTACTCTCCTCACTGAGATGAACGTTTGCGCAGTTTGGAATGGCGAATTACGCCCCAAACTCTAATTGAGCAGCCCTAGGACGGCGAGAGCCTGTGCGTACCAAAAAACTCATCCGGCGATGATTCTGGCTTTGGCAGCTGAAATTCCCTGTTCCTGCGCCAAATTTCCCTGTTGCTCCAAAATAATTCCCTGTTCCGTTGCGTAGGGAATTTTGCTGCAAGCCTCTGAATTTGCTCGCGTGTCAGTTTTCAAAATCGCACCAAGGGGGCGGATTCGATGAAATACCCTGTTAATTTCCCTGTTAGCAGGGAAATTGGGAGTGGAGACGGGTTCGTAACTGCGTCCGCCGCCACGCCTTAGGATATTGGCCTAGCTCCGATTTTGCTCTCAGCGGAAGCGAAGGTTGGCCCGGCATCCCCGGGCCTTTTCGTTGGCGCGCTGATGGCGCGCATTGAGCAGAGACGCTTTTGTCGGCAATGCGCGCCGCGAGTGCGGCGCTTTCTCGGCGCGGCAATTTGGTGATACGGGCATCTCTGACGCCATCACCGAATTTGTGGTTAGAGAGATGAATGCAAAAGAGAGAATAGGTCGGTCGGGAATTGAATTCGTGGCACAGATTTTGAATGTAGCCTTTTTCACGCAATCGAGCGGCAATCGCGTGTCATCCAGGAGTTTGCGCGCCGTCGGCTCGGGCGGATGCTTTCCGCCAAGGATTGCGCTGACAATATCAGGCGCCAACAACGTGAGACGAAACAGCCGTGTCACATAGGACGGGACTATATGCTCCGACTTGGCGATTTCCTCCAGCGTGAGGCTCTTGTCCGCGAGAATTCTTTCCCGGATCACGTGGGCGCGGACGAGGAGACGCACCAAGCTGGCATCAGGATTTGCGGGATAGGACCCATCGTCGACGATCATCTTCATCTCCTTGCCGGTCCTCTTGAGACGAGCAGGAATCGTTAATGTCACGGACTACATGGTCGTTCGCGCGGATTCGCATGAGGCTGCGGCCAAGCTGTTCGAGAGGCATCCGCACTTTACGATCTTTCCCGGGGAATCCGTCGAGATCATGCCCGTTCTGCCGATACCGGGCGCCTAATCGGCAACAGTCCAAGTTGAGCGTGCCAACTCCCAAAGGGTGAACAAATTCGATGGCCAAGGTCGTATTCACGCCCAACATCCAGCGTCACGTCTTGTGCCCGGACGCGGAAGCCCCTGGACGAACCGTGCGTGAGGTCCTGGAGAATATCTTCTTGGAGAATTCCCAGCCGCGAAGGGGGCATTTGGTTCACTGAGGACGGCGGCGCGAGATGGACACTACGCCGTGAAGGTATGCGCGCCGAATACGCACCGCCGGAGTCGAGCCACGACCCGGTTGCTCAGGATGTCCACCGGCTGGTGCAATGTCCAGCAGCGCCACAGCGCATGTGGGTGCAACACCATAACGGTATTTTCGTCTCGTCCGACGAAGGACGGACGTTCACGGAGGTCACCGGCGTGGAACCATCAAATTTCGGATTTGCGGTCGTCGTACACCCACGAGAGCCAGACACAGCATGGTTTATCCCTGAGATCAAGGATGAGAAACGCATCCCACGCGAGGGGAAACTGGTAGTCACGCGCACCCGCGACGGCGGCGGTTACCGCAGTCACACGCCTATGATGTCGTCTACCGCCATGCGCTCGCGTTGGACTTGGACGGCAATGGGCTTGCCTTTGGCTCCACTACGGGTGGCCTTTGGGTCAGCGAGGATCAGGGCGAAAGCTAGGTAGCGTAACGCACACTCTGCCACCGGTCTATGCCGTGCAATTCGTGTGAGTGGTCTGGCATCCAAAAATCAATACGTTCGGGTTTAGGTTTTCGCTACACACACCGGAACGCAGTTGTTCGCCGCGCTTGCGGACCCACTTTCCGTAGCCGATATCGTAGGTTTTCTTGCGCACCGCAATCAGGGGCAAAATGAGGTTGACGCCAGCCCCCTTGTTTACGATCCCCTCGACTTAAAGGACGCGGGCAATATCAAGCGGATAGCGCTCGTTAATGAGCGCTTTGATGGCCTGATCATGTCCCGGCTCAATACTTTATCGCGCATCGCCTCAATGACAATGATTTGTCCGCCCAAGCCAAACCATTCACCGAGCACATCAATGGCGGCGGGGTCATTGCCATAGGCGTTTCCGCGCCATGGCTTCATCACGGCTTTATGCCGGTCGATGTCATAGAGATTTTCACTTGATTGTGACCGGGAAATGCCTCAGCAGGCGTGCGAGAGACTGCAATTGACTGAAAAACTGCACTGAGACAGGCTCTCGTCCTCTTAGGGGCGAACCATGTCAGCACAGCATCGCAATGCTCTGATGTTCTTTGCCGTTTTGTTTGCGCTTGAAGCAGGGCCCCCGGTGAGCGCGCAGGAAACTGAGGTGACGCTGAATCAAAACAAGGCAATCAGCGGTGGCGTCACGCCGGGCGATAAGAGCGGATTCCCGATCACGATCACTCGGCCGGGTCGCTATGTGCTCACCAGCAATCTCTATCCAACCCTGAGCAAAAATGGGATCGAGATAAAAGCTTACGATGTCACCATTGATTTCAACGGATTTATTCTCCACGGCGGCTTTCAAGGGCAGACGAACGGCATCGACGGTAATTCTGTCAACACGGTGAAGATCATGAATGGCCTTATCGCTGGCTTCAAAAATTTCGCAATTATTGGAAACGATTCCTGGGTTGTCGAAAACATGCGTGTCTCGGCCAACACAGGTGGCATAGCCCTTAAAAATTTCGCTCGAGTGCAAAGAAACACCATTACCATTAATGGTACTGCTGGTATCTCCTGCAAAGATGGCTGCCTCGTAGAAGGTAATGTCATAAGCGCGAACTATGAGGGTATCCAAATCAATTCAGGAACGGTGCTCGGGAATACGATTACGCATAATGAATTGTTCGGCATAGAGGCCTTTGAAGCATCGGCACCAGTCGGATTCGGCAACAACACATTATCGTATAACAATGGCGGTAGTGCTCAAGTCCATGCCGTGGGCCTGAAAGGCCTGAAGCCGCTTCAGCCTAATGCGTGCTTGCCCGTCTGTTGAGCGCCGACAAAATCCGGCGCGTCGGTTCGTTTCGTGCGTTGAAGCACTACCAGCGGATCAGGCCGCGCCCTTGTGGCAACAAGTACACGCGCAGGCGGCTGCGATTATCGTTCCGGCCTAGCTTGCGAAAGCGTGCCGGCACGTCGATGGTGGCGCGGAAAGTCAACGCCAGCGACGGCGACTTCCGATTGTGTTCGAAAAGAGGGGCAGATCCGTTAACGGTATATAGAAGTGGTAACTCGGGGCGTGGTGACAGGCAGATCGGGCATGCTAGTTTTGACGAAACCTAAAGGGGAAGGGCCCGACCATTTATTTTTCGAACATGAGCAAAGATCGAGCCCGCATTGCGGCTCTCGGTCAAAGCGTGAATGCGCACGCCAAGAGCTCTCCGCGTCGCCGCGCCCTGGTGTGGCTGCTCGCTTCGGCGATGGTTGCCCTCGGCACCGCTGACGCGTCTTCCACGCCAGGGCACAAGCACGTTCCACCGCAGCGGAGCAAAACCGCCAAGGCCGAGAATCACAGGCACAGATCGGCGCCCGACGCAAAGCGTTCGGAACGTGCGGTGCCGAGGATCCCGTTAGCGAGCGATCAAACGCTTGCACCAGCTCCGCAGCTGTCGCGGGACTTTGCCGCGACGAAGCAGGCGATTGAGCTCGTGCGGCAACGCAAGTTTAGTGACGCGACAAGGCTCGCCGCATCGATCAGCGACCCAGTGGGGCAGAAACTCATCGAATGGGCGCTCCTGCGATCCGACAGCACAGCCGGATTCGACCGCTACGCCATCTTCATCCAAGCCAATGCTGACTGGCCGAGCATCCCGCTGCTGCGCCAGCGCGCAGAGGCAAGGCTGTGGACGGAGCGGCGCGACGCTGTCACCGTGCGCCGTTTCCTCGGCGAGCAACCTGTTAGCGCGCTTGGTCGGCTTGCACTCGCGCGTGTGCTGCTGGGAGAGGGCGATCGCGAGCGCGCCGCGCGCGAAGTTCGCGCGGTATGGCACTCAGCGGAAATGTCGGCCGAACTGGAAGCCATCGTGGCCGACGCCTTTCACGACGAGTTGACCCCCGCCGACTACAGCGTGCGTATGGACCGGCGCATCGGCGCCAAGGACTTCAGCGCGGCGATGCGCGCTGCAAAGCGGCTTGGTCCTGCTCAGGTCGCGGTCGTTAAGGCTTGCGAGGCCGCCGCGGCAAACTCCATCAAAAGCGGGGCGTTGCTCGGAGCAGTTCCCAAAGAGGCACGCACGGATTTGGGCTATGCGCTGTGCCGTCTTCACTGGTTGCTGGCGCACAATGAACTGGCAGCGGCGGCCAAGGTGGTGGCTGAATCTGCGCGCGAGGATCTGCAGCATCAGGACGCCGATGAATGGTGGCGCGAGTGTCGCCTGCTCGCCCGAAGACTGATCGATCTTGGCGATGTACAGACCGCATATCGGGTGGTGCGCGAAGCTGCCCTTCCAGCCAATCGCTATTATCGCGCCGAATACCACTTCATGGCCGGTTGGATCGCGTTACGCTTTCTCAATAATCCGAGCACTGCGCTTAAACATTTAGCCCACGTCGATGAAGGCTCGGCCGATCCGATTGTGTTGGCACGTGCTGCCTATTGGCGCGGCCGGGCGGCCGAGGCGGCTGGCCAGCTCGAGGAGATGCACGCGCAGTACGGTACAGCCGCCCACTATCCCACCGCCTATTACGGCCAACTGGCGCGGGCCCGACTTGGCCGTAGCGAGATTGCGGTGCGTCCCGCACCGGTGCAGTCAGTGGACGGAGCTCAGAGCGACCTTCTGCATGCTGCACACATTCTTTATGCGATCGGCGAGTTCGACCTTGTTTTATCGTTCGTTAGCGACTTCGCTGAAACGAGCAGGGACGTTGCAACGCTTAATGGGCTTGGCCAACTCACTGCACGCTACAACGATGCCCAGGCGATGCTGGCCATTGGCAAGACCGCACTCGCAAGAGGTCTGCCGACCGAACAGTATGCCTTTCCTAAGATCGGGGTGCCGTCTTACAGGCCGATCGCTCCCCCAATCGATAAATGCATCGTCTATTCGATTGTGCGTACGGAGAGCGCCTTTGACCTGCGCGACAGGTCGCCGGCCAATGCGGTCGGGCTGATGCAGGTTACGCCTGAAGCTGGCCGCGATACCGCAAAGCGGTTCAGTGTCGCCTATGATTGGAAACGCCTCGTTTCCGACCCCGTCTATAACATGCAAATGGGGGCCGCCGAGATCAGCGCACTGTTCAAGGAGTACACTGGCTCCTACATCATGACATTCGCAGGGTATAATGCAGGCCGCGGTCGTGTGCAGCAATGGGTGGCGCAGCACGGCGATCCGCGCAGTCCCAAGATCGATGCTGTCGATTGGGTGGAGCGCATCCCATTGGCCGAGACGCGCAACTACGTGCAGCGTGTCATGGAAAACCTACAAGTATACCGCGCGCGCTTCGGCACCAGCATCGCGACGGCCGAGCCCAATTTGCACCGCGCGGCGACGATCGAGCGGCGCTAGGTGGCTTGGATATTCCTTGGGGATAAGGCTCGCCGAACTCATGCAATCGACGTTTGCGAGGCGCCAGAATTCCCGTTTCCTTGAGTTACTGGCCAAGAAATCCAAGAAAAGCAACCGGCGCCAACACCTGCGCCAACTCTGATCACGCCACCAGGCGCTACGACGTAAATCCGATTGGGCGTCTAACCGGCCCAGGTAATCCCCGCCGTGTGCCTAGGCAGCATCCATATCTTTGTCGGTCATCGGTATGAGGATTGGGGTGACACTGTTCCGCTTTTCAATCTATTTCTTCGACATAGATCAGCATCCGATTCGATCCGTTGGGACCGTCGCGGCAGCGTTGGTAAGCTGCGTCTATATCCTACTTCTCGCGATCTGGAAATTTGCGGAGCTTCTGAGCGAAGCAACGTAGCGCGCTCGGGCCGCACATGAGCCCGCAACTGGCACAACTCGGACCTGCCGCCTGGTCCGCTTTCACGCCGCTATCGAAGCCTAAGCGGACATGGCGAATACACGGTTAAGCAACAAATTGAGAACAAGTCGCTGGATTTTTTATTTTGTAATTTTTTTGGGGATTAGGTGTGAAGGGGGCGGGGAGACCCCAAGCGAATTATTCGAGCCTGCCACTGGCAAGGCAGGCTCGCGGAGTAAAGAAGCAAAATCCGGTATATCGTTATCTGCAAACGTCTCGGGGTGCCCCTCGGGCATAGATTGCGATTCCGCCTCTAATCTGAGGATGGCGGTTTCAAACTCGACCCGCTCATCTATAACCCCTAATGCTGATATTTGTGGGTCGCTTCTGTCGAAATGAGCATTAAGAATTGCTCGCGCGTCCTCGTACAATTCTTGGCGAACCTGAGCATTGTTGGTTTCCAATCGAGAAACTGCACGGGCAAGAATAGAATAGTAATCAGCCATTGCGGGCTGTCTCCCGACTGCGCGGACAATTGCATTTTAACGC
>JBARNC010000404.1:0-2033 GCA_049802775.1 Pseudolabrys sp. | reverse complement strand
GAGTGCCCCGATACCCGAATGCGAGGCTGAGGACGATCAACATGGCGGTGGAATAGATCGCGGCGCGTTCGATCGGAATTTGAAAAAATTCCGGCCAGACCAGAGTCGCGATCAGGAATAATATGGGAATCGGGAAATGCCAGCCCGATTTGATGACATCGCTGAATGCCGGAATATGCTCGACCTGCGCAGCGCCGATCTTGTGCTTGGCCGCTTCCAGATCGACATGCATGAACAATGCTGCATAGTAGAGCACCGCCGGAATCGTGGCTGCAATGCATACCGCGCCATAAGGCACTTGCAGGAATTCGGCCATTATGAATGCGGCTGCGCCCATCACCGGCGGCATCAACTGCCCCCCGGTCGAGCCGACCGATTCGATAGCCGCGGCGCGGGTGGGAGAAAAGCCCGAGCGAGACATCAGCGGAATGGTGACAATGCCGACCGCCATGACATTACTCACCGCTGCGCCCGAGATCATACCGAACAGCGCCGAGCCGACCACGGCGATCTTGGCAGCGCCCCCGCGAAATCGTCCCATCGACGACATGGCAAGATCGGCAAAGTACGCGGCACCTCCAGTGCGGCCGAGTACTTGGCCCATCAGCGTAAACGGAACGACGATTAGCACTGCGACGCTCAGAATCGCGCCAATCATGCCGTTGACGTCGAGGCCGAGATAAACCAGCAGCCGTTGCGGCGAGACTTCCTTGGTGGCGAAGTCACCGGGCATGTGCGGCCCGATGAAGACATAGGCCGAGATCATCACAATGATCACGACTAGAACGCCACCGGCAGTACGGCGGGTCGCCTCCAGCACCAGCGTAATCAAAATCGCGCTGCCGACGATGCCCTCAGTCGGTAGAAAGGCGATCTCGGAAGTGAACGCCTCATACCGCGCGGTGATATAGCCGCAGATTGCGAGGGAGGCGATTGCACCCGCCCCGCCCAGCCAGCGCGACGGCAATTTTACATTGATGAAGGAGATGGCTAGGCTGAGACCAAGGCATACCGCCAGTAGTTGCTCCGTATAAAATGAGAAGCCGAACCGCCGCGGCAGGTCGAGCACCCAGCCAACTACGCAGATCAGCATGATCGCCTGGAAAATATCTGTCCACAGCGCAACTGCGGGCTCCGCGACGGGCTTTGTCGTCGCGTCGCTAGTCGTATGCATTTCGCTCACTGGAGCGCTTTCGCTTCGATGTTATGCTCTTTGAAATATTTCAGCGCCCCGGGGTGGTAGGGAATCTCATATTTCTTATAAAGCCCGGCAGACGAGAATTCGCGCAGCGCCGGTTGAACGGCGACCAGATCGGCTTTGTTGTTCTCTAGCGTCTCGATCATCTTGTAGACGACGTCATCCTTCACTTTTGCATAGGTAAACAACATGTTGTCCCAGGCATATACGTTCATCGGCTTCAATATGCCGACGAAGAACGGGCCAGGGGTGGCGGGCGTCAGATAGCCGTAAGGGAAAATTTTGCGTGCCGCCGCCATCCCCTTTTCGGAAATCTCGAGTGCGCGGATGCCGCCGACGGTAGCGTCGACCTCCCGCACTTTCGGCGCGCCGAAGGCGAAGAACAGCATGTCGGACGCCCCGGAGGCAAAATCGTCGGCTCCGCGCACCACGTTGGGCACCAGCACCGGGTTGACGTCCCTCTCCGTTAGGCCGCCAGTGGCGAGAATGGCGCGTGCGAGCTTGTCGATCGTGCGCATGGCGGAATAGCCCAGCGTGACCTTCTTGCCCTTGAGGTCAGCGATCGTCTGCATCGGGCTATCTTTGCGCACCCAGAAGGTGCCGCGCAGTGCGTGGATCGACCCAATCAGGCGGAGATCAGACTGCTTGCCGCCCACCGCAGTGCCGTCCCAAGCCTCGACCACCTCATTGATGTTCGCGATGCCGAGTTCGGCCTCGCCGCGATTGACCATGGGGATAATCGTGGTTTCGCCGGCGGTCGGCTGCACTAGCACGTTGAGGCCGGCTATTTCCTACACAACCTTGGCGATCGCCGACGCGGTGGTGTGGCTGAGCG
>JBARNC010000403.1:0-7299 GCA_049802775.1 Pseudolabrys sp. | reverse complement strand
GTCCGGCGCTCTCCTGGCGCGAAGGCGCCCCGGGTCCGAAGCCAGACAGCGTATTTGACGGGCGCAGCTTTCTAGTCACCGGCGCGATGACATCGCTCACCGGCGCTTCGGGCGAGGATTTTGCGTCGATCCTGCGCTCGCTCGGCTATCGCATGGATCGCAAGCCGAAGCCCGTCGAGCCGACCGTATCGGTTCCTGCAGCGACCGATGCAACCGCTCCTGCCGATGTTGCAGAAGCGACAGGGACGGCAAGCGAGGCAGCGCCTGCCTCAACAGCGGCCGCCCCCCCGGAGTCCGCACCAATAGAAGCAACATCAACGCAAACGACTGAAGGGGCTATCGCCGCCGACCTACCATCGCTGCTGCCGGAGCCGGAATTCCTGGCGCCAGGAGCTGCACCATTGATGCAAGAACAGATGCCCGCAAACGAAGAGGCTGCAAAGCCTGAAGCAATGTCCGTCGAAGCCGTAGCCACTGCGCCGGCCCTGGAAGATGCCACTCAGCCTGGTCCGGTTGAAAGCAAGCTGTCCGAGGACGCGGCCTTCATCGAGGTTTGGCGGCCGGCTGGTCGTTCCGAACGGCGCCCACATCGACCTCGCCGCCCGCAACGTTCGCAGCAAAAGCAAGTTGCGGTATCCGAGTCCGGCACGGCGGTCGCGGCCCTACCGGCCGAAGGTGCCGATGCATCGCCCGCTTCGGAAGCTGCTCAGCCGGCGCCCGGTGCTCGCCGCTCCCGTCACGACCGCGATCGCCCGGACCGCCAGCAACGTCAGGACCGCCATGAGCGGCAACAGCGGATGGAGCGTCAGGGCGAGCGCGGCGAAAGAAACGATCGCGGCCCACGTCGCGAGCGGCCGCGCCGCAATCGAGATGAAGGGATCGGCCGCGCGGAGCGCGAGCAATATTTTGCGAAGCCACATGGATCCGACCGCCGCGACAAACAGCCAGATCCCAATTCGCCTTTTGCAAAGCTTGCCGCGCTCAAGCAGCAGCTCGAGCAAGGCGCCAAAGAGCCGTCTTGAGAACGGGTGCCCAGGGTCGGGATCGCCAACGCATCGACAAATGGCTTTGGCACGCGCGCATGGTGCGCACCCGCAGCGATGCCGCCGCGCTGACCGTAGCAGGGTTCGTGCGACTGAACGGCAAGCGTATGACCGCCGCCAGCCATCCGGTGCAGATTGGTGATGTGGTGACGCTCGCGCTCGATCGCGCGGTACGGGTGATTCGGGTGGAGGGTCTTTGCGAAAGGCGCGGCGGCGCTCCGGCCGCACGCGCCCTTTACCGCGATTTGACCTGAGGTGCCTCGGTCCGCGGTGGCGGGCGCGCTGGTTGCGGCCTATCTGTCGTTACGCAGCGTTTGCAAAAAGCTCTCCGGAGCGGGGAATGACCTACGTCGTCGTCGAAAACTGTATTAAATGCAAGTACATGGACTGTGTCGAGGTATGTCCGGTGGACTGCTTCTATGAGGGCGAGAATATGCTCGTCATTCATCCTGACGAATGCATCGACTGCGGCGTCTGCGAGCCGGAATGTCCCGCCGAGGCGATCAAGCCGGATACTGAGTCGGGGCTTGAAAAGTGGCTGGAACTGAACGCCGAGTACGCAAAGACATGGGCCAATATCACCGTCAAAAAGGACGCGCCGGCCGACGCCAAGGATTGGGATGGCGTGCCGGACAAGTTCACGAAGTTCTTTTCGCCGAAGACTGGAACTGGTGACTGACCTGCCAGCCGGACCCCGGCACCACCGCCGCCGCGGCTAGGCGCCGCTTCGTCGGAGGGCGTTAACCGATTCGGCAGAATGGCGAGATTGCCGCACGAGAATTGCTGTTTCGCATCGCGATAACGCTTTGATTCCGCCGAAAAATGTGCTATATATATAAAAAATGAGCAGAAATGAAGTTGCCATCGGTGCGCTCCCCCTTCGGGAGCATTATTTTTCGGTGGCAGGGTCCCCAGGTTTCCGGATTAGAGGGCGTGAATTCCACGCGTGAGCAGTGGCAGAAAAAACGCGTCATAAATCGAAGAAAGGTTCCGCCGGCATGAGCCGGGGGCCAAAAAAGTCTGTCGAAGCGCGGCGGACCTCCCACGCCTCACGCGGCGTCGCCCGCGGTGGGGCTCCCGCAGCCAAGATGGCCGGCAGCCGCAAAGGCTCCGGTGAAGGAGTCATGCCTGGAATGACCAGCAATAAGAAGACTACCCAACGACAAGGCTTCAAGACCAACGAATTCATCGTTTATCCGGCCCACGGTGTGGGCCAGATCTTGGCGATCGAGGAGCAGGAGGTCGCAGGCGCAAAGCTTGAGCTGTTCGTCATCAACTTCATTAAGGACAAGATGACGTTGCGGGTTCCGACCGCCAAAATCGTGTCGGTAGGTATGCGCAAGCTGGCCGAGGGACCGCTGGTCAAGCGTGCGCTTGAGACCCTCAAAGGTCGCGCGCGCATCAAGCGCACCATGTGGTCGCGCCGGGCGCAGGAATACGAAGCCAAGATCAATTCCGGCGATATTGTCGCCATTGCTGAGGTCGTGCGCGACCTATACCGGTCCGAGACCCAGCCCGAGCAATCTTATTCGGAGCGACAGCTATACGAAGCCGCGCTTGATCGGCTGTCTCGCGAGATAGCGGCGGTGCAGCGGGTCACCGAGACCGAGGCGATCAAGGAGATCGAAGCGGCGCTCGCCAAAGGCCCACGGCGCGGGCCAAAGCCAGCTGAGGAAGCTGGTTCCGACGAGGGCGTCGAGGAAGAGGCAGCATAAGGGTCTGCCCACCAACGAATACCGAAAGCCCGGCGCTCGCGCCGGGCTTTTTTGTTGAGCGGGACGCAACTTGCCGCCGGTTGCTCCGGTTGTCCGCCTGGCTAGAATGCTGTCAATCACCCGTAGATGCTAAAGGAGTAAGTGATGACCGCCATTCGCGGCTATGTCGCGCCGACCAATGAACCCGATGCGCTCGGCGTGCATTCGCTCGATCAGTTTGTGCTGGCGGTGCCCGACGCCTCGGTAGCGCAGGACTTCTATGGCCAGTTTGGCCTCGACGTGCAACGCGAAGGCAATACTCTGGCGATCAAGACTTTCGGTCACGAGCATCGGTGGGGTTCAGTGATGGAAGGTGCCAAGACCAAGGCGCTGCATCACCTTTCATTTGGCTGCTACGCCGACGACTTGCCGCGATTGAAAACGCGCATCGAAGGGCGGGGCGTCAAGCTGATCGATCCGCCGCCAAGCTTTGAAAGTAACGGTTTCTGGTTTCGTAACCACGAAGGCGTGCTGATCGAGTTGAAGGTCGGGCCAAAAGTTTCACCTGACAAGAAATCCGAAAGCCAATGGATTTCCGTACCCGCCGGCGTCGCTGCCGCCGGCATCCGGGACAAGGCGCCGCCGGTGCGCCCGCGTCGGCTGTCGCACGTGCTGACTTTTACCCGCGACGTCGGCGAGTCGATCAAGTTCTACGAGCGGACGCTGGGTCTGCGGTTGTCTGACCGCGCCTCCGACCTTGTCGCCTTCATGCACGGTATTCACGGCAGCGATCACCATCTCCTGGCGCTGGTCAAGTCAGTCGCTCCCGGCTTCCATCATTGCAGCTGGGATGTCGCCAGCATCAACGATATCGGCCTTGGCGCCATGCGCATGCATGACAAAGGCTGGACCAAGGGCTGGGGCCTTGGCCGCCATGTGCTCGGCTCCAATTATTTCCATTATGTGCGCGATCCGTGGGGCAGCTTTTCGGAATATTCCTGCGACATCGACTACATTCCGAAGGAAGAACGCTGGCCTGCGGCTGACCATAAGCCCGAGGACTCGTTCTATCTCTGGGGCCCAGATGTGCCGCGCGAATTTACGGTCAATTACGAGGGCGGCGAGAGCTAAACGTCGTCACTCCACGACAATCTTCACCTCCTCGCCCAGCTTCAATCGATCATGCGGTCCGAGACCATTGAGCACTCGAAAACGGTCGAGCGAGTGATCGGCTGTCGCCATGCGATGTGCGAGCCTTTCGACGGTGTCGTTTGCGCCGACAGTAACGACTTTCAAATGGAGCGGTTTCACCTGCTCGCTCTCCTTTAGGGTCATTCGGCGGAAACTCGAGATGGATTCTCGAAACTGGCGATCGACCTGCGCGGTCCTGGCTTTGGCTGCGAAAATAAAACGATAGACTTCGCTGCCGAAACGCACGGCGAAAATACGGAAAGACCAATTTTCGCCGCCAGCCGTTGCGGTCGCCGTTGGGATACCGTTGACGGCAAACTCCTCGACGCTTGCAGGATCGACATTCTCCATCCATCCCGACTTTAGGTAGTTTGGCAGCGATTGCTCGGCGGGCACGCTGACCACATCGAGGCGCAAAGCTTCGCCTCCGCCCTCCTTGAGTCCGAGAACCGCCTGTGCCGTGTTGTCAAGCGTAAAGCCCGGCGGAGCGATGAACGTAAAGCCAAGCTTGGGATGGAGAAAATGTCGGCCGCGCGCGAATCCTTCGCTAGGGTCCTCACCATAGACGAGACCGTCGAGACTGCTGAGGTATTCGGTGCGATCGCGTTCGCCAGTGCCGGGACCGCTAAAATGGCGGGCATTGGAAAGCGCATTTTTCACGCGGTCGGGTGTCGCTGGATGGCTGGAGAGAAAATCGAGCAGACGCGGATCCGCACCGCCGGCAGCGGCCTTCAGATCGGCATTGCGCTGCATGTCAGTCAAGAACCGTGAGGCGCCGTACGGATCAAATCCTGCACGGGCCGAAATGCCGACCCCAATGCCGTCGGCCTCGAATTCCTGGGCGCGCGAAAATGCCGCCAAAGTGAGTTTCGACTTGGCGAGCGCCAGCGCTCCTACTTGCGGGTCGCTAATCACATCATTGACTACGTGACTGATGATAGCGACTTGTCGGGCCTGCTCCTCACGGATCGCCGCATGGCGCGCGATGACATGGCCCATTTCATGGGAAAGCACGGACGCGAGCTCGGCCTTGTCATTGGCAAGAGCAATCAATCCGCGCGTGATGTAGAGCCGTCCGTTCGGGAGTGCGAAAGCGTTGATTGCCGGCGAGTCGAGAATAATAACCTGATATTTCAGGTCTGGCCGCTCGGATGCCGCCACGAGACGGTCGACAGTTTTTTCGATCATTCCGCGCAGGCGCGCGTTTTGATATTCGCCGCCATAGGAAGCAAGTATGCGGGCGTGCTCGCGTTGAGCTGCAGGTTCGTGGTCTGCCTGCGAAGACGCCTGCGGTACCGGCAGCGAAACCAGATGCTCGTCCGGCGTACTGGTGCATCCGGCCAACAGCACGCCCAGGACAGCAGCGATTCCAAACGTGCGGCCCGCGGTTCCGGTTATTGGCCTGGCCATGCCGCTCTACTCACAATGACCTTCACAGGCCGGGTTCAATCCGTTCAGGCGCCACGGCCTCGATCACGGGACCGCTGTGCTGTTCGATCCAAACGCGTACGCGAATTGGATGACCCTCCAGCCGGTTCGGATCGATGCCTGCGATGGCGAATTCCCGCCGATAACGCTTGGGAATGGTGACGGTAAAGTCGCGGGTCCAGCGCCGTCCGAGATTCAAATATATTGTGGCGCCGTTTTCCCGCACCGACAAGACCGTGCCTTCTACCAGCATAAATTGACCCCGCGCAGCCGCAATCCGGGCAAAGAGGGCGAAATTGGGGTCGGCCACTGGCCCCGGTGCGACATGCGTGCGGTTCGCTCAGCGCTTAAGAGCACATCGGCGCAGGCTTTGTCACCAACCCTCGCCGATACCCGCGCCTGACCTTGCTCGAGCATCACTTGCTGGACGAAGGCAACCAGTCGCTCATAGCGGTCTTGCTCCGGGCCGAGTTGCTTTAGTCGCACGTCGCGTCCCTTGACAAGTGATTGCAGCGCACTGCGGCTTTTGTCAGTTAACCGAGCTTGCAGGGTTCCTGCGTTGCCGCATCGCACACGAGAGCTGGCAGAATCCCCATGGACCAAATCGCAGAGTGTATCTGGGACAGAAAACGTTTCATGAACCGGCTTGTCGGAACTCGTCGGCCACGCCCCGAAGCGCTAGTATGTCCCAAATGGTTTAAGAGCAATTATAGCCGTCGGGGAGGGCATTCGATGCAAATGCGCCGCGCTTTGCAAAGTCGCCGAAAATTCATGACCACAGTTGCCGTTGCCGTCGCGGTGGCCGCGTCCAGGGCGTATGGAGAGGACAGCCACTGGCCCGACCATCCGGTGCGGATCATCGTGCCGTATCCAGCGGGCGGCTCGACCGACGTGCTTTCGCGTATACTGGCCGAACGTATGAAGGAAATGTTTGGGCAGCCCTTCGTGATCGAAAACCGCCCGGGCGCGGGTGGAAATATCGGTATCGCGGCGGTTACGGGCAGCCCACCCGATGGTTACACTATTGGAGCTGCGACCATCGGGCATTTCGCGATCAATCAGTATCTCTATAGCAAGATGCCGTATGACGCCGAACGCGACATGATCCCGGCGTCATTGACCTGGGAGCTACCTAATGTCTTCGTGGTTGCTACCGACCATTGCCCTGCTAAGTCAGTGTCTGAATTCGTCGCATGGGCAAAGCAAAAGGGTCAGGTCAGCTTCGGCAGCCCCGGTGTGGGCACCTCGCCGCATCTTTCCGGTGTGATGTTCGTCAAGCGTACCGGTATCGATGCAGTTCATGTGCCCTTCCGCGGCGCAGCGCAGACTATCCCGGCGATGCTTGCCGGCGACGTCAATTTTGCCATCGATAATCTCGCATCCTACGTCCCAGCTATCAGTTCTGGAAAGATGCGCGCGCTCGCAGTCACCTCGGCGCAACGTTGGCCAACGATGGCGGATGTACCGACGATGGAAGAGGGGGGCATGAAAGATTTTGTCGTTACTTCGTGGGCGGCCTTTGTGCTGCCGGCCGGCACACCGCGTGCGATTATCGACAAGGTTGCGAGTGCTATGAAGCAGATTGCTGCCGACCCCGAGGTCCAGAAGCGTTTTCTCGTCGGCGGCGCGCGCGTTCTTTCGAGCACGCCAGAAGAGGCGACGGCCTATGCCGTCAAAGAGCGGGCAATTTGGAAAGACGTGGTCGCAGCTTCTGGTGCGAAGATAGATTAGAGCATAGGCCGGTGCCCCCGAAAGCGGACATTCGCGAAATGACCTGCCCAAAAAGAAAGATCCGCCTCGCGGCGGTCTCTTGTTCTTTAACCTACATCAATGTGCTTTGCATCTTAGTTGCTATTGATTTCTGTGGCTGTACGGCAGCAAGTCGCAGGAAATTGATGCGCTTCTTTGCAGTGAACAAGATAGCGTCTTTGCCGTGAATAGAG
>JBARNC010000402.1:0-8452 GCA_049802775.1 Pseudolabrys sp. | reverse complement strand
GTGGCCGCAGCACTCGCAATGCTGCTCGGGCGGCCATAACGCCCTGGCTCGGCGGCATTTTCCCCCACTGTCGCACATGCTAGCGTGGTTTCCGGAAGGCGGGCTGACACCGCCACCGGGTGAGGGGGCGATGGTGGAAGAAGTAAAATCGGGCGCGGAAGCGCAAGTCATTTCCGACGAACAACTCCGCAAGGCGGAAGAATACGTCCAGCAGGAAGAAGGTGCCGCCAACCGGCTCGCGGGCTGGGTAGGGACCATTGTAACCGGCATCGCCGTCGCGATGACGTTATTCCATCTCTATGCAGCTTACGACATCGTGCCGACGATCCCGCTGCGTTACACCCACGTTGCCTTCGTGCTGCTACTGAGCTTCCTGCTGTTTCCGGTCGCCGATCGCTTCCGCAACCGCATCCAATGGTTCGATGTGATCCCGCCGCTGCTCGGGATCGTGACCATCATCTACGCGCTCATGCAAGGCGACGATTTCACTGATCGCGCGGCGGTGCCGGAAAAATGGGACGTCATCCTCGGGGGCATCTTCATCGTACTGGTGCTGGAGGCGGCGCGGCGCACCACCGGCTGGATCATGCCTATGGTTGCGGTGTGCTTCATCCTCTATGCCTATTTTGGTCCTGACTTGCCACCGCCCTGGACGCACCGCGGCTATGATGTCTCGCGGCTGGTCGGCCATCTGTTCATCACACTGGAAGGTATCTTCGGCGTTCCGATCGACGTATCGGCGACGCTGATCATCATGTTCACGATCTATGGCGCCATCCTGCAGCACTCGGGCGCCGGTAAATTCTTCATCGACTTCTCGCTCGGAGTCATGGGCGGCAAGCCGTCAAGCGCAGGCCGCACGGTGGTAGCGTCCTCGTTCCTGCTGGGCGGTCCGTCCGGCTCCGGCGTCGCCACCACAGTGATGATCGGCACCGTCGCCTATCCGATGCTGGCGAAAGCCGGCTTCGAGAAGAACGCCGCCGGCGGATTGCTGGCGGCCGGCGGTCTCGGCGCCATCATCTCGCCGCCGGTACTGGGCGCCGCCGCGTTCCTGATCGCCGAGTTCCTGAAGATCAGCTATCTCGACGTGATCTGGATGGCGACCATCCCGACCTGCCTCTACTACCTTTCTCTGGTGTTTATGGTGGAACTCGATGCCCTGCGCTTTGGCGCGCACGAGGTGGTGTTCAAGCCGGAGATGACCGTCTGGCAGATGACGAGGCGTTACGGCTTCCACTTCGTCTCGCTGATCGCCGTCGTGATCTTCATGGTTATTGGCTATTCGCCGATGCTCTCGGTGTTCTATTCGACGGTGCTCGCCTTTCTTATGAGCGCGCTGGCGCCCGAGACGGCGTTGGGACCGCGCAAGCTGCTGATCCCGATCCTTGTGATCGGTGTCGTCGCCGCCGCGCTGTTCACGATCCCGCCGATCGGGAACTCGGCCTTCGCGGCGTTGTTCGAATCTTTTTTCCCGATGCTGATCCTGCTGGTGATCGGGGCTCTCGCTATCCTCGGCCTGACCCCCGCCGGTCAGCAGCTGGTACCCTCGTCGAAAAAGATGACGGCCGCGATGGCCGACGGCTCGATTGGCGTGCTCGGCGCGGCGACCACCTGTGCCGCCGCCGGCATTATCGTCGGCATCGTCACTCTCACCGGCTTGGGGCTGAAGTTCTCTTCCATCGTCATCGATTTTGCCGGCGGCAGCCTGCTGATGACCGCGATTTACACTTGTCTGGTGGTCTGGATCATCGGCCTCGCGGTGCCGGTGACGGCGTCCTACATTATCTGCGCGGTGATTGCGGCTCCGGCTTTGACCAAGCTCGGGGTGCCAGATTTCGCCGCGCACATGTTCATCTTCTATTACGCGGTGTTGTCGGAAGTGTCTCCGCCCACGGCGCTGTCGCCCTTCGCGGCCGCCGCGATTACTGGCGGCGACCCTTACTTAACCACCATGCAGGCGTGGAAGTACACGCTGCCGGCCTTCTTGGTGCCGTTCGTGTTTGTACTCGACCCGCAGGGCATCGGCCTCCTGATGAAGATTCCGAAGGACGGCTCGATCTACGACATCATCTGGATTACGCTGAAGACCGGTATCGGCTTGGGCGCGCTTGCTGCGGCGGCGCAGAATTGGGCGCTGCGCCGCAACACTCATACTGAGCGAGCGCTCTGGCTTCTGTGCGGGCTACTGCTCGTGTTCCCGAGCCTGCTCGAGGCTCTGGCCGAAGCCATCACCGGCCTTGACGTGCCTCATCCGGCGCCGTTCGGTTTGGCCTTGGGGGTGGCTTTGTTGCTAAAGCAAAAATTCGTTCCGCTGACACCGGTAACGGAAAGAACAAGGAACAAATGAGCATGAGGGAGGATGCGATGTTAACAAGAATATCCAAAGGCTTGGCCGGAGCACTTGTGCTCAGCGGCGTACTGGCCGCCGGCACGGTGATCGCCCAGCAGCGTGCGATTTCAATCGCCACCGGTGGAACCGGCGGCGTCTATTACCCGCTCGGCGGCGGCCTCGCCAACTTGCTGTCGAAGACGTTGCCCGGCATTCAGGCGACGGCGGAAGTTACCGGCGGATCGGTGGACAATCTCAAGCTGATCAATTCCGGCAACAGCGAGATCGCATTTTCGATGACCGATGCCGCGCTCGATGCCTACAAGGGCCAGGATAAGTTCAAGGGCACGGAAGTGCCGGTCCGCACCTTGATGATCCTCTATCCGAACCAGATGCACGTGGTGACCATTGAAGGTACCGGTATTGAGAAGATGGCCGACCTCAAGGGCAAGCGCGTTTCCACAGGCTCCGGCGGCAGTGCTACCGAAGTCATGGCATTCCGCGTAATCGAGGCAGCCGGCCTCGACAAGGATAAGGACATGAAGCGCGAACGACTCGGCGTCGCCGAATCCGTCAGTGCGCTTAAAGATCGCAAGATTGATGCCTTTTTCTGGGTGGGCGGCTTGCCGACCTCGGCGGTGACCGATCTCGGCGCCACGCCCGGCGTCAAGATCAAGCTGGTTGACCACGCTGATCTTGCCCCCAAGATGAATGCCAAATACGGCAACCTGTATGCCGGCAGCACAATTAAGACCGGTACCTATCCGGGTCAGACCACCGACAACAAGAACACTGTGGTGTGGAATATCCTGGTCGCTAACGCCAAGATGTCCGATCAGGATGCCTACAACATCGTCAAAACGATCTTCGACAAGAAGGCGGATCTGGTCGCCGTTCACGGCGAGGCGAAGAACTTTGCACTGGAAAATCAGGTGAAGGACTATTCCCCGATCCCGTGGCATCCGGGTGCGGTAAAATACCTGACCGAGCACGGCGTGAAGATGTAGATTGCCGCATCTGCTGAGTTTGTAACGGTCCCGGGTCTGCAGCGCATGGGACACTCAGTTCTAGTGTGCATGCGAAGCGTGCTGCGCTGGCGCTGTGAGGCAGGCGAAATAACCGAGTGCACTTAGTGCAGCGATGCAGAAGCTGACCGGCCAATCGGTGTAGAAGGCCATCGCTAGGCCGAGCCAGGCCTCGGCGAGCGCCAATGCCGCTGACACGCATAATCCGCTCCAGAGTCCGGTGGTCACCCGCTGCGCTGCAGCCGGTGGACCAACCATCAGCGTAAACACCAGCAGTACGCCGACAATCTGTGCGCATTCCGACACCGCCAGCGCTACGATCGCAAGAAATGCGGTTGAGACGAAGCGCATGGGCACGCCTTTGGCTTCCGCCAATTCCGGCTGCAGGCTGGCGAAGATCAGGGGGCGCATGATGGCGGCGAGCGCGGCCAGGGTGATCGCCCCGAGTACAGCCAAAGTCGCGATCATGGTGCGATCGACGGCCAGTACGTTACCGAATAGTAGCGCGGTCGCTTGTGTGGCGAATGAGGTGTGATAGTGCAAAAATAAGAGTCCGAACCCAAGCGCCAGCGCGAGGACCACGCCGATTGCCACGTCACGATTGCTGATGCGCTCACTGAGCGCGCCCATTACGATCCCGGCTGTGAGGGTGAAGGCGAGCAGGCCCCATAACGGCGCGAGGCCGATCAAACCAGCGCCGGTAGCGCCGGCAAACCCGATATGCGACAAAGCGTGGCCGGCGAAAGTCTGCCCGCGCATGACCAGGAAATACCCAACAAGGCCTGACACCACCGCAACGATGCCGGCGGCGACGAAGGCGTTTGTCATGAATTCGTAGGCGAACATGTCAGTGGTGATGGTGTTGGCCGTGCTCGTGGCCATGGCCATGATGATCGTGCAAGTGATCGGTGCGCTCGACGTCGCTGCCGCGCGACATCACAAAAATATGGTCATCGGCGCGCACTACTTGGATCTCGGTACCATAAAGCCGCGACAGCACTGGCGCTGTCACCACTTCTTCGACAGTGCCTAGCACAGCCTGACCGTTGCCGAGGTAGAGCACGCGGTCGAGCGTACCCAGCAGCTGGTTGAGCTCGTGCGCGCTGAACAACACCGTGATCTTTCGCTCACGGCAGACTTTTCTCACCACATCTATTGCGACTTCCTGGTGGCGCGCGTCGAGGCTGATCAAAGGCTCGTCCAGCAGCAGCAGCTTTGGTTGTCCGATCAGCGCCTGCGCCAACAATAGCCGCTGCCGCTCACCGCCCGACATATCGGACAGCGGTCGGGCAGCAAGGTCGCGAGCCCCCACAGCATCAAGTGTTTCCTCAATCATGCTGCGGTCGTAAAGACTCAATGAGGGCAACCCCCAGCGCTCACCATTGAGCGAGCTAGCGATAAAATCGCGCCCTCGCACTCTCAAGTCGGGCAGAACCGTTCGCAACTGCGGCAAATAGCCAATCGCCGGGTTTCCGCGCTCGGGCGTGTGGCCGAATACCTTCACGCTGCCGGAGGTCGGCGGGAGCAACCCGAGGATGGCACGCATTAGCGTGGTCTTACCGGCGCCATTTGGGCCCAACACACCAATGAACTCACCAGCCTCGATGTTGAAGCTTACATCCGACAGCACAATGCGGCTGCCGACCCGTAGCATAACGTGGTCGAGCGCAATAACGCTCACGAGTTCGGCCCGCTCAGCGCCTTGTCAAGCGCGTCCAGCTCGCTGAGCACCCAATCATGGAACGAGGTGTTCGCCGGCATCGACTCAGTAACACCGACCACCGGCACTTTGGCTTCGTAAGCGATATCACGCAGCCGTTCGGTCAGCTTCTCGGATACCTGACTGTTGTAGATCAATACCTTTACCTTGCGCTCTTTCAGGTCGCTCTCGAAGGCAGCCATGTCGCGCGCGCTAGGTTCAGTATCGTTCATCATGGCAAGCTGGAAACGCTGGTTGCGCATGGTGAGCCCGAGCGCTTCGGCCATCGGGCTGAATACCGGCTCGGTCGCGGTCACAGCAGTCCCGACGTGTTTGGCCTTCAGCTGCGCAACTCGCTGCGTGATGCGTCCGAGCGCGGCAAGGGTCGTCTTGAGGCGAGCGGTATAATCCAGCGCGTGCGCGCTGTCCGCTTTCGCGAGCGCCTCGGCGAGCGCAGTCGCCACAGCGGGCATAGTGACGGGGTCGTACCAAAGATGCGGATTGTCGCCAGGCTTCCGGCCAGTAAGTTGCGCGGCGCTGATCACCATGCGGCCCGTGCGCGGCGTTGCAGCCAGGAGTTTGTCCATCCAGGGATCGTAATTGGCGCCATTGATGATAACGATCTGCGCGGCCGCAAGTTGACGCACGATACTTGGCGTGGTCTCGAACAGATGCGGGTCTTGGTCCGGATTGTTCATTATGCTGACGACCGCAACTCGGTCGCCGCCAATCTGCCGGGCGATATCGCCGTAGAAATTCTCCGCCGCCACAACCGCAATTTGACCCTCGGCGGCGTGGGCTGGGGCGGCCGCACCAAAAGCCAGCATAAGGGCGAGAGCAATGGCGCCTTTCATAAATCGACTTCCCTTTCTGGCAGCAGAAAGCTTACCCCTCAGAATGTAACATTATAACATTGCAAACGGCAACCCGGCCAGATTGCCGAGCATTCACCCAAGGCTGTGGTTAGACGTCGGCCTTCGCCACGCCGCGAACGAGCCAAAATCCCATCATACGGCGTGCGGTCGGTACCGAGGGGGAAATCTGCGCGCGCGCGATATCGGTGGCGGACAAATCATAGGGGCGCATTCAGAATCGCGCTGACGGCCAAACGTTCATGGGCCATAGCAGAGCGGTTATACACGCAAAATACGTAATATTTTCTATTGCGCGTGAATATTGCCCTCCTTTACCACGCGGGCCCATTTGGCAATTTCGGTTTTTATGTACTCGCCAAACTCGGGCGTGGTCATCACGACTGTCGTTGCACCCTCACGCTCGAACTGCGCTTGCAGCTCCGACGCTTTCAAAGCCGCCTGGCTCGCCGCATACAGTTTTTCGACGAGCGGCGCGGCTAGTCCGGCAGGGGCGGCCAGTCCCCACCAGTTGTCTGCCACATAGCCGGGCACGCCAGCCTCCGCAATCGTCGGCACATCCGGAAGAACCGCACTGCGCTTGGCGCCACCAGTGCCCAGCGCCTTGAGCTGGCCCGACTTGATGAAAGGCGTGGTTTGGATCAGCGATGAGAACATGATTTTCACATGCCCGCTGATCACGTCCTGCATCGCCGGACCGCCACCCTTATATGGCACGTGCACGATGTTGACGCCGGCTGTGAGCTTGAACAGTTCGCCGCCCAAATGTTGAAAGCTGCCAACGCCCGCCGAGGCGTAATTGAGTTCACCGGGTTTCTGTTTAGCGAGTGCCACCAGCTCCTTCACCGAATTGACTGGTAGGCTCGGATTGATCGCAAGCACATTCGGCCCCGTCGCAAAAATCGAGATTGGCGTAAACGATTTGATTGGATCGTAGTTGAGTTTATGTAGAGCCGGATTGACCGCGTGTGCGATCGATATGATGCAGAGCGTGTAGCCGTCCGGGGCCGCGGTTGCACAAGCCTCGGTGCCGATCACGCCGCCGGCACCGGCGCGGTTGTCGACGAATACCTGCTGGCCAAGTTGCATACCCAGTTGCATGGCAACCAGGCGACCAACCACATCGTTGCTGCCGCCGGGCGGGAACGGGACAATCAACCGTACTGGCCGGTTCGGATAGTCGTCGGCGAAGGCGCCCGGCGCGAGCGTGAACAGCAGCGCTGCGGCCATGATTAATCGAGTCAGAGGTGTCGGCATGGGGGCCTCCCGTATATCGGAAATTTGCTCAATGCCAGTAAGGCGGGTAATCGGTGTGCTTCTGTTCGGCATCGAGCCGGCGCAGCATGGCCGGCCATTCGAGAATGCCATATGGCCGCCGAGTTCCCGGTTGATACATATGCGCTGTATGCGCCAGCACATTTTCGCCGGGCATGGTCAGTTCGGTGCGTGCGGCCATCGCATCCACCTGCGACCGGCACGATAGTTCAAGCTGATACATGGTGTTGAACGCCTGCTGAACGGTCGCGCCACAGGTGAGCAAGCCATGGTTACGCATGATCAACGCGTCGTGCGGGCCGAGGTCGCGCACAAGTCTCTCGCGCTCATCAAGCTCGACGGCCGGTCCTTTGTAATCGTGGTAGCCGATGTGACCGACAAAACGGATCGAGGTCTGCGAAAGCGGCAGCAAACCACATTTCATTGTGGCAACCGCCATGCCGGCGCGGGTATGCGTATGCAGCACGCAGGCGACGTTCGGGCGTGCTTTATGAATGGCGCCGTGGATCACGTAACCCGACTTGTTAATGTCATAGTCGGTGTCTGGCTTCCAGACGATCTCGCCATCGACGTGGATCTTCACCAGACTCGAGGCGGTAATTTCCTTGTAGAGCAGCCCATAGAGGTTGAGCAGCACGACGTCTTCTTCGCCTGGAACACGCGCCGTGATGTGGTTATAAATGAGGTCGGTCATGCCATAGACGTCGACCAGCCTGTAGCAGGCGGCGAGGTCGAGCCGTGCCTGCCATTCCTGCGGCGACACCCGGCCTTTGATCGACGGGAAATCAGTAGAATAATTCATGGCGTTCCGTCCCGTTGGGCGTTTGTCGCGTTGCCCGCTTACCCGCAAACATAGCGCTGGGACTGGAACTCGGCCACCGTCACGATTGGCCGGGGGGCCCGGAAGCGCACAAGCCAATAGCCAGCCGGAATGCCCTCAATTCTGATCGCCGTATCTTTCCTTCACCGCCGTCGCGACGAACAGTTTGCGTCCTTGCCGGCCCGGGGCGGTGCCATGCGCGACGCACCAGGCCGGGAATGTGGCCGGATCGATACGGACACGCATCACTGGGTGCCCGTAGGCCTTGAGGCCTTTCTCCATCTCTTCGGCAATCTTTCGCCACTCGATCCAGGTGCGAGGCATTAAATTGCCGTCATCGAAAATTTTCAGCGCTGCCGGATAGTCGACCTCGTCGATCCAATAGGCGCCGACCGCAGGAAGGGGTTTGTCGTCCGAGTTGGGCATGGCATT
>JBARNC010000401.1:0-14280 GCA_049802775.1 Pseudolabrys sp. | reverse complement strand
GCCACAGAAGCCCGTGCTTCCGGCAAATATCAAGCCGGCACCGACTAAGCCCGACAATGCATAGAAGCCGGGCGCCACGAGTGCGCCAAGCACGACACCCGAGAGCACCAGGCTGCCGGCAACAATTTGCACCTGCCGAATGATGTCGATCGGCTGGCTGCGGTCGAGCGTGACCGGCAGTCCGGCCTTCTTCCAGGCGTTGAGGCCGCCCTCAAGAATGTAGGTCTCGCAAGTCTGAGAGGCGGCAGAAAGCCGAGCGGCGTTGCCCTTGGTACGCGCGCCGGAGCGGCAATGAAAGACCAAGATCTCGTCGCCGGCGCGCGCGGGGCTCTCGGCATCGATGCGGCTCAACGCGTGATGGCGAGCGCCAGGAATGCGCTCGCGCGCATGTTCGTCGGCCTCACGGATGTCGATCAGCACCGCGCCTTTGCGAATAAGCTCGGCGGCGCGGGCGGGGGAAATGGTCTTCAGCTCACTCATTGCGGGTCTCCGTTTGTTGTTCTTGGTGCTGGAAGCGTCGTTCACGAGCAGTAGATGTTCTTGAGCAACGCGAGCAGACGTGCCGCGTTCGGGTCCGAGATGCGGTAGAATATAGTTTGCGCTTCACGTCGGGTTGCGAGAAGGCCGTCTTCGCGCATCTTGGCGAGATGCTGAGACAGCGCCGATTGGCTCAGATCCACGGCGTCTGCAAGGTCGCCAACCGACATTTCGCCGGCGATCGCGAGCCGGCACAAGATTAATAGACGGCTTTCGTTGGCGAGCAGCTTGAGCAGGCTCGCGGCTTCCGCCGCCTTGCGCGCAAGTTCTGCGATACCAATATCAGCCGCAGCCTTCGATCGCCGTACCGCTTGCAAGGCCATTCTGGTCTCCTTAAATTAGATCTTGCTAAATTAGCTATTGCTAATATATAAGTCAAGTCTGGGATTGACCGAAATAAGGAGTGCGTTATGGCCGCAACTGCCAAGCCGGTGGTCCGGGGTTTTTTTGACGAGCCCACGAACACGGTGAGTTATCTGGTGTGGGATCCTGCGACCAAAGAGGGCGCGGTCATCGATCCGGTGCTCAATTTCGATCACCGCAGTGGCGAAGCGAGGGTGGAGTCTGCCGATGCCCTGCTGGCCGAAGCGCAGAAGCTTGGCGTCAAAACTGTCAAAATTCTCGAGACGCATGCCCATGCCGACCATCTTTCGGGCGCGCCGTATATTAAGGTCAAAACCGGCGCGCCGATCGGAATCGGCGAGCACATCAAAGATGTGCAGAAGATCTTCCGCCCGGTGTTTAACGCGATGGATGTGTCGGGCGATGGCTCGGAATTCGACCATCTGTTCAAGGATGGTGAGCGCTTCAAGGTCGGAAGCATCGATGCCGAAGTCATCTACACGCCCGGCCACACACCGGCCTGCGTTTCCTATAAGATCGGCGATGCCGTGTTCATCGGCGACACAATGTTCATGCCCGACTACGGTACCGCGCGGGCAGATTTCCCGGGCGGCAATGCCCACGAACTCTACCGTTCGATCCACCGCATTCTGTCACTGCCGCCACAGACCCGACTGTTCATGTGCCACGATTACAAGGCGCCGGGCCGCGACCAGTACGCTTGGGAAACGACAGTGGCTGAAGAAAAGGCGCGCAATGTGCACGTACACGAGGGCGTGAGTGAGGACGAATTCGTCAAGATGCGGGAGACGCGCGACGCAACTCTGTCGACGCCGCTACTGCTGTTACCCTCCATCCAGGTCAATATTCGTGCAGGTAAGTTCCCGCCGGCCGAGGCCAATGGTGTCCGCTATCTGAAGGTGCCGGTAAAGCTCGCGTCGTAACGCTGGATTATGTCCAACTTTTCGCTTTGATCGGATTTTGCAATGTTTGCAAAAATAGCGTGAATGTCTGCTTTAGGACAATAGTGCACAAAGCCGAATTTTGCCCGGGGACGCTTTGTTCGCTTTTGACCCAAAGCGGACATCGGGTCAGGCCCAACACCCCTTACTGCTGCGTCCCGATCTGTTAGGCTTTTGAGAAAAACTGATAT
Organism: Pseudolabrys sp.; assembly: GCA_049802775.1. Lineage (GTDB taxonomy): Bacteria > Pseudomonadota > Alphaproteobacteria > Rhizobiales > Xanthobacteraceae > Pseudolabrys. Next base: position 12,248 of record JBARNC010000401.1, on the reverse strand, counting down.
CGTCCTGAAGCTTCGGGGGATGGGCTGCATGCGCCGTCGCGATTTCTTCAAAGTGATTGCTGGATCAGCGGCCGCGTGGCCAATCACGGCGCGTGCGCAGCAACCGGCAAAGCCGGTCATTGGGTTTCTCAATGCCGCTTCTGCCAAGGGTTACGCGCGACCCTTGTCGGCCTTTCTCAAAGGGCTGAGCGAAGCCGGCTACGTCGATGGCCGCAACGTCGCGATCGAATACCGCTGGGCGGAGGGCCGAAGTGATCGGCTGCCGGCGATGGCGGCTGATCTGGTTCGTCGTCAAGTGGCCGTGATTGCTGCGACGACAACTCAGGCGGCGCTTGCGGCAAAGGCGGCGACCACAACTATTCCGATCGTCTTCGAGACGGCATCCGACCCGATCCAACTCGGCCTCGTCACCAGCCTTAACCAGCCGGGCGGCAACGTCACGGGTGTAACCCAAACAAACGTGGAGATGGCGCCGAAGCGGCTGCAATTACTGCACGAGTTGCTTCCCACGGCGAGTGTTATGGCCCTGCTTGTCTACCCAGCCAATCCCGTGCTTGCCGAGGCCAACACGAAGGAGCTGCAGGCGGCGGCTCGCGCCCTTGGGCTGGAGCTCCATGTCCTGAATGCCAACACCGAAAGTGACTTCGATGGAGTCTTCGCAAAGCTGGTTCAATTGCGCGCGGGTGGGCTCGTGATTGGCAGCGATCCATTCTTCACGAGCCGGAGTGAAAAACTCGCCGCGCTCACGGTCAGCCACGCGGTGCCTGCGGTCTACGCATGGCGCGAGTTCGCTATGGCCGGAGGTCTGCTGAGTTACGGATCGGCCATTACGGACGCATACCGCCTGGCCGGCAACTATACCGGCCGGATTCTCAAGGGCGACAAACCCGTCGGCCTGCCCGTTCAGCAGGTTACCAAAGTCGAATTGATCATCAATCTCAAGACCGCCAAGGCGCTTGGCCTCAACATTCCTAACACGCTCATCGGGCGTGCCGACGAAGTGATCGAATGAGCAGTGCATGTCCGCTTTTGGCTATAGCACTTGACGATGCGCCCGGTTGTTGGTCCCCTTTGGGGGGAAGAAACTACCGGGAGGAAACAATGTTTCGTTTACGCCAATTGTTGTCGCTTGCCGCGCTTGCGTCTCTCTTCGTTTACGCCGCACCCGCTCCGGCCCAGACCATCATCGATGAATGGCAAAGCGTAAAGGCGCCGCCAGCCCCGCAGCTTAAATCCGTTACGCTCGATCCCAAGACCACCGCGCTTTTGCTGATTGACATCATCAAGCAGACTTGCAACGAGCAGAGACGTCCGCGTTGCGTTGTCGCCGCTCCGAAGATTGAAAAATTACTCGCCGCTGCACGCGCGAGCGGCGTCACAGTGATCTACAGCCTGTTCCCTAGCCCATCACCGGCGACGTTCCCTAATCCGGTCATTAGTGATTACGTTCCAGCGCTTGCGCCCAAAGGCAACGAGCCCGTTGTAACAGCGGCTGTCGACAAATTCATGCTCGGCGACAAGGATACTGGCCTTCAAAAGATCCTGAAAGATAAGGGGATCACAACCCTCGTTACGGTTGGTGTCACGTCGCATAACGGCCTCCTCTTCACGTCGGTCATGGCCGCTTTGCGTGGTTTTAACGTAGTCGTGCCGGTAGATGGAATGGCGGGTAATAACGCCTATGAGGATCAGCTTGCGGCTTACACTTTGACGAGTTCGATTGTTTACAAGGTCACGCTGACCAGCATCGATATGATCAAGTTTCAATGATCGGGACAGTTCGTCTGTTGCCCTAGCGTCGACCAGATTGAGTTTCGGAAAGGCCGCCGCAAGGCGGCCTTTCTTTTTGCGCTCACAACGATGGCAAATGTCTGCTTTCACTTAGCCGACAATCCGGTTGCGCCCGCCTGTGTCCGCTTTTGGACCAAAGCGGACTGTGGGCGGATAAAGTCAGCACGCCGCGCTCAAGCATCTGACTATAAAAATCACGTCCAACTCTTGACTTTGACATAAGAGCCGGGCGCGTCTTCGATTGGCTTGAGCTTGCCTCCGCCGATCTTGCGCGCCGGTACCGTTTCAGGGTCTTGCGCCTTGAGCCATTCGAGCCAATCCGGCCACCACGAGCCGGGATGCTCTTTCGCTTTCTTCAGCCAGTTCTCGACATTTGAGCCGCTCGGTTTTTCGCCCGTCCAATATTGGTACTTCGGCTTACCAGGCGGATTGATGACGCCGGCGATGTGGCCCGAGCCGGCAAGCACGTATCTCACCGGGCCGCCAAAAAATTGCGAGCCAAACAGCACCGAATTCGCTGGCGCAATATGGTCCTCGCGGGTTGCGAGATTGTAGATCGGTATTGTCACCTTATCCATGTCGAGTGTGACTCCGGCGATTTCCATTTCGCCCCTGGCGAGCTTGTTATCGAGATAGCAGTTGCGCAAATAGAATGAATGATTGTCTGCCGGCATGCGGGTGGCATCGGAATTCCAGTATAGAATATCAAACGGTAACGGCATTTTGCCGCGCATATAGTTATTGATGATGTAAGGCCAGATCAGATCATTCGAGCGCAACATGTTGAAGGTATTCGCCATGCGCGAGGCTTCGAGATAGCCTTGCTCCTTCATGTGCATCTCGAGCTGTTTGACGCGCTCCTCATCGACGAACACCATCAGGTCGCCGGCATAGGTAAAATCAACTTGCGCGGCGAAAAGTGTTGCTGATTTGACCCGATTTTGCTTTTTCGCCGCGAGGTAGGCGAGGGTGATCGACAACAGAGTGCCGCCGACACAATAGCCGATGGCATTCGCCTGTTTTTCCCCAGTCGCCGCCTCGACTTGGTCGAGCGCCGTGATCACGCCCTCGCGCATGTAGTCTTCAAAACTTTTTTGCGCGAGCTTGGCATCGGGGTTAACCCATGACACCACGAACACCGTAGTGCCCTGATCGACGCACCATTTGATAAAAGATTTATCCGGCGTGAGATCGAGAATGTAGAACTTGTTGATCCATGGCGGCACGATCAAGAGCGGCGTCTTGAGCACCTCTTTCGTGGTCGCCTCGTATTGGATCAGCTGCATCAGATCGTTCTGGAACACGACCTTGCCGGGGGTGACCGCAAGGTTTCGGCCGACATCGAACACCGAGGGGTCGGACTGTCGGATCTTTAGAGTGCCGTGTCCGGCCTTGATGTCCTCCGAAAGCATTTGCATGCCGCGCACGAGATTTTCGGCATTTGATGAAAATGTCTCGCGCAGCAATTCCGGATTGGTAAGCACGAAGTTCGATGGCGAGATCGCATTGGCAATTTGTTTGACGTAGAACTCGGCTTTCTTGCGGGTCGCCTCGTCGACGCCGGCAGCGTCCTTGACCAACCGGTCGCCCCATTGCGCAGTGAGCAAATAAGCCTGCTTGAGAAAATCGAAGAACTGGTTCTGCGACCAATCAGCATCGGCAAAGCGTTTGTCTTTTGGATCGGGAGCGACAACCGGTTCGGCCTGCTCACCGGCCATGCGTTTAACCGTGGTGGCCCACAGATCGAGATAGGCGCGACCAAGGCTGGCTTGTAACTCGAGCGCGCGGTGAGGATCGGACATCCAATATTCAACCACCCGGCCGACGGACTTGACCGCGTCGGTGATGTCTCCGGCAAGCTCACCTTTGACCTTGCCTTCCTCACGCGGCTTCAAATAGGCCGCGAGCGCCTTACCACCTTCCTCGACAAGGCGCGCCAGATTGCGCGAGAATGCCTCGATATCGACATTGCCGACGTTGGCGGGCTCTGTGGCTGGCTTGTCCATCTGTATTTCGCTCGTGTCTCTGCCAACAGAATTGGCTGGGACCGCGCCCCCTCGCAAGCTGCGTTTCAGCGCACGGTTTCGCCCGCCTTGCGGTTAGAGAAGGCGTAACCTTGCTGTGGCCATATTAGCCCGATAGCAGGGCTATGTTATAATTCATTGAGTTAGCATCGATTTCCGTCCCGTCGACAGCCGTATGGAGTAGGGCGCGCGTGTTCGAGCGAATTTTATGGGCCGCCACCTTGGGCCTCGCTGCCGCACTCGCGGGCTGCTCGCCCAGCGCGATGATCGATAAACTCCCGGCCGACATGGGCTTGCCCGCCAATACCCCGCCGCGGCCGCAGACGTCCTACGAATACCCGGCGGTGCACGATATGCCCCCGGCCCGCGCGTCGGCGCCCATGACCGAGGAGGAACGGCTTAAGCTCGAGAAAGATCTGGCCAACGTGCGCGACCGCCAGGAAGGACCCCCGCCGCCCGACACGAAGGCCGCTCCAGCAGCTAAAAAGCCGCCCAAAGACGCAGCAAATGGGCAAACCGCTGGCGCCAAGGCGAACCCGTGATAAAAGCCAGCCGGACTAACACCTGCGGGCTGGACAGGGCAGCCGACCTTTAAGGTTTGAGCCGATGGAAGAGTTTTACCGCATTCGCCGATTGCCACCTTATGTGTTCGAAGAGGTGAACAAGGCCAAGGCGAATGCCCGCAACGCTGGAGCTGACATCATCGATCTCGGCATGGGCAACCCCGATTTGCCCGCGCCCCCCCATGTGATCGACAAGCTCAAGGAGACCTTGGGCAAGCCGCGCACCGATCGCTACTCGGCCTCGCGCGGCATTGCAGGACTGCGTCGCGCGCAGGCGGCATACTACGAGCGCCGCTTCGGTGTGAAACTCAATCCCGAGACGCAGATCGTCACCACGCTCGGTTCGAAGGAAGGCTTTGCCAATGTCGCGCAGGCGATCACTGCGCCTGGCGATGTGATACTGGTGCCGAATCCGAGCTATCCGATCCACGCCTTCGGCTTTCTGATGGCGGGCGGTGCCATACGTTCCGTGCCGTCCGAGCCGACACCGAATTTCTTCCACACGCTTGAACGCGCGATCGTGCACTCAATTCCGAAGCCGACCGCAGTGGTGGTCTGCTATCCGGCCAATCCGACCGCGTATGTTGCTACGCTCGATTTCTACAAGGATCTGATCGCTTTCGCGAAGAAGCATGAGATCCTGGTGTTGTCCGATCTCGCTTACGCGGAAGTTTACTTCGACAATCCTCCGCCGTCGCTTCTGCAGGTGCCGGGCGCCAACGACATCGCGGTTGAATTCACTTCGATGTCCAAAACGTTCTCGATGCCGGGCTGGCGCATCGGTTTCGCTGTTGGGAACGAGCGCGTCATCGCCGCGCTCAGTCGGGTGAAATCATATCTCGACTATGGCGCCTTTACGCCGGTGCAAGTGGCGGCGACCGCTGCACTGAATGGCCCCGAGGATTGCATCAAAGAGATGCGCGAAACCTACAAGCGTCGACGTGACGTTCTGGTGGAAAGTTTTGGTCGTGCAGGTTGGCACGTCCCTGTGCCGCGCGCGTCGATGTTCGCCTGGGCGCCGATTCCAGAACCGTTCCAGAGTCTCGGCAGCGTGGACTTTTCCAAGCTATTGGTTGAGAAGGCCGATATTGCCGTCTCGCCGGGCATCGGTTTCGGCGAATACGGCGAAGGCTTCGTGCGAATAGCACTGGTGGAAAATGAGCAGCGCATTCGCCAGGCCGCGCGCAATGTCCGCCGCTTTCTCGACCATGCGCCTGAGCAGCTGCACAACGTCGTCCCGCTCGCTACGCGGCGCTAACCACGGGCACACATATTCATGGCCGCAGCCCTGAGAGTGGGTGTCGCCGGATTGGGCACGGTCGGCGCCGCGCTGGTCGCCCAGGTCGCGCACCAGCGTGAAGCATTAGCCGCGCGTTGTGGCCGCGCTATCGAAATCGTCGCTGTGTGCGCACGCTCGCGCGCCAAGAATCGCAGTATCGATCTCAAAAGGATGAAATGGCTCGCCGATCCGATCACGCTCGCGCGCGAGCCCGGTATCGACGTATTCGTCGAACTGATCGGTGGCGCGGACGAGCCCGCCAAAGGGGCGGTCGAGGCGGCACTTGCATCTGGCAAATCGGTGGTGACTGCCAATAAGGCTTTGCTCGCCGGTCACGGCGTCAAGCTTGCCGCGCATGCTGAGGCTCATCACGTCGCACTCAATTTCGAGGCGGCAGTCGGCGGCGCCATTCCAATCGTTAAAACGCTGCGTGAAGGAATGGCTGGCAATTCGTTTGAGCGCATCTATGGCATTCTGAATGGCACCTGCAACTACATCCTTACACGGATGGAACAAGACAAGATGCCATTCGCGGAGTGTCTGAAGGAGGCGCAGCGCCTGGGCTATGCGGAGGCCGATCCAAGCTTCGATATCGAGGGTCATGATACCGCGCAGAAACTCGCCATTCTAGCGTGCCTCGCATTCGGCACTAAAGTCGACCAGAGCGCGATTTACGTGGAAGGCATTTCTTCGATTACACCCGCTGATCTTTCTGCCGCGGATGAACTCGGGTACCGCGTGAAGCTTTTGGGCGTGGCGGTGAAAACGCCAAAGGGCATTGAGCAACGCGTGCATCCGACCATGGTGCGCAAGGATTCCGCGATCGCCCAGGTGATGGGCGTGACCAATGCAGTGACGATCGATGCCGTGGACATCAATCCGTTGACACTCGTTGGCCCTGGCGCCGGCGGAGCCGCCACCGCCTCGGCGGTACTTTCTGACATCGGCGACATCGCGCGCGGGGTGCGGACCGCGCCTTTTGGGCGACCGACGGCTCGGCTTGCAAGCGTGCGAAAGGCGCCGATGCAACGGCACGAAGGCGGCTACTACATTCGGCTGGTCGCGCGCGACAAGCCGGGAACTGCGGCCACGATTGCCAAGCGCCTTGCCGAGCAGGAAATTTCACTGGAGTCGATTGTGCAGCGCCATGACCCGGCGCACCTTGGTCGCGACACCAAGGCTGGTTCCGTCCCCGTTATTCTCATTACTTATGCAACAAGCGAGGACGCCGTGCGCAAGGCTCTTGCGGCAGTGGGGCGCGATAGGGTGATCTCAGGGCGGCCGCAGGTGATCCGGATCGAAAAGAACTGATCGGCGCGCGTAACAAGAGTCGCGTTTGTGAGGGGAGCGTCAAATGGCGAGTATTACCGTCCAGCCTGAATTGGTGCTGGAGCGCATTCTCAGCCTCGAGATCGTTCGCGTGACCGAACGTGCGGCGGTATCCTCAGCGCGTCTGCGCGGCCATGGCAACGACAAGGCCTCCGATCAGGCGGCAGTCGACGCTATGCGGCGCGAGCTCAACAAGCTCCCCATCGACGGAACGGTGGTGATCGGTGAGGGCGAGATCGACGAAGCCCCAATGCTATTCATCGGCGAGAAAGTCGGCACCAAACACGGCCCGAAGGTCGACATAGCGGTTGATCCCTTGGAAGGCACAACGCTCTGCGCCAAGAACATGCCGGGGGCGATCGCCACGATTGCGATGGCTGATGCCGGCACCCTGTTGCACGCGCCTGATTGCTATATGCAAAAAATCGCCATTGGCCCCGGCTACCCGAAGGGCACCATCGACCTTGACGCTCCGGCGGACGAAAACATCCTGCGCCTGGCCAAGGCCAAGGGCGTCAAACCTTCGGAAATAACCGCCCTACTCCTCGACCGCCCACGTCACGCTGACATCATCGCGGCAGTGCGCAAGACCGGCGCCGCGGTGAGCCTGATCAGCGATGGTGACGTCGCCGGCGTGATCCATTGCGCCGAAGCGAAGACTGGCATCGACATCTATCTCGGCATCGGAGGTGCACCCGAGGGCGTGCTAGCGGCAGCAGCCCTGCGCTGCATCGGCGGGCAGATGCAGACGCGGCTCATCATCGATACCGAACAACTGCGCGAGCGCACACTGAAGATGGGGATTAAAAATCCCAAACGAAAATACGAAATCGAGGACATGGTGAAGGGCGACTGCCTCTTCGCGGCGACCGGTGTGACGAGCGGCGCTATGTTGAGCGGGGTCAAGTTTGGCAAGGACGTCATCGAGACCGAGACGGTGGTGATGCGCTCGGTGACGGGCACTGTGCGCAGGGTGATGGCTGAGCACCGGCAATTCGATAAATTTTACCTCGACTGATGCTCGCAAGCGTGCGTGATGTGCGCTTGCCGAACTTGCCGATTGATGCGGGCTGGTATGCGCGCGCAGCCTTCGTCACTATATGGGGCTTCTGACAACCGATTCTCGACGGGACGGTCTGGTCCCGCATAGTGGCTTACGGCGATGGCGCTGCCAGCAATACAGTTCAATCCTGGTGACCGCTGCTTCCTCGGCGTCGAACAGTCTTTGACAGGGCGGGCATGGCGTGACCGCCTCGACGAGCGTGGATCGGCACGGGCGTTGACGATTGCGCAGCGTCACGGCCTCGACGAATTGCTCGCGCGTGTCTTGGCCGGCCGAAATGTGGACGTGGATGAGGTCGAGAGCTTTCTCGATCCCACCATCAAACGGCTGATGCCGGACCCGAACACGTTGACCGATATGGAAGCAGCATCGGTGCGCATCGCTGACGCCGTTATGCGTGGCGAAAGTATCGCCATCTTCGGCGACTATGACGTCGATGGCGCGACTGCCTCAGCGCTGCTCTGCCGTTACCTACGCCATTGCGGGCTGGATCCAATCATCCACATCCCGGACCGTATCTTTGAGGGTTATGGCCCGAATGTGGATGCCATCGGCTCCTTCGCCGAACGCAGCACAAAACTACTGATCACCGTCGATTGCGGGGTCACCAGCCTCGAGCCGCTCGCCGAAGCGAGAAAGCTCGGTCTCGATACCGTGGTGATCGATCATCATCAGGCGGATGAGAAGCTTCCCGAGGCTGTGGCTATCGTCGATCCGAATCGGGCCGACGACCTGTCCGGCCTCGGGCATCTCGCTGCGGTTGGGCTGGTGTTCCTGACATTGGTCGCCGTCAGTCGCGAGTTGCGTAAGCGCAATTTTTGGACCGGCGCCCGGGCTGAACCTGATCTACTCCCGCTCTTGCATCTTGTGGCGCTCGGTACCGTTGCCGACGTGGTGCCGCTGCATGGGCTCAATCGCGCTTTCGTCGCCAAGGGGCTCATCGCACTCAGGCGCCGCGAGCACGCGGGCGCAACAGCGCTCATGGATGCGGCACGTCTTAGCGGCCCCCCTGAACCTTGGCATCTCGGATTTCTATTGGGTCCGCGCATCAATGCCGGTGGCCGCATCGGCCGAGCCGATCTCGGCGTGCGCCTTCTTCTGGAGGAAGATCCGAGCGAAGCTGCACGCATTGCCGCTGAACTTGATCGATTGAATCGTGAACGCCAGCAGATCGAGCAAGTGACACTTGCTCAGGCCGAAGCTGAGGCACTCGCAGCGCTCGGATTGGAAGAGAAGGGTGCCGTGGTTGTCACTGCAGCGGAAGGTTGGCATCCAGGCGTGGTCGGGTTGGTGGCGGCGCGCCTGAAGGAGCGCTATGGCCGTCCGGCCTTTGCGATTGCGCTTGAGCCGGGCGGAACCGGCACGGGTTCGGGCCGCTCGATCGCCGGCGTCGATCTTGGACAAGCGGTGCGACGTGCGGTGCAGGAAGGCATTTTGCTCAAGGGTGGTGGTCATGCCATGGCCGCCGGCGTGACTCTGAAGAAAGACGCGCTTGGCGCATTCCGCGCTTATCTCGAGGATACCTTGGCGGTGCCGGTCGAGGCGGCACGGCGTGACAGTGCACTGCTGATTGATGGTGCGATTGCGGCCGGCGGCTTCAATCTTGCACTCGCGGACCTGCTGTCTCGCGCTGGGCCGTACGGAGCCGGCAATCCCGAGCCATTGTTGGCGCTGCCGGCACATACGCTCGCCTATGCCGATCCCGTTGGCGAAAACCACATCCGTGCACGCTTCCGGTCCGGCGATGGGAAGATCGTGAATGCGATCGCCTTTCGTGCCGTTGGCCATCCGCTCGGCAAGGCGTTGCTGGATAGTCGTGGCCGCGTCGTGCACGCCGCTGGCCAAATTGCCATCGACCGCTGGCAAGGCGAGGAACGTGTCCAGCTGCGGCTGATGGATCTGGCTGCGAGTTAGACGGCGCGTCAGGCCGGCAAGCGTAGAAATAGTGATACACTTATCGATGAGGCGATTCGTGCGCCCGAGTTCGCAAAAGCGTGCTCGCGCACCATCAAAACGATGCCGGTTCGGGGGCGCTCATGCCATTGGGTTTCCATTTTGCTGCGTCGGAGCCCGCCGCCCACCATGGGATTGGCGCGCATGACGAGCGGCGCGAACGGCTCGTCACCATGTTTGCTGCGTCGCTGGCGGTGCTGATCGTGGCCGCTATCGCCGTCTTGATGGGGATGGCCTGAGACTGCGCCGTTTTGGCGCCGTTGGCTTTGTATTGTCCAGGTCGGGTTCGAATGCCTTGCGCGCGTCGGACGCGAACTGTCTCTGCCACATCACGACCAAGATACCAGCGGTGGACCAATCAAAAAACCAAAACCGCACGCATCGATTGGCCACTCAGACTTGTTTTATCTCCCTCTGTGCGCCTGGCGCATACACAACGACCGGTGGCGTTCGCGTCATTATCGGGGATAGCCCGGCAGCAACGTCATCGAGTGCGCTTCTCCCGTTCAACTGGATTGAGCAATGTCACGCCAGGGCAGAAAGTTTCAGCCCTGAGCAATGACGGTGTTGCTGGCACCTTGGTGGTCGTAGAGTTGACCAACTGAGGGGCAAATCGCTTGTTCGCTGCATCGCTCTAGCTTCTCTCAATATCCCTGAGCGCCTCGGAGGCAATGAAAACATCTTCGGTTGCCCCCTCACTGATCTGGCGCCTGATGGAATCATGAAGACGCCGAGCTATATCGGGATGCTCGAACTTTTGCTGCTCGGAAATGTGTTCCCAAGCGAGTCGATAGGCCGAATTATACGACTCGATCTTCCGCGCAATCCCGGCCATCGATCAACAAACCTTCACACGCCGCAGCCCCTTATCGACTGCGCCGCCGGGTTAGTTGAGGGGGATTGGGGGGACCAGGCCCAGCGGCATTTGTTTAATGTGCAGCCCCCACCGCGGTTCCGCTCGCCGATAACCAGCCGGGTCAAGCCGTCCCTCGTACTGCCCGCGCGATCCAAATCAGCAAACATGCGCCGATGAATCCGGCAATCAGGTATCCGACCCATCCTCCTAGGTTGATCCCAAAGAAGCTAAAAATGGCGCTCGCAACCGCCGCCCCGATGATACCGAGTACGATATTCATCAGGAGTCCCATATCACTCTTCATGAATTGCTCTGCTAGCCAGCCTGCAACTCCGCCAACGATAATGGCTGCGATCCAGCCTACTTGTGGATCATTCATGGCCCGTCCTCCTCAAATGGCCCCGCGGGAAACTTGTCTAACATAGCAGCTTGAATGACCGCTTGCTGGCCGGGAATGCCTTGTCCCCAACGGAGTTAAATAGGTCCAAAAGGCTACCGGGTCCCATGCCGGTGGATTAGTCAGATGGTCCTATGTATTCCCGCGCCTTAAAATATCGCATCGCTTGTTCGCGGCTCGCTGCGTAGCCGCGATCGAGGTCTCCTTGATGGCCCGGACCGATAAACCGATGTAAGTCGCCGTGCCTATCTTACTGCGAACACACTCGATGATTGCGGTTCCGCTGCGACAAACGATTTGTGGTTAGCGGCGTAGAATAACGCGCTGGCACAAAGAGCAACTATTATGAACCGCACTGCCATAACGTGAGCCTAAACGAGCCGACGAAACAGTCATCATAAAGAATTAGATAAAGTAATTTTTTTGCTAATGTGTGTGCTCGCGGCAACACATGACTCTGCAACCCTTTAAAATGTATGCTGCTTCGAGTACATACCAAGGAGGAATGAATGACAAAACGTCTTTCTCTCGGAGTGGCCATCGGCGTCGGCTTCTTCTGCGTTGCAGCCGCCCAAGCCATGCCTCTCGCGCCGCTCGAACAGGCCCAGGCTAGTCTGACAATTCCGGTCGCTGGTGGTTGTGGACTTGGCTTTCACCGCGGCCCGTATGGCGGCTGCCGTCGCAACGGCTACTACGGCGGCGTGTACTTCGGCGGCGCTGTAGCGCCAGGTGTGGTGGTAGCGCCAGGCGTAGTGGTAGCCCCGCGGGTCGTCGGACCTTCGTGCCGTCGCTGCAACGCGTACCGATGCTGGTATGTTTGCTAATTGAGCTGAAGAATGTTGTGGCAAGTGGCGGTCGGGTGTTTCCGCACTCGGCCGCTGGAACGCCTGCGCGACGGCCTTGCTCGATTGCTTGAAAGCTAACCACTAGTTGGATGACCCTATGTACCGCGCCTTAAAATATCGCATCGCCTGTTCGCGGCTCGCTGCGTAG
>JBARNC010000400.1:0-8647 GCA_049802775.1 Pseudolabrys sp. | reverse complement strand
CCTGTACTTAGCCTTACAATATCTTTTACATCTTCCCGGAGATGGCCCTCCGGTAGAGCGCTGCGGACGTACATACCGAGTAATGCACCTCCGAAAACAAGCGCAAACGCGATTAACGAGATCGCGAGCGGACTCATGAGCAATCATCCTCCTCTTGGTCAACCACCTGGATAACTGAGTGGCCGCTCTCAGCTTTGTGATGCAAAGAACAATACATATGAATTTTCTCAAATAGTCCAACATGACGGGCGTTTAACCGTTTCGCGAACAGGCGACGGCGCGAGATGTAACGTACGGTGCAGCAGCGGCTACCGGCCTGCTGTGGCTGCCGGTGCAGCAGCACAGTACGCGGCTCCGGTCTACGCGGCGCCGTCTGCGTGTTACCAGGTGGCGAACGCCTACGGGCAACTCACGACGGTGTGTCCATAACTGAGCGCGCTGAGATAGTACGGCAGCATCCGCGCGATGAAGGTGGCAGTCGCGTCGCTAGTCTATTCGCAGACAATGCGACTGATGAGGATGCATTTGGCGTGTTTGGACCGCTAAATAAAATCGTCAGACAACTGTTCCGAAAATCTTCCCGATACCGGCCGTGAGAGCCATCGCCAACGCTCCCCAGAATGTCACTCGGGCGGTGGCGCGCAGAACATTCGCGCCGCCTGCTTTTGCCCCGATTGCGCCGAGAAGGGCAAGAAAGCCCAAAGACGCAGCGGACACGATCGGGACAAGCGTACCGGCAGGCGCCACGACGACCATGAGCAAGGGCATGGCCGCGCCTACCGAAAACGTCGCAGCCGAGGTCAATGCGGCCTGCACCGGACGTGCGGTTGTGATTTCCGAAATCCCAAGCTCATCGCGTGCATGGGCGGTCAAGGCATCTTTTGCCATCAGCTGCTGAGCAACCTGCCGCGCAAGCGGCAGTTCGAGACCCCGCTCGACGTAGATTTGGGTAAGCTCTTCCTTTTCGAACTCGACGTTCTCACCCAACTCCTTGCGTTCGCGCGCGAGATCCGCCCGTTCAGTGTCGGATTGCGAGCTGACGGATACGTACTCGCCGGCAGCCATCGACATGGCGCCAGCCACCAGTCCCGCGACGCCTGCGATCAGGACAGCGTTCTGCGTTACGGCGGCCGCGGCAACGCCGACAATCAAACTCGCAGTCGAGACGATGCCATCGTTAGCTCCGAGCACTGCAGCTCGCAGCCACCCGATACGGCCGACGAGGTGTTGCTCGGTATGCAGGCGAAGACGACTCATCTCATAATGTCCGCTCTTCCAGCAGCTTTGGGGTCACGACGCGCTCCAGCCGACCGGATTGCCGATGTAGCTTTCGCCAATCGTCGAAGGCGAAATCCATGATGACCAACCCCGCGGTCGGCAATTTGTCCCGCAGTAGTTTACGCGCATCGGGGTTGCCGGATGCGACCAGCATCAGCGCCAACTCGTGCAGCTCCGGATTGTGGCCGATGACAAGCAGTGTATGGGTCTCGGTCGGAGCCTCCTTGATCAAGGCAATAATCGCAGGCGGCGTCGCTTCGTAGAGCTGCTCTGCTGTTACCGCCGCAGGGGTCGAACTAAAAGCGGTCGCGGTGAATTTCCAGGTCTCCTGGGTGCGGGCGGATGGCGATATCAGCACCCGGTCGGGGACCAGCCCATTGGTCGCCAGGTAAGCACCTATCCTGACAGAATCCTTGCGTCCGCGCTCGATCAACACACGCGCACGATCTTCTATGCCCGGTTTGGGGCGTTGGGCCTTGGCATGGCGAAATAACAAAAGGCGGCGCACGGTCTCTATATTACCCAATAATCTGACGCTGGCGGGCGGGAAAAGCATGTGCGAGCGCAAATTTTCCGCGACCGCGGGCACGATAGCCACCACGTTGCTGCACTCATGTCCGATGTGTAGAAGGAATATCAACTGCTGTTTGCCTTTATTGAGCGCAGAGTAGCTACGGGCGACGGCGCCTACGCGGTTTATTGGTGGGATGGCACAAGCGAAAACACGCGCCTCCTTTGGGATCTTACCGATGTGATCGGCAAGGATGGAAAGCGGAAGGCTAAGGCTTTGCTTCCTCTTGATGAAAGCCCAACCCGCTTGCGGGTGCTCATACTGTTCGATGGGGAGAAGCAAGGTGCTCCGGTCGAAATCAAAATGACTCGGCCATGACTTTCGGCATGTCCGGAACCTTTTGTTTATTGGTCACATCTCAGATGTCAGGTCAAAAAACGGAATGATCGCTACGCGACTTTGATCTTAGTCGGTTCCAAAAAGGCTACATGCACCAGATCACACCACAATTTCCCAAGGCTGACGGCGCCACGCTTTCGCGCCGCCAGGAGCAATAAGAGCTGTTGCGGGAAGCTGACCGCATAGTAACATTCCCGCAAACAGGCGACCTCAAAATAACTGCCACACGGGGAGGTGAGTATGCCGAATTGGCCGCGCCATTTTACGCACGGTCTTGCGCTTGTCGCCGCATTATCTGTCATGATTGGTCCCGCCGGAGCCCAGACCAAGCTCAAATGGGCGCATGTCTATGAAGTTTCGGAGCCCTATCATACACAAGCGCTGTGGGCGGCCGAGGAGATAAAGAAACGCACCGACGGCCGTTATGAGATTGGGGTATTCCCGGCCTCGCAGCTCGGCAACGAAAACCAAATCAATGAGGGACTCGGGCTCGGCACAGTCGATATCATCTATACTGGCACCTCGTTCGCCGGCTCGATTCACAAGCCGCTCGCGATCTCCGGCGCCCCCTTCATGCTGCGCGACTTCAATCACTGGAAGGCGTATCGCGACAGTAAATTGTTCCGTGATATCGCCAATGGCTATGAAGACAAGACCAAGCATAAGGTCGTTGCACTCACTTATTACGGCGAGCGCATGGTCACCGCCAATAAGGAAATCAAGAAGCCCGAAGACATGAAGGGCATGAAGCTGCGCGTGCCGCCGGCGCCGCTGTATCTGATGTTCACCAAGTCGGTCGGCGCCAACGCCACGCCGATTGCTTTCGCCGAGGTCTATCTGGCCTTGCAGCAGGGCACGGTGGACGGCCAGGAAAATCCGCTGCCGACCATTATGGCGAAGAAATTCTACGAAGTTCAGTCGCACATCATGCTGACCGCCCATATCGTCGAATCGTTGGTGACGATCGTGGGCAGTCACGTCTGGGCGAAGCTCTCGGATGCCGACAAGAAGGTGTTTGAGGAGGTTCTGACGCAGGCCGCGTCCAAGGCGTCTGACGAGATCCGCACCTCCGAGCAGAAGATTGCCGACCAGTTGCGCAAGCTCGGCAAGACCGTGGTCGAGGTCGACCGTGAGGCGTTCCGCCAGGCGGCGATTCCGCTGCACAACGATGCCTCCGCCGGCGCTGGCTGGAGCAAGGCGGAATACGACGCGCTACAAGCGTTGAAATAACGGAGCCGGAGGCAGTTTGGCCATGCCGCGCATGGGTGCGGCATGGCAGCCGCAGTCTGGGGCGGGGAATCCATGAGTGAACAAAAAGCGCCTGCCGCCGAACAACGCCTGATTCAGGTCGAAGACGCCAAGGTAGTCATCGAGCATCACCCGGAGGACTGGCTCGCCTTCGTGATCTTTTGGTCGCTGGCCTTCATCGTCTTTCTGCAGTTTTTCACCCGCTACGTGCTCAACGACAGCCTGGCTTGGACCGAAGAGATCGCGCGTTATGCGCTGATGTGGGTTGTGTTCATCGGGGGCGCGATGGTGACCCGGCGCAATACCCACATCGCTGTCGAGCTGCTCGCGAATGCGATGAAGCCAGGGCGGCTCCGCGCCACGCTGCTGGCGTTCGTCGATTTCGTCAAACTTGGCTTTATTGGCCTGCTCGCTTTTTTGTCATGGACGATCATGGAGCGCATGGCCGTCCAGCGCATGACGGTATTCGACCTGCCGATGAGCTACGTTTATGGCGGCGTGGCGTTCGGATGTTTCTTGATGTTGATCCGCCAAATTCAAAATGTCCGGCGCAACGCTAAGGCCGGCTGGAGCCGGCCAGACGACGTTACGCACCAGATCGCGGCCGACTAAAGAGCAAGGCGAGCCGATGATTTTCATGGCGTTTTTGTTCATCGCGGTGCTGCTCGCGGGCGTGCCGGTCTTCATCGCGCTCGCCGGATCGTCCTTCATCTATACGCATTTTATCGCCGGACTGCCGGACTTCGTGATTTTGCATCGGATGGCGGGCGGCATTGATTCATTTCCGTTGCTGGCGGTGCCATTCTTCATCCTGGCTGGCAATCTGATGAACTCCGCCGGCATCACCAATCGCATCTACGATTTCGCAGTCGCGCTCGCAGGCTGGACGCGCGGCGGGCTGGCGCATGTCAACATCATCGGCTCGGTGATCTTTGCCGGCATGTCGGGGACAGCGATCGCCGATGCGGCGGGCCTTGGCACCATCGAGATCAAAGCGATGCAGGATCACGGTTACGACACCGAATTCTCGGTCGGTGTCACCGCGGCGTCTTCCACGCTCGGCCCGATCATCCCACCATCTTTGCCGTTCGTCATCTACGGCATGATGGGCAACGTCTCGATCGGTGCGCTGTTTCTCGGCGGCGTCATTCCTGGCTTCGTTATGACTGCCTTCATGATGGGCTATGTCTACTATTGCGCGCGGCGCTACGGCATGGGGCGCGACCAGGCGTTCCGCTGGCGCACGCTTGCAGTCAGCTTCATCGCGGCATTTCCAGCGTTGCTGACGCCGGCGATCATCGTCGGCGGCATGACGTTCGGCTGGTTCACGCCGACCGAGGCGGCCATCGCGGCGTGCGCTTGGGCGCTGGTGCTCGGTATATTCCTCTACCGCACGCTGTCGCCAAAGCAGTTTTACAAGGTCTCGATGGATACCATCGAAACGACGGCGGGCGTGCTGTTGATCGTCGGCGCTGCCTCGCTGTTCGGTTGGGTACTGACGACGACCCGCGTCACCGAATACACCACCGAGGCGCTGCTGGCGTTGACCAATAACCATTACATCATCTTGTTGCTGATCAATATTCTTCTGCTGGTGATCGGTTGCTTCCTGGAGCCGATCGCGTCGATCAGTATCCTGGTGCCTGTTCTGATGCCTGTAATCATGAAGGTCGGCATTGACCCGGTGCACTTCGGCGTCGTGATGACGCTCAATTTGATGATCGGGCTGCTGCACCCGCCGCTCGGCATGGTGTTATTTGTGCTGTCCAGAACAGCCAAATTATCGATTGAGCGGACGACCATGGCAATTCTGCCTTGGCTGATACCACTACTACTGTCGTTGATTGCGATTACGATGATCCCGGAATTGACCCTGTGGTTACCGCGAGTTGTTGGGATGATCAAATGAGGGGGTGGTGCCGCGCAAATCCAAAGGCAATACAAAAATGCGACCGTCGCTGATTTGTCAGTGGCAAGGTAGCATCGAAGGAAGGCGCGAACGTGCAACCGTGTTATCAGCGATGCCGTGAGCTGTAACGCTAGTTAAAGTGCGCAGGTCGATCAGCCTCAAGGCGCACGATGAAGATACCCACGCAAAAGCCCGGCAATGATGGCGGCAGCACCGCCCAGAACGACAATAGGTATCCAGATAAAAAGTGCGCCCAACAGTACAATGAACATCACGGCCGATAGGATGCCTATCGTCAGGGCTAACAGGATAATACCAAGCGGCCGAATCCTCGCAACATACACACGCCCAGTGCCGTGCGTGTCGACAAAGATCTGCATTCGTGGTTTGCCCCGTGTTGTTTTCCCTTCCGCGCGTTCTGGCGGGATGATCTCCGGCTCAGAGCGCGGTTTTTCACCTTGCGCCTTTGGTCGCCTTTTATCCGTCATGTGCTTGCAACTTTTTCCTTCAATCCGCTAGCGATGCCCTAAGCCGTAAGGACCAACTGAAACAGCGGCCTCACGCTTTCACCTTTTTACCTTCGCTCCCCGCTTTCGGTATGTCCGATGTTATTCCAATAGCAGACACGCGTGGGCGCAATTGGATTGCCCGCTTTGTGCTAATAGCGGACACGAGACAAACCTTATCGGCTACTTGGCTTTTGCGTTCGGTGCTTTGGTGCGATATTTCGGACCGGGGCCGCGCATATAGTGCTGCTCGGGCCGGTAAGGATCGCACAGCGCACGCCAAATTCGCTCCCAGACCTGGGATGCGGCGCAGTGCAGATGTTTTCTGATGCGTATCATGCCAAAGACCAAAGTCGGCGGTCACCGGTATCTGATCTCTAATCTGCTTCACCTGAACGGCCCATGTCTGGGGGATTAAAGTTTCGTAAGCGACGTTGTACTGGAAATCGGCAATGCTATTTCATACTTGGCTGAGATCGGCTGGAGCCGCTGCTTTATCGCGATGGCAGCTATCTAGCGCAGTGAGGCGGTATCGATGTTTGGATGGCTCAAGAGCTTCGTCTCTAGCCTCCTCGGGGATGCGAGGCTGCAAAAATTCGAGGACACGGATTGCCGGCTCGCAACCGCAGCGCTGCTAACCCGTGTAGCGACCGTCAACAGCGAAATGTCGGAGGCTAGGCGGAGAAAGCTTTACGCCGTTCTGAAATCGTGCTTCGAACTCGATGATTGTACCACCGTTCAGTTGATTCACGACGCTGCCGCAGCCGACCGAAGCGCGGTTGACCTTTACCATTTCACCCGCCAGCTCAATGATGTTCTCGACGCGGAAGGCCGCCAACGAATCGTTAAAATGATGTGGCAAATTATTTACGTTGATGAGAGTGTGAACGAATTTGAGAGCAATATCATCTGGCGCGCCGCCGACCTGCTAGGGGTATCTTCGCGCCAGCGTATCGAACTTCGCCAGCGAGTTGCAGCCGGCAAGGCCGCGCTGAATCCAATCTAGTACTTTCGGTCTGCCTGAGCCTGAAAAGTGCACATCCTTTCATCGGATTATTCAGCATGGACATGATTTATGCCGTTTCAATTTGGCTATTGCCGGTCCTTATCGCCATCACTTTTCACGAAGCTGCTCACGGCTATGTTGCCCGTTTCCTTGGTGATGATACGGCGGCGCGGCTCGGCCGTGTCAGTCTCAATCCACTCCGGCACATAGACCCATTTGGCACAATTATTCTACCGGGACTCTTGCTGTTCGCACGCTCGCCATTCTTGTTTGGATACGCCAAGCCAGTGCCAGTTAATTTTCGGGCACTTCGTAATCCCCGCAGCGGCATGGTGTTGGTCGCAGCCGCAGGCCCTGCAATGAATATTGGGTTGGCAATTATCGCGGCCTTGAGCTTTCATCTGCTGGTCTATCTGCCAGCCACCATGGCTCAGTGGGCTGCGCTGAATATAAAAAACGCCGTCATCATCAATGTCGTTCTGGCCGTTTTCAATCTGTTCCCGCTACCGCCTCTTGATGGAGGACGCATTGCAGTCGGGTTGCTCCCCAATGTATTGGCCAGACAACTTGCCCGTCTTGAGCCTTACGGGATGATGATTCTTATTGGCCTCCTGATCCTCCTGCCTTTGTTGGGGGCGCAATTTGGAGTGGACCTAGGTTTCGTGTCGCATCTTATCTCAAGTGCAACGGACACCGTTATTAGAGGCATCCTCTGGTTGACCGGAAATATGTAAATTCGCCAAGGCAAGTACTATTTCGGAGCGGCGGCTGGCTCACCAGTTTCCAGCATGCCAGTGATCGCCTTCCACGCCACATTTTTCATGTTCACGAGCGGCGGATTGTCCAGTTCCACTGTCGTAGCAGCTTTCACATTGCAGCCCGCGACAAGACGCGAAATCTCGATTTCACCATCGGTGTAATAGCGGTCGCCTTCTCCGTTCCGGCCGGCGAGGGTGGGGCCGATGCCAGAGACCTCATAAATTGCCTCGACAACCCTTGCTGCTTTGAGGTCGTCCGTGAGCCGGTCGCGCTCGGCGTCGATATTTGGCGCTATATGATGCGTGACCTGTCCGGTGTCGCGGCTCAGGCCAACGCCGCTATCGAAAGTCGCAGAGCCGAGCCACACCGGTCTTCCTTCGTGCCCCCGCTTCAAGACTTCCCAGAACCGCACATGTTGGCGGCGATCGGCGCTCGAACCGTCCGGCTTTTCAAACGCGAGATCTTCCCGTCTGTCCTGGTAGAAAAGAGGGCTCACCGGTGCATCCCGGTACGGCCGGTCGAGTACCACGCTACCGACAATCTCCACGCTTGATCGGAATGTAATTGGGTCGGCGGGATACCAGGCAGCTGCGTGCATGGCGCATAGAACATCGGCTTTTGTTCCGACCAGACCCACATTGATCGGATCACCCGGAATACCCTGAGCCGTGCGTGTTACCATCGTAAGACCCGCCAGCCCCTTTTGGTGCTCGTAGTGGGTCCAGATCCGCGGGAGCACAATGTAGGCAATGAGTCCGTAGGCAACGAGTACGACCGCGAAGACAACAAGCGCAATTCTGAGCTTTGAATGGCGGGAAGCCATCACGCGTTCACATAGCGGTCAAGGTGCTTTCAGCTTCATCAGAAATCTGGATCAAGAATACTCTGCATGCTGTCACCGATTTCTGCGGGGATGTAGCCCGTTCCGGGGGTGGAATCGATCGTTTGCATGGCATTTAAAGATCCGCCATCGCCGCCCGGACCAATATTGGCCCAGTTGCGATAGGCCGCATACGCTTGCGGCGTTCCAA
>JBARNC010000399.1:0-2344 GCA_049802775.1 Pseudolabrys sp. | reverse complement strand
CTCGGCTGCAGGAATGCGCTCTTTCTCGACGGAGGCGTGGCGTCTGGGCTCTATGCGCCGGGACTCGGCCGCATTGACGCGCCCGGCCATGGCGGCTATGGGCCTATCATCGCAGTGGTGGACTAGGCCACGATAAGAAGCTCCCGGTTGCGACGAATCGGCGCTCATACCTTCACTTCCCGTGGTTTTGTCTACCCAATATGCGCCCAGTAGGAGCCAAGTATTTTTCCGCACTCATTCACGCGCGCGCGTAAACACGCGACGAAACCTGCCAACAATAATTCCATACCAGTGCTAAGCGGCGTTGGGAGGAAGAAAACGAGCGAAAAAGAGAACCCGCCTAAAGGCCCCGGCGAGGCTCCGAACGGTTGGCGACCCATGCCAACACAACTAGCAGAATGGGCCGTCCCGGGTCACACAAGTATGAGAGCAAACGGTGGCACAACGGTTGTTCCTAATGATTCAACTAGCTCGTCGTGAGTACTGCAAATGTCCGCTTTTGGGGGTAAAGCGGACATCCCAATTCAATGGCGTGATGTCCGCTTATGACCCAAAGCGGACATCAGCTAGCCTCCGGTCCGAGCGAAAATCTCCTCGATTTGTACGGGCGGCGTCACGTTAAAGGTTTCGTCGAGAACCTGACGCAACTCCTCGGCGCTACCGATTGAGCGCTCGGATGTAACCTCACCGTCGCGCGCTTCGATCCTCAACCTGCGATTAACGAGCTTATAGCGCTTGTCACTGCTGACACGCTCCACAACCAGCGTGCTTATGAACGGTACGAGAGGACTTGTGGACGTGTACCAATTGCCGAGTTCGTAATCTGCTTGAATTTGTGGCTCCAAGTCGAAGACATACATGTTTCGCCAGCCGCCCGGCTGTTTCGCGCTCAATGAGAACAAGCCATCAGCTTTACCAAGCCGGTATGTTCCCATCGCTGTGCGCTGCTCAACATCGGTCTTGAGTTGCAGCGGTTTGTCGATCACGCACACGCCAAAACCAATATCGACGAGGTACGGTCCATCAGGCAGATCGACCTTGAGCGTTATGTGCTCCCTGGGACCAAGCGGACTGTCGGGTGGCGACATCCAACGTACGCGCCCACTGAGCCCCGCGACCTTGAAGCCAATTTCCTCTAGCGCGGCTTTGAACAACAAATTCTGCTCGAAACAATATCCACCCCGGCGGCTATCGACGAGCTTTTCTTGTAGTGAGGCAATATCGAGCTTGACCGGGCGGTGCAACAGCGGGTCGAGGCCTTCGAAGGGGATTGCATCGACGTGACGGGTATGAATGGCTGTCAGCATCGCTAGATTTGGCTCGATTTTTCCGCGATAGCCGATGCGTGACAGATAATTATTCAAGCGAAATTCATTCGACATCACCTACCCCCAATGGACGCTCGACGCCAAATTATCAAATCTGATTGTTCATGAAACGACGTTTTGAGCTAGCTCGCTCACATGGTTGTTCGGTGCAACCAATTCGACGCTCCCTAGCACGAAGCCGACCTGCAGACATGTCCGCTTTGTTGTCGCGGACATGGAGCCTAGTCGACCTTCCTAAAGACAAAGCTGGGTCATTCCTATGCCCTGACTGGCGTCATGGGTTTTCTCTTATTTGATTGTCAGTTTTGCACAGTACGGCGCTAGGGGAGGCCGCCCTTCAACGAAAAGTGACCCGTCTCAAGGAAAAATCGGGATTTTCTTCAAGCTTACCTCCGGTCAGGCAGCTATATCGCACCAGCTTTCCTCACACGCAGACGCCCCTGCCGCCTGCGTTTTTTGTTGGCAACAGATCTTCGAAAAGGAGAGACCGGATGACTGATGGGGTTATTCGCAAGTTCGGCCACCGATGTTGATGAACCAGTGCTGGCCGAACCGCGCAAGGGTTTCTTCGTCCGCTTCATGGAAGCACTCAGGGAGACGCGGCGCCGTCAAGCTCGCCGCGAGATTGCAAAAAACGCTCACCTATTATCAAACGATTCTTGGCCCGGACCCGATTATGGATTTTGACTCCCTGCCGGCCGCTTATGACGCCGAAAGCGGACTCCACGTCTAATTCTTGATATCCTGGTCCTAATTTACACGAGGGAATGGCAATGATCGTAACTGTCACCACTTTCCATCTGAAGCACCCAGCGACCTTGGGTGAAATGACCAAGGTCTTTCAGACGACAGCACCGAAGTACCAAGGCATGCCCGGCTTACTTCGAAAGAATTATTGGATGAGCGAGGATGGGCTACGCGTGGGCGGCATTTATGAATGGGCATCCCGAGCAGATGCTGATCGCGCCTACACCCCGGATTGGAAGAAATTCGTAGAGAGCAAGTACGGCGCGCCC
>JBARNC010000398.1:0-3741 GCA_049802775.1 Pseudolabrys sp. | reverse complement strand
GACCGGCTGTGGCACGAGAAAATAACAACGGAGCCGTTTACGACCGCCAGCGAAGGCGAAAAACTCTACTTAGCAATTCTTGCGCTATCGCCGCAAAATGAAATCCAGCGCACGCTCCAAACTCGGGCGGTACAGGTCGCCAATGATTTGGCCCAAACTCGCCTCTTGCTGTTTGTAGAGACAGACAATCAAATACCAATACCTTTTCTCGCCATTCTTGTGTTCTGGCTTTTCATCATATTTTTGAGCTTCAGTTTATTTTCGGATCTAAATGCAACAGCTTTGGCTTTTCTGTGCATATTTGGCTTATCAGCATCGTGTGCAATCTATTTGATTTTAGAACTGAACGAGCCGTTCAACGGTCTGATGACGATATCGGACATTCCGCTGCGCAAAGCTCTTGCGCCACTGTAAGCCCGTTCGCTGGGCTAAATGCGTATGTCCGCTATTGGCACTTAGCGGACATACCGAGTTGCACTGCACATGTCCGCTTTCGGGGGTAAGACGGACATCGCAATTAAAGGTCAGAACGTCGGCTTCTTATCACCCGATTAGTTAGAGCATCTTGGCGACAATATTCATCATCTCTGCTGACGAAAAGGCACGCAGCGACTCCGTGCGAATGTTGCCGAGTGCGCTAAGACTTAAGTTAAGCGCCGTGGCGGAAAGCTCATCTGGAGCCTCAACGACTATTACGATGTCATACCGTCCTTGCGTCCAGAAGATGTCCTTCACGGTCACTCCAAACGTTTTCGCCATTTGTTTGAACGCTTCTGCCCGCTTTGTCGCCCGTGAGGCACTGACAGGTTATCGCCGATTACCGCTAAATCAGCTTACCTTTTTAACGGGCGGGATTTCCCACGAACCGTTGACGATCGAGGGGTCTTTCTCGTTCGGCCAATACATGCGCAGCATCAGAATGAACTTGCCGGACGGCGCCGGCAGCCAGTTGGACTCCTTGTCTGAGCCGGGCGAGTCCTTCTGAATGTAGAGGTCAACGGAACCGTCTGGATTGGGTTTAAGATTTTGCCTGGCGCTAATCGAGTAGCGGTTGATCGGATTGGCGACGAAAAAATACTTGCCGTTGTACATCGTCAGCGACCAGAAGCCGCGGACGGGAGGCAATTGGCCTTTCTTAAACGGCATGACGTATTTGTTGGCTCCGTCATAGGTGCGGCCATCGGCATCCTTCATCGATGTCGGATAGACCGCGTCCTGCGGTCGGTTCGCGCCAAGCCCGATGGCAGTCACAAGTGCTCGCATGAAATAGTCTGTTCCATAAAGTCCGGTCTTGGTCGTATATCCCCAACCATTGACATCTTTGACGGCTTTGTTGACCTTGAACTGAAGCATGATCCGGTCGAAGGCGACCTCCGGGATGCGTTTTACAAAATCGGCATTGCTAAGTTTGCTCGCATCAAAATCCTTGCCGGCGACAAGTCCTATCTTGGCAAACCGAGCAAGCTCGGGAGCATCTGTCGCCGCAGGCGGGTTTGTCTTCATGAGCTGAGCGAGTAAAGTGAAATACGCTGTCGCATCCATCCGGTTCACCTGCTCGCGAACGGGTGTCTTCATGTCGATAGACGCATCGACGGTGCCGGGGGGTGGCGTATATGGTTTGCCATAACTGCTTAGTGGCACCAGCTTGCACTGATCCTGTAACGCATGGACTGCTGCATAATCTTCGGAAGTGCCCGTGCAATATATGCGACCAAGCAACCAAACGATGCTTGTTGGTGATTTGTATTCCTTGACACCGTTCGGCAGCGTTCCTTTCCACCCTGGGCCGGTGATCGCATAAGTCTGTGCGGCCGTTCCGGTGGTGCGCTTGCCAGGCACTTGGAACACGTTGGTCCAGCCATCCAACATGGGGAACAGGAAGTAGCGGTCCTTCATATCGGGAATGCTCAGCACCCATGGTTCCTTGCCCACATCGAAAAACGCGGTCGTATAGAGTGTGTCAGCATTTGGCGCGGTTACGTCCCGGAACGACGCATTCGGATATTGGCGCAGCTTGATTATCTGACCCATCGGTCCGTGAGTGCCTTCGACACTTGCCACGTTGGTAATAACCCTGCGGGTCATCTCCATCGTGATGAGTGGATAACCGTAGATGTAGGCATCTTGAGCCAGCGCGAAGTCTTCAAGACCCTCACCGATGTCCGACAGACCTTCGCCGAATTCAGCGCGGGCCATTGCGCTCATTGATGTGCCAGCTAGGAGGCTTAAGCCACTAATCGTTGCCTGACGGCGAGATATTTTCATCTCAAGTCTCCTAAGGATGTGATCGGATTTTGGGAGGAGAAGAAATTGGGGGCAGATCAGCAAACTGAAATTAGCCACTCCTCACATTCATATTCAGCCCCAACGTGCTATGGGAGCAACCAAATTATATTTGCACGAGATCACAGTTTTTTGACCGCAGTGCCGCCCGACGAAGCGTTTTGAAAGGCAGACACCACAGTAGAATTAAAAGGCGCAACACGAATGTCCGCTATTGACACAAAGCGGACAATCCGACCGCACCCGCGTTTGGCCGCTATTGGAAAAAGTGGATATCGGGCTGCATTCCGCCTCAAACCAGCGGCAAGCTCATCAAATAAGTTTGAGATGAAAATATAAAGCCGCTCCTCACCACGCCTTCCGACCCATGTTACGTTTTGACCGTGCCGGGCGCGTTGTTCGGTTTGCCCCTTCCAACGCGAACGCACGCGAAGCCCTAGCCGCGAGGCTGGGGCTTCTGCCTTTTCAGTGCCCGCCCGACTTACGATGTCTGCTATTGGCACAAAGCGGACAATCCAGTTGCGCCCCGCGTTTGTCCGCTATTGGGGTAACAGCTGCGAAGGTAAAAATCTGAAAGCGTGAGGTGCTGCGCTTGCCTCGTGCGGCCCAGAGCGTAACGGGTAAACCGTTGACCTGTGTCAATGCATCACGGCCCCGTACGGTGCAGACAAAATACTTGTTATGAATGGAGACGTGTCATGTTAGAAAAACTCGCAGCATTGCCACTTGTAGCATTCATTGTAATAATTGAGCCGCTGCGAGCGATTGCACAACAGGCCGCCCCGCAGCCACCGCAAGATTATTTGCCACCGCACAGTTATTTTGCGCATGGCCCTTGGGACATGTGGCAGTACGGCTATGGCTGGCACTTTTGGTGGATGTTCCCACTGATGATGCTGTTCATGATTTTCATTTTTGCTGTCATCTTTTTTCTCGCCCGTGGTTTGTGCGGCCATGGGTATCATCATTGGGGGCCGCGGTCGCGAATGTGGGGGGATCCGAGCCACTCGGCGTTGCAGATACTCAACGAACGCTTTGCGCGAGGCGAAATCCAAAAGGACGAGTACGCGGAGAAAAAGGCTGCGATCCTCTCGGGTGGATAGCACTGAGCTTATCAATTTCGGCTCGTATCACAAAACAATTGCGGGATATCAGCCAGGTGCAACGGTAAGACGGTTACACGTGCTCACGCGTCGTACCTTGCCACCTTATATTTTTCTCCAATGGTGGGAGGTGGCCATGCTTGCAGGGCAGCTTGCGCTGATCGTCGCTGCGCTATTTTCTGGAGCAGCCGTCTATATCAATGTCGCCGAACAGCCAGCCCGTTTGGACTTGGATGACCGCGCACTCCTCACGCAATGGAAACCAGCCTACAAGCGAGGGTTCGCTATGCAGGCTTCGCTTGCAATCATCGGCTTCCTTTTAGGGTTGGTGGCATGGTGGCAAACCGGTCACTGG